>CAYMVE010000145.1:0-5041 GCA_964393715.1 uncultured Bacteroidales bacterium | reverse complement strand
TTTTGTGAAAGATACTGCTTTTGTATCTTATGGTTCTCAGGATGCTCTTGTGTTAAAGTTTAATAATAACAGTCATATAGTTTTTGCCAAGCATTTAAAGTCTTCCAATAAGATGAACTTAAGTGAAATGACTGTGGATAAAAATAATAATGTAATTTATATTACAGGAGGATTTTCAGATACTTTGTTTATAGATAATGATACTCTGGTTGGAACTGTAGGAGATGGCAATAATCTGGATGGTTTTATTATGAAAATGAGATTTAACGGACAAGTCATTTGGTTAAAACATTTTGCTTGGGGATTAGGAAATGACAGAGGAGAAGGTATAAATGTTGATAAAAATGGGGATATTATTGTTACAGGTATTTTTAAAGATTCCGTGTACATAGGAGATGAAAATAGTTATGATGCTTATTATTGGGCCAATGGTACCAAGGATTTGTTTTTCGCTAAATATACTTCGGATGGACAATATGTGTATTCCAAGGTTTATACAACCAATAATAATGCTGATTTTTTGAATAGGATTGCTTATGACAACAACTATTATTACATTTCAGGATATTTTTACGGAACCATAAATATAGACGGAACCAACTATTTATCTGCGGGTGGTGCCGATATGCTTTTGCTTTCGCTGGATTACAGCGGTAATGTACATTTTGTGAAAAATTTTGGGGGAGTAGAGAGTGACGCTTTAAATGATGTTACTGTCGGTAATGGTGGATACATATATACAGTAGGCAGTTTGGCTTCATCCGGTGTTACGGAAGACGGATTTGTTTTTGGTTCAAATGGAGATCAGGATATTGCCATATTCAAAATAGATACTGCGGGAACTATCCAGTGGGTTAAAACTTACGGGAGTACCTTAACGGATTATGCAAGTGCCATATCCGATTTGGATACCGGCATTGTAGTTTCCGGTACTTTTGACGGAGATGTGGATTTTGATGGCACCATTTATTCTGCCGACAATGGAGATGCCTTTATTTTCTCAATGGATACCAGTGGTAATATCTTCAAATTTGCACAGGCTTACGGTAATGGTTTTGACAGGGCCAGACGCAATTCCGTAGATTTGTATTCATTAAATAATAATCGTTATGTGCTGGGTGATTTTGCTTCGGATACTTTATTTATAGGTATGGACTCTTTGGTAAAGACTACTGCGGCTAGCAAAGCTGTATTTGTGGCCAAATACGGGTGCCCTGAAACCAATATTGATTTTACTACTACTCATGATATTTATTGTTATAGCGATTCTACTACTTTGGTTGCGACTCCTAATGTTGGTATGTCTCCGTTTTCATATAGTTGGAGTACGGGAGATACACTAGATACTTTATATAATGTCCCAAGTGGGTGGTATAAACTTACCGTTACCGATGCTAACGGTTGTCTTCAAGTAGATTCTGTCTTTATCAATCAACCTGCTCCTCTTTCTGCCGTAATGGAAGTGAAAAACGAGTCCTGTAACGGAGGAGATGGCAAAATAGATTTAACCGTGAGTGGCGGAACGCCTCAGTATTACTATAATTGGTCGATAGGGGATACCGTTGAAGATTTGGATTCTTTGACAGCAGGAAACTATATTGTAACCATTACCGATGTAAATGGTTGTCAGTTGGTTGATTCCGCCTGGGTTGGCCATTATGATACGATAACCGTAGTGGCAAATGTGACAAATGAATCTTGTCATGGTGGAGACGGAGTCATTGTATTGGGAGTTACCGGAGGAGCACCTGCCTATTCTTATTTGTGGACAACCGGAGATACGGCTTCCGGTATTAGTGGCTTGGTAGCCGGAACCTATATAGTTACCGTAACGGATGTTAACGGGTGTACCAAGGTAGATTCGTTTACCGTATTGCCTTATGACACCTTATCGGCAGTATTTGAAACCCATAACGAAACATGTACCGGAAATGATGCTTCGGTAAATGTTGCCGTAAACGGTGGTGCCGCACCTTATCAATATGCATGGAACAACGGGGCTGTAACCTCCGAAATTACAGGATTGGCTGCCGGATGGTATGTGGTAACAATAACGGATAGCCGGGGTTGTCAGGTAGTAGATTCTACCGAAGTATTGCCGTATGTTTCTATGCAAGTGGTATTCCAGACACATGATGTAACTTGCAACGGGAATGACGGTGCTGCTACAGCAACCGTTACTGGTGGAAATGCTCCTTACACCTATTTATGGGCAACTGGTGATACCGTATCGGGTGTAGATAGCTTGAGTGCAGGCGTATATATAGTTACTGTTTCTGACCATAGTGGATGTCAAGTGGTGGACTCCGTAGAAATATTCGGTTTTGAACCGTTGACACTGAATTTTTCCGTAACCCATGTAAGTTGTGCCGGTAATGACGGAGCTCTCAATGTTTTTGTCAATGGCGGTACTCAGCCTTATACTTATAATTGGAATACCGGTAGCGACACATCTGCCATTGATAGCTTAACGGCAGGCTATTATAGTGTCACAGTAGTGGATGCCAATGGTTGCTCCGTAACGGATAGTGCAGAGGTATTGGATTATACTCCTATTCAAGTAATAGTAGATAAAACGCCTGTTTCTTGTCATAATAACGATGGTGCCATCAACTTGTTTGTGTCCGGCGGAGTTATGCCTTATGTATATACTTGGAGTAATGGGGATACCTTGCAGGATATAGATAGTTTGAGTGTAGGTGTTTATACCTATACCATAACCGACGCAAGAGGTTGTTCGGTTGTCGACTCCGTAGAGCTCGTAGAACAGTTGCCACCGACGATTACGCTAAGTGCTACTGATATTTTGTGTGCAGGAGATAGCACGGCAATTATTTCCGCTCAAGTAAACGGAAATAACATGCCATATATCGTATTGTGGTATTCCGATACTATTTTGATAGATACGGCCATGAGTTTATCAAACATGCCGGCCGGAGATTATCGAGTACGAGTTATTGATGCTAATAATTGCGATTTTTATGATAGCATTACCGTAACCGAGCCGGATAGTCTTAAATTGTCATTTACGGTAACCCCTGAAAATTGCAAGAATACCCAAACCGGGGCTATCGATATGAATGTGAGCGGAGGGGCATCCGGTATATATTTCTATGATTGGAATACCGGTGCAACCACTCAAAATCTTGAAAACATATCTACGGGAACTTATTTTGTAACCGTGACGGATATGAATAATTGTCAAGCATCGGACAGCGTGTTTGTTCCTCTTACCGAAAACGATTGTAATGTGGATTTGGTAATATACAACTTGCTGACGCCTAACGGGGATGGACAAAATGATTACTGGGTAATCGAAAATATTGATGTGTATCCCGGGGCTGTAGTCGAAGTGTATAATGAATGGGGTAATTTGGTATTTTCTTCAGATGATTATACCGAACCTTGGGACGGTAAAGATGCTCACGGCAAACAAGTGGCAGCCGGAACATATTATTACATAATAACATTGCCCAATGGCACATCTTACAATGGATATTTGACTGTAATGTATTAAAATAAAATATTGAAATTATGAAAAAGATAAAATCGGTAATATCGGTAGTTTTATTATTAATGGCAAGTATTGTGAATGCCCAGCAGTTGGATTCATATAGCTTGTTTTATAACGATTTGTATTTGGTCAATCCTGCCTATGCAGGTGTCAAACAAAATTTGGAACTTACAACTGCCATAAAGCAAAAATGGTCGGGATTTGCCGGAGCTCCTTCTTTTCAGACTTTGTCCGGACACATGCGTTTCATGGATAACATGGGGGCCGGTGGGCGTATTTTTAATTATTCCGCAGGTATGGAAAATAAATTAGGTTTGGAAGGTACTTATGCTTATCGGTTACAATTGGGTGGCAGTATGTACCTATCAATGGCATTGTCTGCCGTTTTGTACCAATATTCAATTAATAAATTTTTGATAAATGCAAAAGATGATTATGATTTGACCGTAATGAAGGCTACCGATAAAATGATAGTTCCGGATTTCAATTTTGGAATGTTTTTCTATGACGAAGATAAACATTATTATACCGGCTTATCCGTTTACCAATTAATGGGACGAAAAGTTTCGTTGTTGAATCAAGATAATCTGGAAAACAGGCAGATACGGCATTATAATTTTACCGGTGGGTATTTTATGGATATAAACGACAATGTATCTATAGAAAGCGGATTGTTATTAAAGTTTATTGAGACGGGTTATCTGCAATTGGATTTTAATGTGAATGCCACATTCATGAAAATGTTTAATGTAGGAGTGTCTTACCGAACGGATAATGCAGTAGTGACCATGTTTGGTCTAAAGACCGGAAGTTTTATGTTTGGCTATGCGTACGATTATACTTTGTCCGACATAGGGAAATATTCCGTGGGATCACACGAAATATTTTTAACTTATCAATTCGGAAGCAATAGTGACGGTGCTACCAAATTTTAGTGCTAATTTTTGATAATAAAAAAAAGAGGGTGCAACCAAACGGAGCACCCTCTTTTTTGTTAATGTTAAAATTTATCCTATTCAAATTCTTTCATAGTGTTTTTGAATATTTCAACGGCTTCCAGTAATTGTTCTTCCGTAATTACCAACGGGGGAGCAAATCGGATAATGTGATCATGAGTTGGTTTGGCAAGCATGCCGTTGTCTTTCATTCTTACACATACATCCCATGCCGTTTTTCCGTTTTTGGGTTTTATTACCACAGCATTCAATAAGCCTTTGCCTCTCACCTCTTCTATCATATCGGATTGGATAGATTTAATTTCATTACGGAAAATTTCTCCTAATTTGTAAGCGTTTTCGGCCAAGTTTTCTTCTTTTACCACTTCCAATGCGGCAATGGCTACTTTGGATGCCAGTGGATTTCCGCCAAAGGTGGAACCATGCTCGCCCGGTTTGATAGTGAGCATTATTTCGTCGTCGGCCAATACGGCGGATATGGGCATGGCTCCCCCAGATAGGGCTTTACCTAATATTAATATATCCGGACGCACATTTTCATAGTCGGAAGCCAAAAGTTTTCCGGTTCTGG
>CAYMVE010000144.1:0-5043 GCA_964393715.1 uncultured Bacteroidales bacterium | reverse complement strand
AGAGGAAATTATTCCTTAGGAATACAAGAACAAATCATTTTTCCGGAAATAGATCTTGACAAAGTTCCCAAAATCATGGGATTACAAATAACTTTTGTTACATCGGCACCAACCGATGAAGAAGCTTATGCTTTATTAAGAGATTTTGGAATGCCTTTCAAAAACATTAAAAAAAATAATTAGAATATGGCAAAAGAATCAATGAAAGCTCGCGAAAGAAAAAGACGAGAATTAGTAGCAAAATATGCTGCAAAACGCGAGCAATTGAAGAAAGAAGGAAAGTGGGAAGAATTGCAAAAATTACCGAGAAATTCCTCAAAAGTAAGATTGCACAACAGATGCGGTATATCCGGAAGACCCAAAGGTTATATGAGATATTTCGGAATCAGCAGAATAGAATTTAGAAAAATGGCTTCCATGGGATTGCTCCCTGGAGTGAAAAAAGCAAGTTGGTAATAATAAAAACGAAGAACCATGGTAACAGATCCTATAGCAGATTACCTGACAAGATTGCGAAATGCTTTGATGGCAAAGCATAAAGTAGTGGAAATCCCCGCTTCGAATCTAAAAAAAGAAATTACGAAGATTCTTAAAGAACAAGGATACATATTGGGGTATAAGTTTATAGACGACAACAAACAAGGAATTATAAAAATAGCTCTGAAATATTCTCAACCGGGCAATGTGCCTGTGATTAAACACATTGAAAGAGTAAGTAAACCCGGTTTGAGAAAATACGCAAACGCAAAGGAAATGCCCAGAGTGTTGAACGGATTGGGAATTGCCATTGTTTCAACCTCCAAAGGAGTGATGACGGATAAGCAAGCCAGAAAAGAAAATGTGGGCGGTGAAATACTTTGTTATGTTTACTAAAAATCAAAAATACTTGAAAAAATGTCACGAATAGGAAAATTACCCATACCAATTCCATCAGGGGTTAAGGTAGAAGTAAGTAAGGACAATACGGTCAAAGTAACCGGACCGTTAGGCGAGCTCGAACAAAAAGTACATCCCTCAATCACCGTAAAGGTAGATGACGGGAAAGTAGTGCTTACAAGAGAATCCGAAGAAAAGCAAGTGAAAGCTTATCACGGATTGTATCGTTCGTTGATCAACAACATGGTAATAGGCGTATCGCAAGGATTTACCATCCAACAAGAAGTGGTAGGTGTCGGCTATAAAGCCGAAGCAAAAGGACAAATGCTTGAATTACACCTCGGATATTCGCATCCGATATATTTTGAAATACCACCAGAAGTGAAGGTGGAAGCAAAAACCGAAAGAAGATCGAGCCCTATTATTACTTTGAAAAGTCACGATAAACAATTATTGGGACAAGTTGCAGCAAAGATAAGGTCATTTAGACCACCTGAACCGTACAAAGGTAAAGGTATCAAGTTTGTAGGAGAACAAATCAGAAGAAAAGCAGGAAAATCAGCAGCTAGTAAATAAAAAAACTTAAGACAATGGCAACTTCAAAGATAGATAGAAGAATAAAAAGAAAATACAGAATCAAAAAAAGAATAAAGGGAACACCCGAAAGACCCAGGTTGACCGTGTTTAGAAGCAACAAACACATACATGTACAAATTATAGACGATACCAAAGGTCATACTCTCGTAAGCGCTTCATCCGTAGAACTTGGTGAAGAAAACAAAAAAATCACCAAGCTGGAACAAGCCAAGAAAGTGGGTGCATTAGTGGCCCAAAAAGCTCGGGAAAAAGGAATAGAAACTATCGTATTCGATAGAAACGGATATTTATATTTTGGTAGAATAAAAGCTCTTGCCGACGGAGCAAGAGAAGGTGGTCTAAAATTTTAATGAGTTATGGCAGGAAGTATTAGAAAAATCAGAACTACCGACCTTGAGTTAAAAGAAAAATTGGTAGCAATAAAAAGAGTAACAAAAGTTACAAAGGGTGGTAGAACCTTCAGTTTTTCCGCAATAGTGGTTGTTGGTAACGAAGACGGAATTGTCGGATACGGCTTGGGCAAATCAAAAGAAGTAATAACCGCTATCGCAAAAGGAATTGAAGATGCTAAAAAGAATTTGGTGAAAGTTCCTATCATAAATGGAACCATACCTCACGAACAAACGGCTAAATACGGTGGAGCCAAAGTATTCCTAAAACCGGCATCGTCCGGTACCGGAGTGAAAGCCGGTGGTGCTATGCGTGCCGTATTGGAAAGCGTTGGAGTAAAAGATATATTGGCCAAATCGAAAGGCTCTTCGAATCCTCATAACTTGGTTAAGGCAACTATCAAAGCTTTGTTGGAGCTGAGGGATGCCAAAACCATTGCAAAGCAAAGAGGAGTAAGCCTCGATAAAGTTTTTAACGGATAAAAGATTTCAAATTATGAAAAAGGTCAGAATCACTTTGGTTAGAAGCGGAATAGGACATCCGAAAAGACAAAAAGATACATTAAAGGCTTTGCGCTTGACCAAGATGCACAAAACCGTAGAGCACGAAGCAACTCCTCAAATAATGGGGATGATCAATAAAGTAAAACATCTGGTGAAAGTAGAAGAAATCTAAAAAATATTTTGCAATGAAACTAAATGAATTGAAACCTGCAAAAGGTGCTGTAAAAAGAGAAGGAAAAAGAGTGGGCAGAGGACAAGGTTCCGGAAAAGGCGGAACTTCCACAAGAGGACATAAAGGAGCCAAATCCCGTTCCGGATATTCTGCCAAAATAGGATTTGAAGGAGGACAAATGCCTCTGCAAAGAAGAGTTCCGAAATTCGGGTTTAAGAACATAAACAGAAAAGAATATCAAGTATTCAACCTTAAAGATTTGCAATATTTGGCAGGAAAATACAATGTGAGCAAAATAGACTTTGATTTCCTTTATGAATTAGGGTTGGTAAGAAAAAACGATTTGGTGAAAATTCTGGGAGACGGAGAACTTACCACCCAACTTGATGTTTATGCTCACGCATTTTCAAAATCAGCCAAGGAAGCCATTGAAAAGCAAAACGGAACCGTAAATATTATTTAGTGAATGAAAAAGTTAATAGAAACATTAGTCAATATTTACAAAATTGAGGATCTGCGAAAGCGAATACTTTATACTTTAGGTATCCTGGCCATATACAGGATGGGGTCCTTTATAGTATTACCGGGCGTAGATCCGATGCAATTGGAAGCATTGAAACAACAAACATCATCAGGAGTTTTAGGACTGCTTGATATGTTTTCGGGAGGTGCTTTTTCCAATGCTTCGATTTTTGCATTGGGAATAATGCCTTATATCTCGGCTTCGATTGTTGTACAATTGCTTGGTGTTGCAGTGCCTTATTTCCAAAAATTGCAAAAAGAAGGGGAAAGCGGAAGAAAGAAAATCAATCAAATTACAAGATATTTGACTGTATTGATTCTGCTTTTCCAAGCACCGAGTTATTTGGCTAATTTGCATGCACAATTGCCCGAAAGTGCCTTTGTCGTAAAAGGTACATTTTTCACAATCAGTTCCGTACTTATTCTAACGGCCGGAACCATCTTTATTATGTGGTTGGGCGAAAGGATAACCGACAGAGGAATTGGCAACGGTATTTCGTTAATCATTATGATTGGTATTATTGCCCGGTTGCCTTTTGCATTGTCTGCTGAATTTGCAGCAAGATTAAACGGACAAGGTGGTTTGGTAATGTTGCTTATCGAATTGGTAGCATTACTGGTGGTTATTCTTATCACCATCGCGCTAGTTCAGGCAGTGAGAAAAATACCGGTACAGTATGCTAAAAGAATAGTAGGCAATAAACAATACGGCGGAGTAAGACAATATTTGCCGTTGAAGGTAAATGCCGCCGGAGTGATGCCTATAATTTTTGCACAAGCACTAATGTTTATTCCGATGATGTTTGTAAACTTTGGGTCGGCAGATTCTATGAGCGGTTTTGCCGCTGCATTTGCCAATTATACCGGTTTTTGGTATAATTTCACATTTGCCTTGTTAATTATAATCTTTACTTATTTTTACACGGCAATTATTATCAATCCGACTCAAATAGCAGAAGACTTAAAGAAAAACGGAGGATTTATTCCCGGCGTAAAACCCGGTAGAAAAACAGCAGAATTTATTGACAATATAATGTCCAGGATAACACTTCCGGGCTCTATTTTCTTGGCATTTGTAGCCATTATGCCTGCATTTGCCATAATTGTCGGAGTAAACAACCAGTTTGCTCATTTTTACGGCGGAACCTCGTTGTTGATTTTAGTAGGTGTCGTTTTGGATACCTTGCAACAAATTGAAAGTCATTTGTTGATGCGTCATTATGACGGATTGGTAAAATCCGGTAAGATAAAAGGCCGGGGCGGATATGGGGCCGCTATTTAAGCAGGGAATAATGGTGTATAGTTCTGAAGAAATAGAATTAATCAGGCAAGCCGATTTGATGGTGAGCAAGACGCTGGCAGAGGTAGCCAAATACCTTGAACCGGGCGTCAGCTCCAAAAAATTGGATACCATAGCTGAAGAGTTCATTAGAGATAATGGAGGTATTCCGGCATTTAAAGGATATCACGGGTTTCCCGCTACTTTGTGTATTTCGGAAAATCACAAAGTGGTACACGGAATTCCGTCTGATAAGGTTTATTTTGAAGAAGGAGATATTGTCTCCATTGATTGTGGCGTTCTTTTAAACGGATTTTACGGCGATTCGGCCTATACCTTTGCATTAGGAGAGGTGAGCCAAGAAGCCGATCAGTTGATGGAAGTTACCAAAAAAGCTTTGTTTCTAGGAATAGAACAAGCCAGAGCCGGTAATAGGGTAGGGGATATCGGACATGCCATACAGTCTTATGTGGAAAAGTTTGGATATTCGGTTCCTCGCGAAATTACAGGACATGGAGTAGGAAGGCATTTGCATGAAGATCCGTCGATACCCAATTATGGCAGGAGAGGTAACGGCAAGAGATTGAAAGCCGGTATGGTGATTGCAATAGAACCGATGGTAATAGCCGGAAGCAGGGAAATAGAAATTCTTGAGGATGAATGGACGATTGTTTCTGCGGACGGGAATCTGGCTGCACATTATG
>CAYMVE010000143.1:0-5097 GCA_964393715.1 uncultured Bacteroidales bacterium | reverse complement strand
AAAAAATGTTTCTTCTTGTTTTGTTGATGATGGGGTTTTTACCACAACTTACACAGGCTCAATACAAAGCACCGGAGAGTATAGCATACGATAAAACGACCGGTAAATTTTTTATCTCATGGGCCAAAAGCGGTCTCATAACCGAAGCGGTTTTGAAGGAAGGCAAACTGGTTCCGGGCAAAGTGCTAACGAGAGGATTAATGTTTCCGAGAGGGATGACGGCGTTTGAAGGGAAATTGTATGTGACGGAAGCCCCGTTGAAAGATGTGGCCGTGATTGACGAACAAAGCGGGAAGATAACCAAAAAGCTGGTTTTCCCCTTATCCAAAGATTTGAACGATTTGGTTTTAGACAAAGAGACATTGTATGTTTCCGATTTGGGTGGCGGCATGATTTGGAAGATGGACCTAAAAACCAATAGGGCCGAAAAGTGGGTGGCACTTACCAAACCCAACGGATTGTATCTTGAAGGAACTACGCTTTATGTCGTGTCTTTTTCCGAAGCGGGCACTATTTATAGGTTCGATGTCAATAATCCGCAAAAGAGCAAACGCACTTTTTCCATACCGGACTATCCGTATCTTGATGGCGTACAATATGCCGGCGATCGGCTTATCGTCTCGTCGTGGGGTGAAAACTACGAGGACGGAAAGGTTTTTGTTTATGATTGGAAAAGCGGAAAAACATTTGTATTGCTGGAAGGAGTAAAAGGTCCTGCCGACATGCTTTTGTTCAACAATATTTTATTGATACCTTTGATGTCCGAAAATAAAACCGTACTCAAAAAATTAGATTTATGAAAAAGTCTTTGTTAATCGTTGCAGGAATATGGTTTGTGGTGGTAACGGCTTATTCACAGTCGGTAAATTACACCTATTCGCAGGCAGAAAAACTTCTGAACGATAAAAAGTATGATCAAGCCATAGAAAAGTTCCGGTTCGTAGTAAAAAAAGATCCGTATTTTTATGAAGCGTATTATGGTGCCGGACTTGCTTATTTGTACAAAAAAGATAAAAAAAACGCTTACGAGTATTTTGGCAAGGCCATAACAGCCAATTCAAACTATTCGGAAGCTTACGAGCAACATTACAAACTTGCTTTCGAACTTGGCAACTATCAAGAGGCGGTTTCCGACCTTTCCAATCTGATACGACTGCACCCTCAAAAAACTGTTTATTACGAAAAAAGAGCGGAAGCTTACGAAAAACTCAACAAGCCGGACAAGGCTTTGGTGGATTACCGTCGTGCCGCCGATTTGGGCTCTCCGAATCCAAAGGTCTATTATAAAGTGGCCATGGATTACAAGTCGAAAAAAGATGATGCTAACTTTCTGAAATACATTGATAAAGCCATAGAAAAAGACCCGTCTTTTGCCGATGCTTTATACGAAAGGGGGTACTATTATTATGGAAAAAGGAAGTTTGGAAAAGCTATACAGGACTTTGGCAAGATATACTCGGAAAATCCAGATTATAATAATGATGTTATTTTGATGTTGGCCGACAGTTATGCCGCTTCGGGCAAATGTGACAAAGCAGTATTGTTTTACGATACTTATGTGAAAAAGACTCATTCGCGTAATCCCGATATCTTTGTAAGAAAAGGCAAATGTTTGCACAAACAAAAAAAGATGCGAGAAGCCATTGCCTCCTTTAACAAAGCCATTGCTTACGATGCTAAGAATGTAGAAGCTTATGTGGAACGGGCATTGGTATATGACGAAACGGGCAAGGAAAAGATGGCGGAGCGGGACTTTACCAAGGCTATATCGTTGGACAAAAAAAATCCGTTGCCCTATTTCAAAAGAGGGCTGCTCAAATTTAATAAGCACAAGTATAAAGATGCCCTTGAAGACTTTAACCTTGCCGTAAAATACTCGAAAAAATCCACGCCTGCGGAGTATTTTTATTATCGCGGGGCCTGTTATTTTAATGCCGGTGATGTAAACAAGGCATGTATGGATTTGAAAAAAGCCGAAACGATGGGCTATAAACCTGCCGCCAAACAAAGACAAGAAATATGCTTATAAAAAGTACGCTTATGAAAAAAATGGTTTTGATATGGCTGGTTGGAGCTATCTCATTGGTTAGCAATGCACAAGATCGGTTTTCTTTCTGGCTGGGTAGCGGCTACAATTTTGATATTTCGCCGGATTTTACCGGGATAACTAATGTAACGGTTTTTGATTCTTTGACTACCGTGAAGTCGTCGGAAGTTTATCTGGGAAACGGAATGACGGTGGGAGCAGGTTTGGAATACAAACTGAAAAACGGGTTTAGTACCGGACTTGTGGTTGAATACTTTATGGGTGAAAAAAATTATATTGAGCAGACTTATCAGGACAGCGCATCCCAATCTTTTAAAGACAGCACTTACCAATATGTGTTTTATGCTTCGTTTACGGAGGTAAAACCTTATGTGGCTTTTCGTCATACTGTATCCAACATGCATTATGCGGCAGGAGCAGGTATTGTTTTGGGACTGGGACATGTAATCCGGGAACTTACCAGATTGTATCCCTATAAAACTTATTACGAAAAATATTGGTACAAGGGGGGAGTTGCCGCAGGTATGTTTGTGCGTTTTTCCGTGGAATATTTCATCAAGCCCCGATTGGCATTTTCGGGGGTGGTTGGAGCATCCACTCTTACTTATATGCCCTCGAAAGGTGAGTTGGTTGAGGCTTACGAAGACGGTAGCAAAACCGTAGATGTGTTGGACGACAAACCCCTTTCGGAGCGGGAAACAGAGTTTGTAGATAGTTACGATTATATTGACGGACAGATTGATAAAGATAAGCCGTCGAAAGAATTGAGACCGTATTTCAACCTGAATGCTTTTTATTTCAGATTGGGGCTCCGCTTTTTGCTGGAAGCCGAAACGGAATCGGCAGAAAAGCCTACCCGAAAATTGTAGTGTATGAGAAAATTAAAGTTGCTGTTTATTTGCACGCACAATTCGGCCAGGTCGCAAATGGCCGAAGGATTGGCCAATCATTATTTCGGAGAGTGGGTAGAAGCATACAGTGCCGGTACCGAAGCAACTTTTGTCAAACCTCATGCCATCAAAGTTATGGAGGAAATAGGCATAGACATGTCCACCCATTTTTCAAAAACGGTTTACCACTTCGAAAATGAAACTTTCGATTATATAATCACGGTGTGCGATCATGCCAAAGAGACTTGCCCGTTCTTTCCGGGTGGAAAAAACTACCTGCACCAATCTTTTCCCGACCCTTCGGATATAAATGGCGATGATGAGGCAAAAACCGAAGCTTTTAGAAAAAGCAGGGATGAGATAAAAAAGTGGCTTTTTGAATTTATTGAAAAAATTAAAAACAATACGGATGACCGGTGAAACATTAAAAATAAAACTGTCGGAATACGGATTTAAGGGAGAGATTTGGACGGAAGAAGAAAAACGGGTGCTTTTTGCTACGGATGCTTCCATTTACAAAATCATGCCTTTGTGTGTCGTTTTTCCGGAAGACAAAGACGATATTAAAATACTGGTGCGGTTTGCCCGGAAACACAATCTTCCTGTAATTCCCCGCGGCACGGGTACTTCTTTGGCCGGTCAGGTGGTGGGGAGGGCAATTATTGCGGATATATCCAAGCATTTCAGAAAAATTTTGGAAGTAAACCGTGAAGAAAAATACGCCGTGGTACAACCCGGTGTAATTAGAGATGAATTGAACCGGGAATTGGAAAAGTACGGATTGATGTTCGGGCCGGAAACTTCCACTTCAAACAGAGCTACACTGGGCGGAATGTTCGGTAACAACAGTTCGGGGGCTCGTTCGTTAAAATTCGGTACCACGAGGCAAAGCATTCTTTCCGTAAAAGTGGTATTGTCCAATGGCGAAGAGGCGGAGTTTGGACCATTGACGCCGGAGGAATACAAACATAAACTGAATTTGAACACCCTTGAAGGCGAGATTTACCGTACATTTGATGCCATCTTGTCGGATGCCGGAAACCGGAAAGAAATAGAGGCTCAATATCCCGACCCATCTATTCATCGTAGAAACACAGGCTACCCTTTGGATGTGCTGGCGGAATCTTCCCTGTTTAAGCCGTCTGCTCCCGAATCGTTTAATGTGGCTAAATTCCTTTGTGGCACGGAAGGCACATTGGCTTTTGCTTATGAAATCAAAGTCAAACTGTTTGACCTTCCTCCTAAGCACAAACTTCTGATTGCCAGCCAATTTGAAGATTTTGACGAAGTCTTTGATGCTAATGTGGAAATATTACTTTTTGAGCCTTATGCCGTAGAACTTATCGATGACAAATTGCTTAAACTTACCGAAGGAAACATTAATCAGAACAAGAACCGTTTTTTTATCAAAGGAAGCCCTAAAGCGGTGCTTCTTACCGAGATAGCGGAAGACTCCGTTGAGGTTTTGCAAAAAAGAGCGGAGGCCATTATTTCCCACCTGAAAAACAAAGGTTTGGGATATTATCATTCGACGATTGAAGAAAAAGATATAGCCAAAGTATGGGAGTTGAGAAAGGCCGGATTAGGTGTATTGTCCAATATGAAATCCGATGCAAAACCCGTGGGATTTATAGAAGATACGGCAGTTAGTCCTTATGTGTTGAAAGAATATATAAATGATATCGACCGTATGCTTAACCGGTACGGTTTGGATTGTATTTATTACGCGCACATTGGCAGTGGAGAATTGCATTTGAGGCCGGTTTTGAATATCAAGAAGGAGGAAGATGTACAAATTATGCACCAAGTGGCATCGGAAACCGCCCGTATCGTAAAGAAATATCGAGGCTCGTTAAGTGGTGAGCACGGAGACGGTTTGTTACGGTCGGAATTTATTCCGCTCATGCTCGGTAGTAGAGTGTATGAGTGGCTGGTATCCATAAAACGGGCATGGGATCCGGAAAATATTTTTAATCCGGGGAAGATTACGGATACGCCTTCGATGACACAAAACTTGCGATATGCCCGTTATCAACCTGCTACCATTAAAACCTTGTTTCGTTATCCGCAAACCGGTTCGCTCATTCATACGGCGGAAAAGTGTAACGGTAGTGCCGATTGCCGCAAAAATATTGTTTCGGGAGGGGTCATGTGTCCTAC
>CAYMVE010000142.1:0-5106 GCA_964393715.1 uncultured Bacteroidales bacterium | reverse complement strand
CACCCCACAATGCTATCTTCTACCAAATACAGACACAACTTCAAATTGCCCGTTGGCTGAAAAGAATTGACCACCGTGGTTATTGCTTTTACATCAAGTGTGGCAGTAGCTTCATGGTATGTAACATCCGTAACAATATTCAGAGTTTGTGTTTCTGCCAACAATTGCTGGATAGCACTCCCCCAATTGCTATATGGTTGCAATCTGCTGCCATCAAATTGACGCCGGTTTATCATACCTACCGGTAACCCAGCGGCATCGGCACCGAAAAAATCATTCAATTCATCACCGGTGGGTGTCCTGAAATCCTCCCCAAAATAGGTAGCCGTAAGTGGAGCTGCCAACCCTCCGACATGTATCCCAACGGCAACAATTTGCTCTCCGTATATGTTTTGGAGCGTTTGCAGTTCCCGGTGTGCTGCCGGACAATTGTTACACAAATGCGCCGTATAATCTTCCACCAATACTTTTTTCACGACTGCGGCAGTATCTCCTCCAGGCGTAGGAGTATTTCCTCCTTCAATATAAGGAGGTTCCACCTTATCGCAAGAAGTAAGGAAAAACAACCACACCGGTATCCCCCAAAATAAAAACTTTCTCATAACATACTTTTTAAAAACTGGTACTTACATTCAAAGTAAATCCATACATGGCAGGCACTTCCCGGCAAACTCCACCTACACACAAAATACCTTCCCGTTGTTTGCCGTATCCTATCTGTATTCTACTAGCACCTTGTGTATATCCCAAAGCCATGTTGTAATAATGAATCCGTTTTTCCGGCAATTCGTTTCCGTAGTTATATTGGTCAATCAAGGCCACAAACCATTTCCGCTTGTAAGTGTATTGCAATAGCCCCATGGCCCAATTGCCGTAATCTTGTTTGGTAAACAATCCCTGCAACTGAACTTTCAAAGCATTTTGCGAATTAACCTTATAAGTTATATCAGCCACACCGACATTGGCATATACATTGGGGTGTCCTTCTTTCCCCCTTAACACATCATAATTGTACATAAGATTCTGATACATCAAAATAGTTTTCAGATGTTTTGAAAACTTCCGGGTAATTTCCAGATTCAAATCATTGTAATACAATTCATTACCAACACTAAACAGACGGGCATTGTATCCCAATGTGCCTCGTTGTCCAATGCTTACGGTATCGTTTACAGGCATTTTCTTAATAGAAGCTACATAAGAATAATTCAAAGCAATAGTAGTCCCGTATTTACCGCCTATCAAAGTCTTTTTGGGTAAACGAAAAAACACATCGGCCTGAAAACCCGTTTCGCCATTAGGCTGCGAAGCATACGGATACATGGCCGCCAAAGCATAAGACTGCGTCTTGGAAATAGCCGGAATATAATTGATAGTCAAGTTGTTCAAATTCGCCGTTCTGGACGACCGGAAACTCATGTTGTAAAGCGATTTTCCTTGCAGAATAATACCAAATCCTTTTGTCGTATAAGTGCCGCTCAACAGTAATGCTTCTCCGTTTTGGTAAATAAAATTATTATCCGCCGAAGGGTCGTTTATTTTATAGACATATTCGGATTGCAACACGATATTTTTGTGAGAAACCGTAAGCCGTCCCGCTGTAGCTAACACATTTTCAGGCAATTTGTATATCGGATCCATATCCGGTTCGTATTTCGAAACGGCACTTCCACCTATTATCACATTAGTAGCCGATTGCTGCAAAGGCTTTATAATTTCGCCCAAACTTACTTCTCCATCAAGTCCTCGCACGATACCGGAACCTCTATCCCAAAAAAAGCGTTGCCTTCCGGTCAGCCCTTTCAACAACACCCCTTTTACGGGCTCAAAATGCACCAAGATACCATCAATGGAATTATCTATTCCCAAAGTTTTGTCTTCATAAGTCCGCAAAATCAACCCGCTTCCGAATTGCTCATAAAAATTTCCGACTACAATTTTATAATTCCCTTTGGCATATTGCAAAAAACGGTACGGAATACCTTGTCCGTCATATCTTGCATCGAAACCTTCCGGCGTATTCAAATACATTTCGTATCGCAAGCCGGCCGAAAAATGCTCCTTATTGTATAAAAAATTGGCATATCCCATGATACCGGCTTTATGGCGGGGTTGAACCGCATTGATCAAAGAATCGTTTTCGTATAAATATACATCCGTTTGGAAATTGCCATGTATCTGGCCATTGTTTTGTGCCTGCAATACATTTGTCAGCAACCAACCAAGCAAAAACAACCCTATGGTATATCTCATAATTATTCTTCGATTTTTTCGCCTTTGTTCAACTTTTGTATCAACTCAAACAGATGTTCTTCATCTCCGTCCGTATAAGCCGTGTGTTGCCATACCACCTTTCCGTTTTTGTCCAACAAAAAAGTATGCGGTACATTGACGACATTCATGGCTCTTTTGAAATTCTGATTAGGATCCAAAAATACAGGAAATTGCCATCCTCTCCCGTTTACAAAGGGAGAAACTCTCGAAGTGCTGCGGCTATCATCGATAGATACGGCTATCACTTCAAAATCGGCTTCGTCTTTCCAATCGTCATAATTGTCGGAAATGGCCGACAGTTCTTTTACACATGGCACACACCATGTAGCCCAAAAACTAAGCACAACCGGCTTGTTCAAATGATTCAGGCTGTCGGTAGAAAAAATCTTACCATCCAGTGTTTTGATTTCTACTTTCGGAATATTTTGCCCGAAAACGATGACCGAAAACGCTATAAATCCTATTAGTGCAACAATCTTTTTCATAATAAACGATTTTTTCCCTGACAAAGTAAAGCATTTTTTCTGTACAAAAAACAAACCAACCGGGTACTTTTCCCCAATAAATATTTAATATTTGCAAAAAATCACTTTTATTTGTAACAAAAATCACAAAAGATGGAAAAAAGCAAAATTACAGATTTCATAGTTTTATTACTAACGGCCGTCATATTGTCGGCAATCAGTTATGCAAACCTATACGAACCATTATGTAGGTTCAACTACATAGCGCTTATCTCCATGTACTTTATAGGTAAGTGGGTAGCTTCACGCCGGAAGGATTGACGCTACACATTAAACCGAAAGTGCATAATATCTCCGTCCTCCACCACATATTCTTTTCCTTCGATGTGGATTTTTCCGGCTTCACGGCAGGCCTGTTCCGAACCATATTGTATATAATCCTCATATTTAATCACTTCCGCCCGTATAAATCCTTTTTCAAAATCGGAATGGATAATTCCCGCACATTGGGGAGCCGTCATACCTTTGCGAAAAGTCCAAGCTTTCACTTCTTTGGGACCTGCCGTAAAAAAAGTTTGTAACCCAAGCAATTCGTAAGCCTTCCGAATCAACCTGTTAAGTACCGGTTCGGAAAGCCCCAATTCACTCAAAAACAACATCTTGTCTTCATAGGTTTCAAATTCGGCAATCTCCGCTTCCGTAGCCACATCAATAACCAGCATATCCGCATCTTCGTCGGCAATAGCTTCCTCCAACATACGGGTATATTTATTCCCTTCTTTTGCCGCTGCGGCATCTACATTGCATACATACAATACAGGTTTGTTGGTCAATAGTTGAAAAGTCTTGGCCAATTTGACATTTTCTTCATTGTCAAGACTTACGGAGCGTGCCGGCTTACCTTGTTCCAACACTTCCTTATAGCGTTTCAGCAAAGCCACAGCCTTTGCCGCTTCTTGGTCTTTTCCGGTAACCGCCCTTTTTTCCAACTTGTCCAATCGATTGGAAACCACTTCCAAATCTTTCATCATCAACTCTGTCTCAATAGTTTCCTTATCCCTTACCGGATCGATGCTTCCGTCCACATGCGAAATGTTTTCATCCTCAAAACAACGAATCACATGAATAATGGCATCCGTTTCGTTGATATGGCTCAAAAATTTATTACCCAGTCCTTCTCCTTTGCTGGCACCTCTAACCAACCCGGCAATATCTACAATTTCTACCGTAGCCGGTACTATTTGTTTGGGATTCACCAAGTCGGCCAACTTTTCCAGACGGTTGTCCGGTACGGAAATCATCCCCACATTGGGTTCTATCGTACAAAAAGGATAATTTGCCGCCTGAGCTTTTGCATTGCTCATGCTATTGAACAAGGTTGATTTTCCCACATTCGGCAACCCGACAATTCCACATTTCAAAGCCATATCAAAAATTTTTGAACCGCAAAGGTAGAAATTTTATTATTATTGCATTCATATATCCAAACACATTTTGACCGGCCTATGGACAAAAAATTATCACACTTCCAAAACAGCATAAGAAACATTGCCGAAGACAAAACATCCGGTGCTACGGAAATGCTTTTGAATTTATTGGAAACCTTAAACGAAGCATTGAAACACGGTTACACACCTTCGTCGTTTCGGACGGAGTTGGAAGTTTTATTGCACAAACAACATTTATTTACCAACCTGACAAACATTGCCCGTATGCTACTCAATGCGGCCAACAACCCGTCGGAAACAGCCCGTATAATAGCATCCGTGCAGCAATATTACCAAAATCTCTATCACCGGCAAGCATTGCGCATAAAAGAACATTGCCCGCACCAACCGGTAAGCATTCTCACACACAGCAATAGTGCCGCCGTAAAAAATGTAGTATCCCATTTACAAAAACATCTGAAAATCAGGCAAATTTATCAAACTTTATCCGCCCCCGGAAAAGAAGGACGCATACAAGCCGGCTTTTGGGCGTCAAAAGGACTCAAAACCTTTCTGATAACAGATGCCGCCGTTGCAAAATTCATAGCACAAGCCGATTGCATCATTTTGGGCTCGGACCAATACAATAATGAAGTCTTTGTAAACAAAACCGGAAGTCTGAATATCAGCATCATTGCCAACTATTATTCCAAAACGGTATTTGTATTGTCGGACAAATACAAACATAAAAAAGCTATCGAAACCTTAACGGATTTTCGGCTTTTACCCGACGGAACCTATCGACAAATTAACATATTGGAAAAAGTCCCCCTCGCTTTATGCCACCTGCTAATATAACAAATGCTGTTTGGATTTGTCTTGCCACCCGGCTTGATATTCGTGTTCCACGAAAAATATTTTCAAATCGGCCTGATACTCGT
>CAYMVE010000141.1:0-5181 GCA_964393715.1 uncultured Bacteroidales bacterium | reverse complement strand
GACCCATATTATTACAAGACCTTTTTCTATTCAACTAACATAGGTCTTCGCTATACATTTGGAAAAAAGTCCGAATAAGGGGTTTTAATTGCTATTGAGGAGTGTTGGGTGGGGCTCCTGTGTGAAAAAACAAAATATTTTTGACTCTTGCCGTGAGGTATCCTATGATGATGCCGAGTAGTCCTCCGGCAAGGATGTCGGCCGGATAATGGACGCCCAGATATATCCTGCTGTATGCCACAATGGCTGCCCAAACAAACAGCCATAACCATATTTTACGGCGATAAGAAAAATAAAAAAATGCGGCTAAGGCAAAAGAATTGGCCGAATGGGACGAAACAAAACCATATTGTCCGCCGCAATGATTTTTTACCAAATGAACCATGTTTTGCAGGAGTAAATTATGGCAAGGACGGTACCGGGCTACCGTATTTTTTATCCATACCGATATTTGATCCGACAATGTTATGGTAAGTGCTACCAGTAATACCACAAGCCATGCTTTCCGCTTTTCTTTTTTTACCACAATGAATACTAGCAACAGATACAGCGGTATCCATGTATATTTGGCACTAATGAGCCACATAAGGTTATCCCAAAAAGGGGAGTGGTGCGAGTTGAAAAAAAGAAACAACGATTGGTCGGTATGTTCCAGTATTTCAATCATTTCCATTGAGTATTTGCCATAATATACGCTTCAAAGCACCGAGTCCGTCTTTTGTAAATGACGAGACAAACACATAAGGAACCGCTTCAGGGATGGTTTGGGCTATTTCCTTTCGCATTTCTTCGTCTGCCAAGTCTGATTTGGTTATCGCGATTACTCTTTTTTTGTACAAAAGTTCGGGGTTGTACTTTTTCAGTTCATTCAGGAGGATGCCGTATTCTTTGCTTATGTCCAGCGATTCGGCCGATATGGTAAACAGCAAAATGGCGTTGCGTTCAATGTGTCGTAAAAACCTTATACCCAACCCTTTACCTTCGCTGGCATGCTCGATGATACCCGGGATGTCAGCCATTACAAAACTTTCATATTCCGAAATCCGCACGATGCCAAGGTTCGGTTCCAAGGTGGTAAAAGGATAGTCGGCTATTTTGGGTTTGGCTGCCGACAATACGGAAAGGAGTGTGGATTTTCCGGCATTGGGAAATCCTACCAAGCCTACATCGGCTAATACTTTGAGTTCAAAAACAAACCAGCCTTCTTGTTCTTTGCCGCCCGGTTCGGCATAACGGGGTGTTTGGTTGGTAGCCGACTTAAAATGGGTGTTTCCTCGTCCGCCTCGTCCGCCTTTGAGTAGGATTACTTCCTGTCCGTCTTCCGTAATTTCAAACAGCACATTGCCTGCTTCGTCTTTTACGACGGTGCCGAGCGGTACTTCTATTATCACATTCTCCCCATTGGCACCGGTTCGGTTGTTGCTACCGCCCGGTTGTCCGTGTCCGGCAAAATGATGGCGACTGTACTTCAAATGAATCAAAGTCCACATATTTTTGTTACCTCTTACGATGATGTCGCCGCCTTTGCCGCCGTCTCCTCCGTCAGGTCCGCCTTTCGGCACATATTTATAGCGTGCCAGGTGTGCCGAACCGTTTCCTCCACGACCGGAACGGCAGAATATTTTGGCGTAATCTACAAAATTGCTTTCTCCCACCTGTTTTTGTTTTTGTGTGGCAAAGTTAATCTAAAAATGCTATTTATCTTTGATGCCTTGTAATTAAAAAGGTATGAAGGAGAGCAATAACAAATTTACCGAAAAAATATTGAAAAAGGTAGGCAGAACGATTAATAAACACTCGTTGGTGGCGGGGGATGATTGCGTTTTGGTGGGCTTATCCGGAGGAAAAGATTCTTTGGTGATGACGGATATTTTGGCTCGGAGGCGACGATTTTTACCGGTTTCTTACGATGTGATAGCCGTACATGTGAAATTGGAGGGGGTAAAATACAGCAGTGATATAGGTTATTTGGAAAACTTTTGTGCCGGGCGCAATGTGAAATTTATTTTACATACCGAGGCAATTGATTGGGGAGGCGGCACCAAAAATCCGTGTTTTTATTGTTCGTTCAACAGACGGCGTATCTTGTTTCAGTATATGAAACATTTGGGATGCAACAGGTTGGCTTTGGGACACAATATGGATGATGCCGTAGAAACTTTTTTTATGAATATGCTTTTCAGGAGCCGATTCAGTTCCTTGCCCTACAAATTAAGTATGTTCGGAGGAGAATTTGATATCATACGACCTCTTTTGGAAATAAGGGAAGCACAAGCGGCGGAATATGCAAGATGGATGAATTTTAGCGAACAAAGGGTTAGGTGTCCTCATGAAAATCAATCGAACCGCTACAAAGTAAAAAAGATGATAGAAGACAATGAAAAACGCTATCCGGGATTTACCGAAAAAGTTTTTTACTCCATGGGCACTGTGGATTGGGAATATTTGCCGTCCAAAAAAGATTGAAAAAATGTTCAAAAACGCCTCAGGCGTCCTGTGACTGTTGACTTAATATGAAATACACAACGGCGAACGAGACCAAACTAATCGCAAAGAGAATAACAGCTTGCGTGTATTGGAAAAACAATATTTTTCCGATGGCAAATAATAGTGTGTAAGCACCTATTACGGAGAATATCCAATTTATAGCATTGTATTTCAATTGGTTGTTGTTGGGTTGGTAAAAATTTTTCCAGAATCCGCCGGGTTTGATTTTCGTAGCAAAATCGGCTAGCGTTTTTTCGTTGTCGGGTTGGCTCAATAGCATTACCACTACCCAGGTAGCCGTGGTCAATCCTACCGTAAAGAAATAACCTTCCGGAAATTCCAGATGCCAAACAAATTTGGTAAGAAAATAATAGACGAACGGAGAAAATGTGGCGGCAATTTCCGCCCAAACATTTATACGCCACCAGTACCATCTGAGTATCAGCACCAGTCCTAGGCCGGCTCCGGATTCGAGCAAGAACTTCCAAACGCCGGATATCGAAGTGATAAAGGTGGTGGTGTATGCTCCGGCTATCATAATCAGTACGGTCAGTATTTTTCCGGCGGCTACAGGTTTTTTGATTTTGAGTACGGGAATGGCAAAGTCGTTTATCAGATAGCTGGCGCCCCAATTCAGATGGGTAGAAACGGTACTCATGTAAGCGGCAAATATGGAAGTAATCAGCAACCCTTGCATTCCGGCCGGCAGATAATCTTTGATAGTCATAATATAGCCGAGTCGTTTTTGGTCGGCTGCCAAATCGGGGTACAATACGACGGTAGCCAGTGCCACAATAATCCAAGGCCAAGGTCTTACCACATAATGAAATATTTGGAAAAATAAGGTAGCCAAAAAAGAATCCTTTTCGGTGCGGGTGCTCATCATTCGTTGGGCAATGTATCCGCCTCCGCCGGGTTCTGCACCCGGATACCAACTGGCCCACCATTGGATGCCAATGTATGCCAACAATGAACCTATACCAAGTGTCATCACTCCTACGGTGTCGGACCAGCCGGATAAGCGTGGCAGAAATTGCAAAGAACCTTGCGGAACCTTTTTTATCAGACCTTGCAGGCCACCAATATCCTGCGAATTGACCACAAAAACCGCTAAGATTATGGCACCGGCAATAGCTATGATAAATTGCAAAGCATCGGTTACGGCTACTCCCATAAGTCCCGATAGGGAAGAATAAAAAGCCGCAATGGCCATGGCAATCAGTACATACCAAAAAGTTTCCGATTGGTCAATACCGAAATAAACTTCCAGAATGGTAATCAGAGCCAGATTGACCCAAGCCAGTATCATCGTATTGACAAACAGCCCCAAGTAAACGGCTTTGAAATAGCGTAAAAAACGGGCAGGCTTGCTTTCTCCGTAACGAAGTTTGATAAATTCTATTTCGGTAAGGATACCCGAACGCCGCCACAGTTTGGCAAAAAAGAAAGTGGTAATCATGCCGCCTATCAGAAAATTCCACCAAAGCCAGTTGCCGGAAATCCCGTTTTGATTTACCAATTCGGTAACGGCCAGCGGCGTATCTGCCGCAAAAGTAGTAGCTACCATCGACAAACCTGCAATGTACCAAGGCAATGAACGTCCGCCCAAAAAAAACTCTGTTAGGCTTTTGGAGGCTTTTTTTCTAAAAAGCAGTCCAATAGCCAGTGAAATAATGAAAAAAGAAAGAATAATGATGATATCTATTGCAGACAAGTTGTTCATTTGCCGGAACGATTTGCTATCAACGAATCCAGAAAAGAGGTTAGTTTATCCACTTTGGGCTTGGGATAGCCCGATAGGCTTATGGGGGGATATTTGGCCAATCCGTTCCGCGTGTTTACATACAAAACCAGATTGTCGTGAAAAGTGCCTTTGTGTATTTCGTATTTAATCAATGATGCTACCGGAATCCTTATTTTTCGTTTGCCGGCTGACAGAAAAAAAGTATTGTAAAATTTCAGTATCAGAAAAGAGGGGTCTTTTTCCACTTCCAAAAAAGTGTATTGTTTCAGGTACAAAAAAACATTGAAAAAGAGATAGGCTGCAATAATCAGGATGATGTAGTTCCAACTTTGTTGCGAATCGTTTTCGGATAAGGTCAGCAGAAATACGACAGAGGCGCCCATAAGCAGAAAAATGAAAATTTGTGTGGCTTTCAGGGTTTTTACAAATCTTTTGTTGGTGGTAATGGTCATTTGTTTACTTTTCGGGCAAAATTAACTATTTTTGTAGGAAAAAGATAAAATAATGGCAAAAGCGTGGCGTGAAAAACTAAATAAAGAGGATCTACCCAAAATTGTGGAACTGGATGCTAAGGTCTCCCAAAAAATGAAAGGAGCCAAAATAATGGTGGTGCCGCATCCGAAAGATGTGTACGAAATCATGGAAACAGTGCCGGAAGGAAAATTGATTACGGTAAACGAAATACGAAAAATTCTCGCGAAAAAATACCGAACCGATACCGCTTGCCCGCTTACTACCGGAATTTTTATATGGATAGCGGCCAATGCTTCGGCCGAAATGGTGTTGGACGGAGTAAGCGATAAAGTAATACCTTATTGGCGAACCTTAAAATCAGGGGGCGAATTGGTGGATAAATATCCCGGTGGGGTGGAGCATCAGAAAGAGAAGTTGGAATCCGAAGGTTTTGAAGTGGTGAAAAAAGGTAAAAAACTTGTGGTGAAAAATTTTCA
>CAYMVE010000140.1:0-5183 GCA_964393715.1 uncultured Bacteroidales bacterium | reverse complement strand
TACTAATGAATTTTCTTTACAATTTGAAAAGTTGCTTCAGGAATACAAGGACAAGCAAATAACTAAAAACAACTTTATTGAAAAGATAAATGAAGCAAGAAACGAAAGAAAAAACATTAGAAATATTTTCGGACATCTTAATTTTAATGATAATAGCTTTGAAAAAGATATAAAAATTTATTTAGAAATAGATGCAAAAAATTTTTTAGAAAAATTTAATATTGAAGTACCAAATAATTTAGGTGACTTAATATACGATATAAGAAATATAATAGTTCATAATTATCGTGCAATTACAAAAAATGAAAGCTTATTAGAATTATTGGATAAAATTACTTATGAATTTGAAATAATAGTTAATTATTTGATAATAAACAGCCCCTAACATTGTGTATAAGCAATGGCTGACAAATTTTTTATATCTTGAAAAAAATACTAATTTTGAATAGTAGTGCAAAAATAAACAGAAGTGCGAGAAATCTCGCCACTGCTCATACACTTGGCCGTTAGAGAGAATTTTGCTAAGATAAACCACTGTGGCTTTTTTTCTTGGTTAGGTTAGGTATAATCCTCGTATAGTTTTTGTTTTGATTTTCTGTATGCTTCTTCTTCGTAGAGGTGTTCTATCAGGCCCAGGAAAAATCCTATAATGGCACCTGAGACATGGGCTTCCCAGCTTACTTTTATATCTTTGGGCATAAATCCTTGTACCATGCCGGCAAACAGAAATATCATAGCCAGCGATATGGCGCTTTTCCGGTAGTCTTTGGCAAACAGATTGGCAAAAAACAACAAGGATGCCAGTGCATAAATTACTCCGCTGAGTCCGATGTGGTAGGAAGGTCTGCCGATAATCCACAGCATGATACCGGTGTCTATAAATGCCGAAGTCATGTAAAGATAAGCTCGTTTCGGATAAAGATAAAATATTGAAGTTGAAAATACGAACCAATATATAGAATTGAAATACAGATGTTTAAAGTCTCCATGAATAAAAGGTGCCGTGAGTATGTTCTGGATACAGTGCCAGCATCGCGGATAAATTCCCCATGTATAGAAGTGTTGTCCGGAGGTAATTTCCAAGATTTTTACCGCCCAAATAATCGAAAGAATAAGAAGGGGGAAAAATATTTTGTGGAATTTAATCATAAACCTTTAGTTTGCAACAGAATATATCTTACCGCTGCGCCATGTTTGAACCGCCTGATACCAGACGGGCTTATAATCCAGAAGTCTGTTTAGTACATATACATTTTCACAGTAGGGATTTTTGTATTTGCGAAACACAAATTGTAGCGGAGCACTACTACTCATGGAATATATCCATTTTTCGCCACCCGACGATTTATATACATATTTAGGCGGTCCGAACATAATGTAAATCATGCCGCGATCCGTTTGCCATCCCGGTTGGTAGGTGCTAAACATTATGTTGGCTAAAACGGCCCTGTTGTAATAGACTTTTATCATTTCCGCGGCGTTAAACTTATTTTTTCCGCAATTGAGCCAGAAGTCATCTACAGCTTGTTTTTTGTTTTTGTAATGTATATAGTTGTCAAATTCTGTTTTATTGGTCAAGTAGCGTATGGGGAGTAGCATTTGGTACGGGGTTTTAATTTCGGGGAAGTTTTTTCTAAAACATGTTATTACTTTTCCACCTTGTAGTTGTGTGTCTGCTTTTATCAAATAAACTTTGCCGTATTGCGGAGTAAGGAAGCCCGTACTTTTTAGGACAAATACGGAGTCTGCTTTTTCCGGAGGAAAATCAAAAGTATATTGCTTGGTTGAAAATGGCGGAGGCGGAAGGTTTTGCCTGTATTTGTAAACAAAAACAAAAAGCGAGTCGGAGGTGTTGTGTCGTATTTTTACAGTGCTGCTGATAAAAGCGGTAGGTATCACTTCATGGGTAGTGGAATCCGTTACCAAGAAATTGTAAGGATGGTTTGTATTCCGGTTGTTCAGAAAGTAATAGTTCTCAAATACCGCTTTGGTGATTTTGTCGGTTATTCGCAGATAAATTACAAGGTTTGAGTTGTTTTGTGTATTTATGTCTAAGGCTATGTATGTTTTGTCGCTGTTTTTCAATGGGTTTATTATGGCTGTTCCGCTGTCCAAAGGGGTGTTTGCCGTTGCAAAGTTTTTGAAAGCACGGTAGTACATTTCAAGGCTTGCGCTGTTTCCTACAAACTTAAAGTTTTTGTTGGAGAGTGATAAATACAATGTTATTTTATTCGGGTTATCGAAATAAAATTGTATGGACGGGTGTATGGTGGTAAGTACCGGATTGTACAGGTAGGCAAAATTTTTGTTGCCGGATGTTGTTTGAGTGTAGGTGACGCAGCTTTGAAAGAAACCAGCAATCAATGCTGCCGTCATAATAAGGGTAATGGCAATTTTTTTCATTTTCTAACTTCTAATGCTGTTGAATGCTTCTACGAAATCGTGGCCGGCAGGTTCTTGGAATACTCTTAATTCAAATTCCGGTATTACTGCCAGAATATGATCGAATATATCCGCTTGAATTTCTTCGTATTTAGCCCATTCTTGAATTTTGGAAAACACATAGATTTCTATCGGGATCCCTTTTTCGGACGGTTGCAAGTGTCTTACCAGAAAAGTTACGCCCGTGTGGATATTTTCGTTGTGTTTCAGGTAAGCTTCCAGATATTTTCTGAAAGTACCTATGTTGGTCATTCTCCTTCCGTTTACCGGATTGGAGGTATCAATATTATGAGTTTTATTATAGGTTTCTATTTCTTGTTTTTTTTCGGACATGTAATCTTTTATCAGTTCGATGGAACTAAATTTCTCAAATAGCCGATCGTCAACGAACTTGACACTTTTCATGTCAATGTTTATATGTCTTTTGATGCGTCTTACACCGGATTCTTCCATACCCCGCCAGTTGATAAAAGAATTGGTCATAAGGGCGTATGTGGGAACGGAAGTTACCGTTTTATCCCAGTTTCGCACTTTTACTATGTTCAAAGTAATTTCTTCCACTTCTCCGTCGGCATCGTATTTCGGGACTACTATCCAGTCGCCTACCCTTATCATATCATTGGCAGTAAGTTGAGTGCCGGCAACGAGGCCTAATATGGAATCTTTGAATATCAACAATATTACCGCGGTCATGGCACCCAGTCCGGCCAGCAGTGTGGTAACATCTTTATGCAAGATGATAGACAAAGCAATGATAATACCAATGGAAATAACAATGATGTTTACAGCTTGAATATAGCTTTTGATAGAGCGACCTTTGTGTTTGGGATTTTTGTCGTAAATATCGTTTATGGCATTAAAAAAGGCCGTAATGGTAAGGCTTACCACCATTACCATATAAACGGCCGTTATGTCTTTTATTACCTGAATGAATTTGGGATTGTACGGTACGGCAATCGATATTGTAAAATAAATTATTAAAGCCGGTACGAGTTGTGACAGCCTGTTAAATACTTTCTTCTCATACAATATGTCGTCGTACCGATTTTTGCTTTTATCCACATATTTTTTTACAAAAACCAGTATGATGCGTTTGGCTATCCAATTGCCCAACCATGCCACTATTGCTATGGCAATAATGATAATTGCGGAAGTCATGAATTTATGATTCAGAGACAAAGTGTGGTGCAAATAATTATGCAGTGTCTCAAAAACATTCATGGCAATAAATTTTTATTATTTTGTTTTAAATTTTTTCAACAAATCTTTTACGGCATCTTTATGTACCATAAAATCCATCATCTTCAGTTTAACATAATCTTCCGAGAAAAAATAGTAGCCGAATTTTTCGTCATCTTTTCCATTGTTTCTTGAACCGGAGCTCGAATCTTTTATCAAGAACCATGTTTTTCCGGTTTTTTTATCTACATAATAACCTACCAGATGCATACCATGGTCGTCTGTGGTTGTTTTGTTTGAAAACCTGAATTGGCGGGAATCGTCGTTGATATAGTCCGACGGAATGTCAAAGTCGGGTACTATGGCCACTTGCGGGTCTCCTTTATCTACCAGCAGGCCGGGTTCCGAAACATCTCCACCTATACTTACGGTGTATCCGTTTTTTATGGCATTTTTTAACGCCTCCATAAAGTCTTTCAACGGAACATTGTAATAATCTTTGCTTCCCCACCAATTGTCGGGTACATCATAAGAACATTGTCGGTAGAACGGATGTTGTTTGTATGATAAGATATCTACATAATCGTCCGGATTGAGTTTAATAACTTCTTTAAGGTATTGCATCGGGGTTATTTTTTTGCCTTGGTAGTCAAATTCGGCAGGCGGTTCGCCCATATATTTGTTAAGGATGCTCTTAATGGTGGAGATGACGAAATCTTCGTTCCACATATTGTTTTTCTTCACATTGTTCAGAAAACTTTTCATTTCTTCCATCATGGGTTCGTGGTTGTAAAACTTTTGGCCGGGTAGCCGTCCGTTGTACACATCAAAAGGAACCACGCCGTATTTTTTATAAATTTTGGTAACGGCATTGGCTTCCGAACCTTCTTCAAATATGGTTGTTCCGCGGGATTCAACAAATCCTTTGGCTTTTTCGACATATTCCCAATATACCACATACATTTCGGACAATTTGACCTTTTGTCCGGTAAGACGGTACACTTCCGACTCCATAAAGGAAGTGGTTGAGAATGCCCAACAAGTACCGGTATTTCCTTGTGAAATGGGCGGGTTGTGCCATTGTTGTTTGTACAGTTTGGGACTGTTGGGGAATTTTTTGCCGGCAATATCCACTTTTACCCGCTTGAATTCGTGCTTTTTTTGTTGTGCTTGGTAATCATTAATGGCTTTTAATATGGTGCCGTAATAAAAGCTTTCATCGTAATTATAAGTTTTGAAATAGATTTTGTCGTGTTGTGCTTTCAAAACGAACGGCACTAATAACACTGCAATAATTACATTTATTTTTTTCATAACTTCATAATTTTTCATTCCCAAGAGAAAAAGATGATAGATTCTTCGAAACCTTGTGTTATGGATTGTTCTATGATATAGGAAACATTTTTGCAGTTGGTAAGTTCCAGTGCTCGTTGGGTAAAAGATAAGATTCTATGTTCCAATAATTCGGACATGTCCGGGAAATTGGATATTTTCAGGCGAAACCAGTTTTTTCCTTTGTCCATAACTTCTGCGTTGGCATCTTTATAAAATGTTTCCATTAG
>CAYMVE010000139.1:1784-5288 GCA_964393715.1 uncultured Bacteroidales bacterium | reverse complement strand
ATTTGTATTGCAATTCTGTTACAAAATAATAAAAAAACCATTGCAAAAGAATAATAGAAAGCTATGATAACCAAACGTGACAGGGATAAGATAAAAGAAATCATCCCTCATTATGTTGAAGCCGTGCAGGCTATTATGAGGGAGAAAAAAATATATAACCGGAGAGGGCTGGTTTACGGTCCTCAGATAATCCGGGATGTTTTTAACGGAAGGAGGAGCAATCCTCGGATCGAAACGGCAATTTATCTGGCATATTACAAGATGCTGGATGAATTGCAGACGGCCAAAGAAGCAGCTAAAAAAATAATGGACGATGAAAATTAAAGACGCAATCCCGGGGTTATTGCCTTGGGATGACGATATCGAATTTGTCGGCGTCCGTGATACAATGGAGGTATTATGGCTTCGTTACGGCGCCACACATTATTTCAAGGATCTGCCGGATAACATATACCGGCAACTTGAACAAAAATATTTAAGTGATCAACCTGCCGTTCAATATATCTCCGGTCTTTCGGATGACTTGCGAAGGCAGGTCGAATTATATACGTTTTTCTTATATGGCGACGTCGATCATATCCCGGACTGGTCATCCGGAAAACTTGGAGAAACCGAAAATTTCAGAATATCTCCGGAATGTCCAAGTGTTGATTTTGCCAATAAACATTTCACCTTGCGTGGAAATCCCGTTACACCGAGGGAACTACGCATTATTGACCTTTTCAGAAGAGAATATACCGATTCGGCCATAGCCGAAGAGCTTGGTATTCATATTCAAACTTTCTACTACCATAAGAAAAAATTATTCAAGAAAGCCGGCGTTCAAACGCGTGCCGGTCTTATTAACATTGCAAATTCCGAGAAACTATGAAAATAGACATAAAATTCATTAATGACGGATTAATTTCCGTCAATGGCATTGAAGTTTACCGCGATATTAGCGGCAACTGGATAGCCAGAGAGGAATTGACCGGCAAAGAGAGGAAGGCACTAACGCGCTTCCTAAATCAACGAAGAGTTGCCGAATCTGAGAGAATGGAGATAACAAAAAAAATAGAAGAATTGAAGGAGAAGATCCGATTGGTCCAATCAAGGCCAATCAGCACCGCGAAGAATGGCAAAGTGCCGGCGGAAATTCTCCTGCTTAATTACCTGCGTAAAAAAATCAACGAACTCGAAAAAAAACTTAATGAGATATGAAAAGTTGGGCAGATGAGATATTGGAAGCTACGAACGGGGGGCTTGATATTATCAAGCAATATTTTCCTCAAATTGATGAGACACGGCCCAACAAATTCTTCAAAATTCGTGAAGAGCGAACGCCGTCGGCTTCTATCAAGAATTCCGACGGTGTTTGGATTATACAAGACTGGGGTGCTTGGGATAAGCCTAAAAACGCCATTGAATTATGTATGCATCTGGAAAATCTCGATTATAAAGATGCGTGTCTGACATTGGCGAAGCGTTTCAATATTCCGCTTGGCGGGAAAAAAATTGAAACAAAGCCCGAATTTCTTAAACGGGCAAATAATGAGGGGGCCAAGCCGGGAAGTTATATCAATGTAACGTTCAAGGAATTTACCGATGCCGAATTGGCGGTTATCGGGAAAAAATTTTCCCGGAAAACAGCCGAATATTTTAATTTCAAATCCGTGGCATACTATGAGTATGTCAAGGACGAGAAAACCATATATCGGTTCGGATCGACACCCGATTATCCGATTTTTGCTTTCGATATGGGCGATTGGCTCAAATTGTATCAGCCGAAGGCGCAGGACAAAAAAGACCGCTTCCGGTATATTGGCGGAAGACCGGCGCAATTCGTCTTTGGCTTGAAACAAATCAAAGAGAAGGTCCGGAAAATGCGCGATGCGGAAGAAGCCAAAGATATTGATGATCCTTCGCGAAATGTAAATATCAAGCTCGACAAGATTATTATCGCATCCGGAGACAGGGACGCATTAAATTTGGCGAGTTTCGGCTATGATGTGATTTGGTTGAACTCGGAAACTGCGGAGTTTTCAACCGAATTGTTCAACCAACTGAAAGAATATGCCGAAGAAATCTACAACCTGCCGGACATTGACAACACCGGCATTCGGCAAGCGCGGAAACTTGCTTTTAAATTCTTGGAGCTAAAAACGATATGGCTCCCGGAATACCTTCGTAACAAACGCGATCATCGCGGAAATAAATGCAAGGATTTTACGGATTTTGTCAGGCATTTTTATCGCCCGACAAAAAAAAAGAAATCGTTTCCGCTTTTAAAAAAACTAATCGAAAATGCTCTCCCAATGAAATTCTGGGACGAGCACGTTACCGAACGAGGCGTTAAGTATTACTACAACCTCGTTCATTCATATCATTTTCTTGAACATTCCGGCTTCTACCGCATAATGACACCGCACGCGAAGGAGCCGTATATATATGTGAGGATCGAAGGGAATATAGTATCGCAAGTAACGGCCAATCATATTGAAAATTACGTAAAGGATTGGCTCGAACAGCGGATGATTCCAATCCCTATTCGGAATATGATTTTGAAAAGTGCATTTTTGAAGGATGCCCATTTGTCAAAACTTCGAAGCATAGACATTGACTTCACCAATAACACAAAACATTCTCAGTTTTGGTTCTTCAAGAATTTTACGGCGGAAATAACCAAACACGGGATGAAGTTACATTCTCCCGGAGAAGTTGACAGATATGTTTGGGATTATAAGATCATCGATCTGGACGCAACGAAATATCAATTCGAAAAGGTACCTCAACAGTTCAGAATTACCAAGGATGCAGGCGGTAATTTTGACATTGAAATCCTCGATAAGGATAACGATTTCTTGAATTTCTTGATAAACACCTCACGCGTTCATTGGCGGAAAGAGTTGGAGGAAGCGTTCAAAGATCGTCCGGAACGTGAGCGCATAGAATATTTTAACAAACACAAATTCGATATCGCAGGTCCTAATTTGGACGCCGATGAAATCTATGAGCAGAAGATGCATTTGATCAATAAGATCTTCGCACTTGGTTATATGCTGCACCGGTATAAGGACCTTCGCCGTACGTGGTTTGTCTATGGAATTGACAATAAGGTAACGGAAGGAAGCGAGAGCCACGGCGGTTCCGGAAAAAGCTTCTCATTGACTGCTTTGCAGCATATTCTGAAAAATCAATTCTATATCCCGGGCCGGAATAAGAAAGCTACACAGAATGAGTTCATCTATGATGGCGTAACTGAAGATACCGATTACATCTTCATAGATGATATGAACCAATATTTTGATTTTCAATTTCTTTTTTCTGACATAACCTCGTCGATTAAGGTTAATCCGAAAAACGCAAAGCCTTACACTATCCCATTCGAGAAAAGCCCGAAAATGTGCGGAACATCCAATTACCCTCCGCAAGGGCTTGATCCATCCACACAACGACGATTATTATTCTTCGTGCTATCGGATTGGTATCACGAGAATAAGGATGACGAATACCGGGAAACTCGCA
>CAYMVE010000139.1:0-1774 GCA_964393715.1 uncultured Bacteroidales bacterium | reverse complement strand
TATCTCCGACGACTTCGGCGGGAAGGAATTGTTCCGCGATTGGGACACAATGCAATGGATGAAGTTCTACAAGGTAATGCAGGAGATGCTATCCTTTTACCTGTCACAGGATAGCAAGATAAGCCCTCCGATGGAAAATGTTAAGCGGAGGAACCTTATTGCAGAAATGGGAGATACTTTCAAGGACTGGGCCGATGTTTACTTCTCTCCGGAAAAAGGAAATCTGGATAAATTCGTGGTTAAAGAACACGCATATAAGGATTTCCGGGAAAAAACCGGCAGCAGAAAATCGCCTCAATCCTTCAAAAAGGCGCTCAAAGCCTTTGCAAAACTTAATGGTTACGAATTCAATCCGGTCGAATTACAGAATGATCGCGGGCGCATCTTGCGTTCGTGGAAGAATCCGGTGTCTGATCAACACAAAGTTGTCGAGATGATCTACATGCGGACGCCCGGAACCCCTTTATCCGAAGAGATAAAGAGTGACGACAAACACATAGAAGAAGATCCTTTGCCGTTCTAAATCCGATATTATGAAAAAACTTGACTTAAAAGAGCACATCATTAACGATGATTACTCGATCAATCTCACTGAATTCACGGTGAACGGACGAACATTCCGAGTATGGGACACTCTCCCTGCTTGGAAAGCGAGATACACGAAAGATGTATGGATTGACGTAGCAACGAAAAAAAAATACATATGGTCACGAAGTCAATTGTGGTCGCTTACTCGATCAAAGTGAGCGACATTATCGAGTCTATTTGTCGGCACTATAACAGCCTGACAAATGCGGATGTCAAACCGGAAGAGTTATATTCAAATACCCGCAGGGCTCATCCGGTGCGTGTTCGCTATATTATTTTTCATATCCTTCAAAAACGGACGTCAATGACCTACGAACAGATAGGTTCACTGTTCAATAAGAGTTACTCGTCCGTATCTTACGGCATCCGGACAATACGTGATGAAATGGAAGTTTACCGTTCTATCGAGGAAATCGTAAGGTCAGTAGAAGAGGCTTTGCCGCTCCCGGAAGATTTGAGAAATTACGCATATGACGATAACAAACTCATGAAAATTTATAAAAATGAAAAATTACAGAATCAATGACCGCGGAGTTTGCGAAAACCCGGATATTTTCCGCGCAAAAAATAGTATTGGAGAAATAGAGGTAAGTTTTTGTTTTTTCAAAAGTAGGAATAAATGGGGATACTCTGTTTCGCAGCATATTTTCGGGAAAAGTTACTTCGGTTCTTTACCTTATGAAGAAGGCGCGGAATATATCAGCAAGCAGAAAGCTATACTGGCTGCATACGACTATATCAGACTTTCGGACAAAATACACCCAGAAGCACCAAAGACGAAAATAATGCAAATCCTTGCTGAAAAAATGCAAGGTGATCTTTTTGACTTACTCAAATAACGCAATATGGAAAATTTCAACGAATCAAAATTTAACGTCATGCTTTATTTGACTGTATCCTTACTTGTATTAATGTTTGCCATGCTTATCGTGTCTGCAATAATCATTATTAAAAATACTTAGATGGATGCGTCTGTAATTAAAGAAGCCGTTGAACATCTGCGCAAGGAAGAACAATTTCTTTCCGAAAGGCTTAATCAAATCCGGGAAATCATTTCCGGATATCAAGAAATTTGTCAACATAAATACGATGACGGAACCGATGCCATGATCAGGCATACCGGAGCGAAATATAAATACGAAGAATGTCAGATTTGCGGTAAAATCGAAAATCTATGAGAAAGAAA
>CAYMVE010000138.1:0-5309 GCA_964393715.1 uncultured Bacteroidales bacterium | reverse complement strand
CGAATTTATGTGGATAGCCTTGTCGGCGGGGCGGAATGTGTGGTGAATGACAGTGCTTGGTTGCAGATAGCGCATTCCGACTACCTGATGATATGGTATGCCTTTGGTGATGGACAAATTGCCGATTATGCTTATCCGGCTACCAATTCTTCCGGACTGGCACATGCTTCCGATATTTCCGGCGAATATTTATTTCCGGATACGAATGCTACGGTAACACAGGTGGATTTTACGGTACAATTGGATACCGTCAATGAGGTTTTTTGGGGCGTTATTTCCCAACCGGGCAGTGATGTTACCATCAGAAATTCGGATGTGTATGCTTGTGGATTTTTTTTCGAACAACCCGATACATTTGTGGCAAACGAATGGAATAATGCTAATTTTTATCAGGATTTTTCGGGTGATTTTTCCGATAGAAATTTTAGAGTCGTCAATACATCTTTGCAAGTCATCAATTATTATCCGGTAGGGCATGCATGGTTACGGGTAAACAACAGTTTGTTTGGCGAAATGTTGGTGATGCAAAACGGAAAATCCGTATTACAAAATTCAAAGTGTGACGGAAGCGGTGGTTATTTCGGTGTGCAGGATTCGGGATATGCTGTTGCCTACTATACAGAGTTTGAAAGAACTTGGGGAAACGGACAAATTATAAGTGTACGTCATAACGGCTATTTGGAACTACATCATTGTATAATCGACGGTAATGTTGTGGTGAGCGGAAACGGTATTTTGGTTATGGATGCTACAAAGCACAATGCGCCTCCTCAACTGTTAGATGCCGGTATTTTTATTGCGGTTACTGATTCCGCAATTACCGGGGATTCGGTGGTGTGCGAAACCTTCTTACATTTTAGGCAACCGGATCCGGCTATGGCAACGATAAGTGATGTGGCTGTGTATTATTCCCGTTTGGATAGTAGTGACCTGTCCGGTCCGTATTCCGTTAGTGTTTATGATTCAGCAGGAGGGCAATTGCTTGATTTTCCTTTGTCGCCGGGCACATATCGTTTGCTTACTCCTTATGAAACTTCTTATGGCGACTCGTTATTGGTATGGCATGTGTATTATTTGAACGGCGATTCGTTGTTTGCCACGACTCATGCTTGTTTTTCCGGAGTTGGAGATTCTTTTGAGCACATGGCGCCGGAGCGGCTTGAAATTTATCCTAATCCGTCAGGTAACCACTTGTTTATCAGTATGAAACATCCTTGTTGTTATACTATTTATGCTATGAACGGTCAGATAATACAGCAAGGTACGATAGTTGCTAACGGAATAGATGTAAGCGGTTTAAATGCGGGTGTGTATGTGATAGAAGTTCGTAACCATACAGGGATGTTTTACAGGTCGGAGTTTGTGAAAAAGTAGGGGAGCGCCCCCTACTTTTATCAATCTTCAAAAAAGTTCATGAAGCCCGACGAGCCTTTTCGGGTATTTGGGTTGGTTATGGAAGCTGTGAGGCGGTCTATAAGTTTGTTTATGGGCATGGATTGTATCCAGACTTTTCCGTGTCCGGATAGCGTGGCAAGGAATATGCCTTCGCCGCCAAACAGCATGGATTTCAAATTGCCGGCCATGGCAATATCGTAATGGATGCCAGCCGTAAATCCCACCAAACAGCCGGTGTCGAGTCTTATTGTTTCGCCATGTAATTCTTTTTCAATAATAGTACCTCCGGCATGTACAAATGCCCAGCCGTCACCTTGCAACCGTTCCAAAATAAATCCTTCGCCGCCAAACAGTCCACTGCCGAGCCTTTTGTTGAAGGCTACACTTAACTTGGTGCCGAGTGCAGCACACAAAAAAGCGTCTTTTTGCACAATCACTTCTCCTCCCAATTCGCCCAAATTCAGCGGTACTATTGTGCCCGGATAGGGAGCGGCAAAAGCAACTCTTTGCTTTCCTTGTCCTGTGTTGGTAAAATGGGTGAGAAACAGCGATTCTCCGGTAATGAGACGTCCTGCTGCCGACATCATTTTTCCAAAAAATCCTTTGTTGGGTTCGCTACCGTCTCCCAGTTTGGTTTGAAACGCTATGCCGTCGTCCATGTACAACATGGCGCCTGCTTCAGCTATAACGGTTTCTTGCGGGTCCAATTCAATTTCCACCAATTGAATATCATGCCCTTTGATTTCGTAATCGATTTCGTGTGCTTTCATTTTTTTCGGGTTTGTGATTTCCGGCAAATTTAATTTATTGTAATTAATTCAACAAATATTTGTGAAATGGATTTGTTGCTTGTTTGTTCCATTATTGAAATCGTATATAATTTTTTCCAACTGATTCAGGAGTTGTATTTTTCCTCCTGTTCATTTTACAAAAAAGGTAGCTTCTGCTTTTCTATTTTATACATGGGCTAATGTCATTTCAAATTATCCTATAATACCGAAAAACATAAAAAAAATTGCTATTTTTGTGGCGTAACCAAAAATTTACAGCTGTGGATATTTTTGAAAAATTAAAACCCAACAAAGGTCCATTGGCCCAATATGCCGAACAAGCCGACGGATATTTTGCTTTTCCTAAACTGGAAGGAGAAATAGCTCCTTGGATGTATTTCAATGGAAAAAAAGTACTTACATGGAGTTTGAATAATTATTTGGGGTTGGCTAATCACCCGGAAATCAGAAAAGTAGATGCCGAAGCCTCCAAAGAATGGGGCCTGGCTTATCCGATGGGTGCCAGAATGATGAGTGGTCATACCAAATATCACGAAGAATTGGAACAGGAACTTGCCGACTTTGAAAAAAAAGAAGCCGCTTATCTTTTGAATTATGGTTATCAAGGAATGGTTTCTATTATAGATGCTTTGGTTGACCGATATGATGTAATTGTGTACGATAGCGATGCGCATGCTTGTATTATTGACGGTATGCGTTTGCATGTAGGAAAGCGTTTTGTTTACAAGCATAATGATATAAACGACCTTGAAAAACAATTGAAACGAGCACACAGGCTTACCAAGTTTAATGGAAAAGGCGGCATACTTGTTATCACCGAAGGTGTTTACGGTATGGTAGGAGATTTGGGCAAACTGAAAGATATTGTGGAACTGAAGAAAAAATACGATTTCCGTTTGTTGGTGGATGATGCACACGGATTCGGTACTATGGGCGAAGATGGTTCCGGTACGGGTACACATTTTGGAGTACAAGACGGTGTGGATTTGTATTTCGGAACATTTGCCAAGTCAATGGCCAGTGTAGGCGCCTTTATTGCCGGGGAAAAAAGAATCATAGAATATTTGCGTTACAATATGCGTTCGCAAATATTCAGCAAATCGCTTCCGATGCCGATTACCATAGGAGCCATCAAACGCTTGGAAATGATTCGTACGCGTCCGGAATTTATTAAAAAACTGTGGGAGGTGGTTCATGCCTTGCAAAAAGGTTTGAAAGATGCTGGTTTTGATTTGGGAAAAACCGAATCTCCCGTAACTCCGGTAATGATGCACGGTACCGAGTTTGAAGCCGCTAATATGGTTATGGATTTGCGGGAAAATTACAAAATTTTCTGCTCAATAGTGGTATATCCGGTTGTTCCCAAGGGTACCATATTGTTCCGCTTGATTCCTACGGCGGTGCATACTATGGAAGATGTGGAATATACCGTTCAATCGTTTGCCGCTCTGAAGAGTAAGTTGGAAAACGGAGAATATCCGAAGGACCGTGTGGATAGCAGTGCTTTTATGAATAAATAAATGTTTTTAAGACAATAAAGCCAGCCGCCTTTCGTAAAATACGGAGGCGGCTTTTTTATTTTCTTTTCAGATCGGCCAATAATCCTAACCGGTTGATGATTACCGTGGGGTATGTGGTTTCGATGGCTCCGAATCCTTTGTAAAATCTGGCAACACTATCAATATTGCTTCCTTCGAAATCCAAAATGAGGTTTTGTGAAGCATGCGAACGGATTGCTTTATCAAATATGGCAAACATGGCGGATTGTTTCCTGCCTTCGGGAGAAGATACACCGTCCATATAGTACAGTTTGCGTTTGTACCTTATAAAAAAAGCCGTAGCCAAAATATTGTTGTTGGTATCGACGGCTGCATAATACAAGTTGGTAAAATATTTGTGGTAATTCCCAAAGTTGAGTAATTTGGACAACACTGCATAATCATTTTTCCGGAGCGCTTTTCCGAATTGTTTTCCGAAATGATATTTGAAAAAGGCAAAGAATGTTTTTGAGTCTGTCATAACCACTTTTACTCCGTTTTTGGTCGCCTTGTTTATGTTGCGTTTGGTGTTGTCGCTAAACAAGTTGCGGAGGCTATCGTAACTTTGTATCAGATCCAGTTCAAAATTCCGGTTAAGTCGCACTTCTCCCGTTTCTAACAGGTTGGTATCATTGAATTTGTTGAGTTTGAGTTCCAAATACTTGATATGGGGGGGAATGGCTTTGAAAAACAAAGCAACTGTTTTCGAAGTTATTGTATGTTGGGACAGAATACCCAATTGTTGAGTGAACTTGGGTTGTAACGATAATTGGACAAAGAACTTCTTTTTGAGGGGAAGCGGCATGATGTATTCATAGTCACCAGCGACCAGTGCGTCCCATTTTCCGGCTGTTACAATATTCAGATACGACGACAGAGAATACACATGGTAATTAAAGGACCGAGATACGGTATTGTCCCATCTGTGAAAATCTATTTGATTGTGTTTTAGGTATTTTATATTTAATTTATCCATTTTTCAATATTTGTTCAAATACTTTACGCCATCCTTTCCATTGTCTAAATTCGCTCAATGATTCGTTGTGCCATGCACTAATGAAAGTACCGCCGTATTTTTTTGTTTGATGGATATGTTTTATGACGGTTTCGATTGCTTGTTCCGGTGTGAGTCCCAAGTATTTGTTTAGTGTAATATCCATAACGGAAAAAGGATAGAGGGTTAGGGGTGTTTCCGTTTCTTTTTCGAGGTCGTAAAAATGGAATGGTACGGTAGTGCCCGCACGATATCCGGGGAAAGTGGAGTATCCCATGGTGTAGTCTTCTTGGATTCCCAGTTTTAGCAGGTTGCGATAAGTTTTGGGCAGGTGTAACATCAGAAAATGTTGACGGGATTTAGTCGTTTTTTTTCCTACAATGGTTTCCAGTCTTTTAACTTCTTCGGCTAATGTTTCCGGTGAAAAATTCGATGCATATCCGGGATGGATGCCGACTTCCGCATATTGGGCTAATTGGCGGATGAGATGACGGTAATTTTTATTTTTGTAGTTGATGTTTTTGTCGTATTGCCCATAATTACTCAGGAGTATGAAAAAGATTGGTCGTTTGCCGTATTGAGCATGAATTT
>CAYMVE010000137.1:0-5519 GCA_964393715.1 uncultured Bacteroidales bacterium | reverse complement strand
ATTCCTAGGGCTTTGTTTATCTTGTCTATGTGCTTGCTTTCGATATTGTGCTGTGAAAATGCCGTTATGTCGATTATTAGAGACAGGGTGAAAATTAGAATCTTTTTCATTGTTACAGAGTTTTGTAGGTTTATCATAGTTCCTTATCAATTATTATGCTAATTTATACTTAATATTTGAATTGGCGAAAGGTTGTACCTGTTTTTTTATTTTTTCTTGCCCCGATAGTTATAATGTTTTGGTATTACGATTTTTTTGATAAAAAATAAAGTTGATTTTTTATGGCGAAACGGTATTGTATTTTGAAAATAATGTTTACCTTTGAGGTGTTAAAAATGTAAATATTACAATTATGAAATCAATCAAAGGAACTAAAACCGAACAAAATTTATTAAAGGCTTTTGCCGGAGAATCGCAAGCAAGAATGCGATATGACTATTTTGCCAAACAGGCCCGTAAAGAAGGGCTTATGCAGATAGCTGCCATTTTTGAAGAAACCGCTTTGAACGAAAAAGAACATGCCAAGAGGTTCTTTAAGTTTTTGGAAGGCGGCATGGTAGAAATTACGGCAGCTTACCCGGCAGGAAAAATCGGTACTACTTTGGAAAATCTGAAAGCAGCTGCCGAAGGAGAAAATGAAGAATGGACCGAATTGTATCCGCATTTTGCAGATATTGCCGATGAAGAAGGTTTTCATGAAGTGGCTGTTGCTTTCCGAAAAATAGCCGAAGTGGAAAAGGCTCACGAAGAACGTTACCGAAAACTGTATGAAAATCTGGACAAAGGAATGGTCTTCAAAAGCAATGGAAAAATTGTGTGGAAGTGCAGAAATTGCGGATATTTACATGAAGGAGAGGAAGCTCCGGAGGTATGTCCGGCATGTTTGCATCCGCAATCTTATTTTGAAAGACATGTTATAAACTATTAAAAAACAAGAATTATGAAAAAGTATGTTTGTACCGTTTGCGGGTATATTTATGATCCCGAGAAGGGAGATCCGGACAGCGGAATAGAACCGGGAACTCCGTTTGAAGAAATTCCGGAAGATTGGACTTGTCCGGTCTGTGGCGTAAGCAAAGAAGACTTTGAACCTTACGAAGAGTAAACATTTGTGATGTTTTTTATTTAGGAAAGGAGCGGGTGGGTAGCCCGCTTTTTTTGTCTTCCTTTTTGAGTATTTTTTAGGTTTGTAATACCGTGGTTATTTTTTTACGGTAGGTCAAACTCCGGCTAATTAATTTTACCGGTTTTTATCGAAAAACAAAATCCTATTGATCAGCCTTTTGGTTAGTGTTTCGGAATAATTTGATGCTTACTTGTCTTCGGTTTAACAAAAAAATATTTACTTTGTGCAATAATCCTTTAAAATGGGGACTTATGTTTTTTTTAGAATTTGAAGAACCGCTCAAAGAGTTGTACGAACAACTTGACGAGCTTAAAAAGATAGAAGCAAAAGGAAAAGTAGATGTCAGTCAATCTATAAAAGATCTGGAAGCTAAAATACAAAAAACCAGACGGGAAATTGTAAAAAAACTGACACCATGGGAGAAGGTACAGCTTTCTAGACATCCGGAACGACCTTATACTTTGGATTACATTAATTACATTACCAAGGGTAAGTTTATCGAATTGCACGGCGACAGGAATGTGAAAGACGACAAGGCAATTGTGGGCGGTTTGGGAGATTTTGACGGCAGAACGGTCATGTTTATTGGTCATCAGAAAGGAGCCAATACCAAATTGCGACAATACAGGAATTTCGGTATGGCTAATCCGGAAGGTTATCGTAAAGCTCTGAGATTGATGAGGTTAGCGGAGAAGTTTAACAAGCCTGTCATATTTTTGGTAGATACACCCGGTGCTTATCCCGGATTGGAAGCGGAAGAAAGGGGACAAGCCGAAGCCATTGCCCGCAATTTGTATGAAATGTTTAACATCTCCGTTCCGATGATTGTTACAATTATCGGCGAAGGGGCATCCGGAGGAGCTTTGGGTATAGGTATAGGCGACAGGGTATTGATGATGGAGTACACCTGGTATTCCGTGATTTCGCCGGAATCGTGCTCGTCCATTTTGTGGCGAAGTTGGGATTACAAGAAAGAAGCAGCAGAAGCTTTGAAACTCACCGCCGAAGATTTGCTGAAACTGGGAATAATTGATGCTATCATAAAGGAACCGTTGGGAGGAGCTCATGTGGATAGGGAAAAGGCAATGGCTAATGTTAAAAAAGAACTGAAAAAGCATTTGAACGAATTGCTGGAAGTGGATAAGGAAGATATGTTAAACAAAAGATTGGAAAAATTTGTATCGTTTGGTGTTTTCAAGGAAGTATCCGATAAAGAACTGAAAGAAATTTTAGCCGATTGACAAGCTATAAAAACAGATTTTATATTTTTGCAAAAAACTAAAACCAACTTGTTATGGACGAAGAAGTAATGATATTATTTGAGGAAGCCAAAGAAAAATTCGATAAGGCTATTGAGCACTTAAAAAACGAACTGATGCATATAAGAGCCGGAAAGGCGGATATTCATCTTTTGGACGGTATCATGGTAGATTATTACGGGAACAAAACCCCGCTGAACCAAGTTTCCAATATCAATACACCCGATGCAAGAACCATCTCTATTCAACCGTGGGAAAAAGCAATGATTCCCGTTATTGAAAAGGCTATAATGGAAGCCAATATCGGCTTGAATCCCGAAAATAACGGAGAACTTATCCGGATTTTTATTCCGCCTCTGAGTGAAGAAACCAGAAAAGAGTTGGTAAAAAAGGTAAAACACGAAGGAGAACAAACCAGAATAAGCATAAGAAATGTAAGAAGGGAAATATTGGAAAGCCTGAAAAAAATGAAAAAAGAGGGATTGCCGGAAGATCTGGAAAAAAGAAAAGAAGAGGAATTGGAAGAGATGGTAAAGGATTATATGAAGACCATTGATGACATGTTGGAAAAGAAAGAACAGGATATAATGAAAATTTAATGCCGGATTTTATTAAAACCCAAGGGGTAGTACTGAGGAATATTCCTTACGGAGATAAGCATTTAATCAGTCATATTTTTACGGAAAGCCAGGGGAGGCTTTCCTTTTTTGTTTATGGGGGACAGAGCCGGAAAAAACGCAATCTGTTTTTGCCCTTGAACATTGTAGAGTTGGTTTTCAAAATCGACCGGATGCGAGAATTGCAGAAGATTAAAGAAATCTATCATGCGGCTGATGTTTCGTATCATTTCAATGCCCAAAAAACACCGGTTGTTTTTATGGTTTCCGAGTTGTTGGATAATATTATCAAACCTTATGAGCCGGATACAAAACTTTTTGATTTTATTATGAAGTCATTGATATATTTTGACGGTTTGGATAAAACGGGCCATTTTTTTTCACAATTTCTGGTGTTCCTTTCCTATCATTTGGGTATAATGGCTGCACCGGAAGAATGGCAAAATGATTTGTACTACGATTTCGAGCAAAATATATTTTTACCCTATGCTCCGGTAAGCACTTTCAGTCTGAATAAGAAACAAACCGGATATGTAATAGACCTGATGGAAGGATATGCTTACAATTCCGAAATCCAACTTGTTCCAGAAGAGAGGCATGACTTGATAGATAAATTTCTTAAATATTTTGAGTATCGATTGGGCATCAAGAGCCTTAAATCTTACGATTTGTTTCGCAGGGTTTTGTGAAGGTTGATTCGATCAAAAGCATCTATGTAGGAGTCTTTGGTTGCATTGAGTATTTTTACCCCGTTTTTGCGGGCATAATCTTCCAATTCGTAGTAACTCTGAAAGGTGTAAACAAATTTGGTAAGTACATCGGCTAAGTTGCGTTCTTCGTTTGTTGTGCCTTTGTACATTACTTCCGCTTTGGGGGCTTTTTTGTCGTAAAAATGCCTTTGTACCAAGTACACTTTGTTGTTTTCGGCTACATAGATACTTTGTAACCAGGAATGTTCGGCTCCGAACAAATAGACTTTTTCATATTGCATCTCAATGGCCAGTTTTATGGACGGAATCAGCACATTATGAGGTCTTGGCATTCCCAGATTGTGTCGATACAGCCAAAAGTTAAGCCACTGAAAACCTTCTACGGGGGTGATGTTCAAATAGTGTACTTTGATGTTGGGATTGCGGGCTATAAGTTCTTTCCATGCTTTGTGCTTTTTGGCTATGGTTGGTACATACAGATACATGGGCCAGGTGGTTAGTTCCACTAATTTTTTGAAAGTTTCTTTACGACCTTTGTCGTTGATGTCGGTTTTTCCTTCGGCCCAATAATTGGTTGATAAAATGATATAATGTTTGGGTTTGAGTTCCAAGAAATATTCGGATTTCCAAAAAAAGTTTACGGCAAAAAGGTCTTTATCCTGCAAAAATTCTTTGTATTCTTCTATGCTTTTTTTCAAGGAAGGTGCATTAGCCAATATCACTGCTTCTTTTCTTTTATCTTCCGGTGATTTGACCCTCTTTACAAAGAAGTCGGACAATATTATTACTTTGAATAAACTTAATGCACTTAAAACAGCGTCTTCTACGAAAATTTGCAATTTACTTTTGTTAATTTTTGTCCTCATAGCGTATAAATCCTAAAAGGGTTAATCTCATGACCATAATCAAATAACGAGCTTTGGCATATTGGCCTTGCAACAAGAACGGGATGCTTAACGGATAGGCTGCCAATGCTTTTAGGAGCAAATCTATCAGTTTGACCAGTGTTTGCAACGGTTGGTTTTTCAGGCGTACTCTTTCGGTATGGCCGTTGAGCCGGCTCAATTTTCTGATAAAGTCTTTTTGGATTCTGAAATCTTCTATATTGTGGTGTACTACGACATCGGGCAAGTAGAGCACTTTTTTGCCGTGTTTTTTTATTTGGTGGAAAATATATTTGTCATCACTGCGTAAAGTCAGATCGGTATTGAACAATCCGATAGTATCAAAAACTTTTTTGCGAAAAATCATGTTGCATCCTACCGGATATTTACGGGTAAATTCTTTGACGGAATTTCCTTCGTCCACGGCCGAAACCAAGCGTTGCAAGTATGGTGACATCCATTCGGGTTCTTTGCCTTTTTCGTAGATGGGAATCACTTTGCCACCTGCGGCGTCATATTGCTGGTAGGACGGGTCGTAAAAATACCGGATAATGTTTTTTACATAATCTTTTTCTGCTACGGCGTCATCGTCCATAAAAGATATAACCGGAGCCGATGCTTCTTTGATGCCGCGATTTCTGGCATAGGACAGGCCTTGATTCGGTTCGAAAAAATATTTGAAGTTAAGGTCCGGATTGTTTTTTATAAATTCCCGGGTAACTTCTTCGGTTTTGTCGGTAGAGTTGTTGTTGATTAATAGAATTTCAAAGTCTTTTTTGCCGGCATTTTGATTTTTTAGACTTTCAAAAGCGGCATTCAAATACCTGTATCTGTTGTAAGTACAAATGATAACAGAGAGTTTGGGTGTATCAGTTTTCATGTTCCAGTAAGCATTTGGCGATTTCAATATCCAATTTGGTATG
>CAYMVE010000136.1:0-5670 GCA_964393715.1 uncultured Bacteroidales bacterium | reverse complement strand
CAAAAACAAACAATTCCGTCCCAAATCCGTCCCAAAAAATTTTTTGGGACGAAAACTGAACATAAAAGTAGCTGTTAGGAACGATGCTGTCAGGAAGGATGGAAGGGCAAATATCTATTTCGATCTATCGCTGAACGGACGCAGAAAAAAAATTTACCTCGGAATTTTCATTAAACCCGAGAATTTTCTAAAAGAAAAACAACGCGTCAGCTCGCGGGAAAAAAATTCAAAAGATATAAATCTCCTCATTGAACGCGAGTTGTCGAAGATTTATGCGATTGAATTGGAGTACAGGTTGAAAAATAAACATCTTGATATTGATACATTAATTAAGGAATATCGGAATCCGAGTGACCATATTGATTTTATCCGTTTCTACGAAAAAGAATTGAATAAACAGAAAGGCGTACTAAAAAAAGGAACCTATCGGCAGCAGAAATCAACATTGAATTTTCTCAAACGATGGAAAGGGCAAATTCTTTTCCACGAGATAAATAAAGATCTCATCAATGAACTAATTGCAATACAAAAAAACAAACTGAAAAATTCCGATGCCGTAGTATGGACAATGTTGAAAAACATAAAAAAATACCTTCACATTGCGAATGATCAAGGTATTCATACTGAATTGACTTATAATCAAATCAAGGTTAAACCAACGAATTCTAACCGGACTTTTCTAAGCAAGGAAGAGATTCGACAGCTGTACGCTTATTATATATCAGGATTCATCCCGGAATCACACAAAAATGTACTTGGCAGATTTCTTTTCTCAGTGTTTACCGGATTGAGAATATCAGATGTACAAAAATTAACAAGAAAAAATATTCATGACGGCGTAATATTTGTTGCGGCCGAAAAAACAGGAAAAATACAACAGATCCCACTGAACGAATCCGCGAAGAAATTCATAGATCTCGAAGATGCCAATTTATTCAAGGGAAAATACACGGATCAGCATATAAATCGAATTTTAAAAGAAATTCAACGGGTATTAAAAATACGGAAAAAACTGACTTTTCACGTCGCCCGACACACTTTCGCGACGCAATGGTTACTCAATGGCGGCGACGTTGTCAACTTAAAAGAAGCACTTGGTCACAGTAGCATCCGTGAGACAATGATTTACGTACACCTCGTACAATCCGTTACGGAGAAACAATTCAACTTGTTGGACAAGTTATTGGAGTAACCTGTCCGCTTCAATCTCTACCTCATATACTTCGGTAGAGATCCGAGTTTTGGTTATTTTTTTCGGAATAAGATAATTCCGGAATGCAAAAATCAACCGGTTCTCATTGATTTTCTTTGCCAATTCTTGCGGCAAGTAAAATTTCCAACGAAATGTTTTCGCTCGAACGCGGTAATCAAGCCATTCCTTCCAGTGATCAAGATATAGTTGCGGAAAAAATGCACCCGCGTGATAAGTTGTCAACGGCATCCCGTTAACAAGTCCGTCATAAAATACCAGCCGCAGTTTGAAAACATCATCATCAACCGTAGTTGCAGTGGCTATATTTCCATCCTTTTTTTCAGGAAGTGGGAGCAAATTTATGAGAATCTGCTTCGTCGATTTTTCCTTCTCATAGTTATCTATGATAAATCCGGACTTATCCACATATATTTTCCTGTAAGGATAATCCGCATTAACATCCGAATCGGTAAATTTCAATTCAAATGAAGTTGTTTTATTCAAAGTGATTTCCGGACGATACGAATTGTAATCCGTCAAGTCGATAGCAGTATTCCTGTCGATAGACGTTGACAGGTAATTCATCACTATTTTATCATCGACAATTTGAAAATCCAAATTCTTCCAATTCATAACCGCCTTAACAAGATCACCGAATGTCATATCCGGCACGGTTCGTTTGAGATTAATTTCATTCGGCAAATAGACAACATCCGCCGCATCTCCCGATTCATTATGGTATCGAATCGGATTGATATTCAATTGAATTTTCTTATCCGTGCTCGAATTCAATCTGTCGAGAACGAATAACGAAACTTTTTTTCCGGCATTAATATCAATCGAACTAACTTCGAATGTCACGTCTATATGCACAGAAACATTGTTCGGCCATTCCTGTTCATTACGTTCGTAGATAAATAACACATCATCGCCATATTTAATTTCAATTTTTTCCGGAGCACAGTCGGACCCTACAATTCCAATTTCACCGATAATCCTGTAACGGCCGACGTGCGTAATATCCTGCAACGCCGAATATTCGGCCATAAGAACCTGAATGTTATTGTTCCTGTTACACTGCCGGTAATAAAAAGTATCGTATTCTTGATATCCTTTTTCAATCTTCATTTCCTGTTGATCACTCGTTGAGAAGTAATCAACGGCTGCAACCACCAATGCCTTTGTAACCTCTTCATCAGTAAGTATGTCTCCGTCCAACTGATAACCGGCTTCGGAAAATCCGACCGTCAGGATATGCAACAGATAAGGAAAAGGCTGCAGGATATTCCTGTTATAGATTATATTATTGGTTGAATCTATTTCATTTCGATACCAATCGTTATTGTCGGAATCCCAAGCGTTCAACATTCCTTTAAACTCAGCAAATGTAGCGCTGCTTTTGTCAAATCTGTCCGTCCAAACGCTCGGGAAGTTATAATTGACATCCGGATAAACCTTAGTGATCGTCGTAGCCGCGTGCTGATAGATATCCTCACCCTGCAATTCAAATGATTCCAAACCAAGAGATGCCAATTTCTTTTCCCAATTGTTCAACTTGTTTCCGGTTAGGCGGATATTTAACTTCATCATATCTCCGGTAATGCCGATGATTTCAAGTGAGGCTTGCTCCATCACACCGTCACGATAGAGCCAACCTTGAAAAATGGTATCATCATCGAGCGAATTATATTCGCCAATCAAGCCGAACATTTTTTTTCTATCCTCATCAAGATACACAGTTACCGGCAAGGAGTACTCTTGGAAAAGCGTATCCTTAAACCAGTGATTCTCCTTGATGAAGGAAACGCCGGAATTTGTTAAATCTAATTTTACCCGATTGTTAATAAATTGTATCATTTGTATTTTCGAGTATTTCCAATTTCAAATCAACACTCACCATACCGTCATCATAATGCTTCGTGACGATTTCTTTATTCAGCATTCTTACTTTCAGTAATTTGTTGGCTATTTCCAGCCAAAAAAACGGCAATTGCATCATTCTGGCAAGTACGCGCAATTCGTGGCGGAAAATTCTCCCTGTATTGAGAAAAATTGTCGCGGTATTTTTCAAGAAAACATTTTTCTTTTCCTCATACAAAAAATGACCGGACGAATTCTCTTTTTTTGACGTTGAATTTTTAATCTGCCACCTTCCCGTGAACTCCATCCATTCTTCCATCCCATAGGAATTAATGAACTTCGCGCGTGTTCTGTATTCCGAATATGGATGCAGTATGTATTTTTTTACAACAATGCCGTCAATTTCGACACTGATAACCTTTCCGATGTCATTTTGTGAAAAAGTATGGTCTTTATAGAAAAAATAGTACCTCTTCCGAGATGAAGAGTTTACTTGATGGCTGAAATCTGTTACTCCGTAATATTTTATTTCAAAATCCGACGCGTCAATAAAAAACGGCACCATTATATCGAATTTGTTGGCATAATCAAGATACACACGCCCAAGATCCGGATTTTCCATCAAGCAGGTTCTATTATCTCTGCCCTTGTAATACTTCAACGCCAATAATTCGGCGTTAAGTAATACATTCCCGGAGAAATCTTTTTCATAAACTTGAATATTAACCTCTGCCGGCCGCACAGGTGAAGTTACCATCGTAACTCCATCAACCTCCAATTCATCCAACCGCATCAGTTGATGAACGATAGACCCGGGATGAAATTCCGCCTTTCTCCTGAACACCGGTAGATCGAATGATTCGGTTATATCTTGGAAATTTCCCGTATAATCATAAATCCGCATGGACATATTGATATTAAGATATACCTCATCCGCATTCGTGTGAAAACGAATAATATGATCATCGTGTGTGAGATACATCTTACCATTTTCAAGATCTGTTGAAATAAAATCGAAAATGCTCAAGTTGACCGTAACTTGGTAATCATTTCCGTTATATGTAAATACAATGACGCCTGTGTAATCACCAGCAGGCATTGAAGTAATGTTGGCAATTCTTACTTCAATATTATCAGATGCGGTTCCGGATGTAGCGCTGAGCAAAATCCACGAAGGTTGCGACGTCACATCCCATTGGCCGTCACTGAACAGATTTATATGCGCAGGATCCGGTATGGCGGTTCCACGCATCCATTCAATAATAATGTGGTCCGGAGACACGGAGAAACCACCGGCCGGCTGCTGAATATCAATCGTAACATTCAGCGTTTTCGTCAGGCTTCCGGCGGAGAAAACAACCGGAATCTGCAATTGTCCTACGGATTGATTATTGATGTTAGAATTCAGAACAATGGAAACCGTCTGTCCGCTGCCGTCATTTCCGGACGACGGAGTAATGTCAATAACATCCGGGTATGCATTCGTATCGACACTTGCTGCCCAATTCTTACTGGTGTCCAACTGCACTGTTTGTGCAGGAGGAACAGCTTGCCCGAGATTATGAGCAAAATTCATCACCGTCGGCGTAATGTTCAAAAAATCGTCATCCGATATTTGTAATCGCACAATAGCCGGATCCGATGTTGCAAGCACACCGCCTTGGGCAACATCAATCATTTTTGCCCTTATCTCCGCCTGATAATTCCCCGGGGAAAAACCTGTCGGATCAACGGTTACCTCCGTATGATTATTAGAATCGACATCCGGCACATTCACCCATCCGCTGCCGGTGAGGTAAGTTATCTCCAACTCTATCTCGATGTCATTCCCGTTAGGATTATTGTACGATACGTCAAGCCCCTGCGCCGGAGGGGGCGTAGAATTTCCGTATTGGTGGAAAAAATTGAACGATGAGGGAGATATGGCAATTTCGGGACTGCCGGTGCTACTTGAACTCGATCCTGCGGGCATAGTCTTTTATTTTAATTTTTCCTGTTTTTTTAAAATTAGTTACATCCTTATTATTCCAAAATTCCACCAAATAAAATGGCGACGATACAATCACGCGTTCAGAATACTTGTCATAAATTACGCGATAGTTTGTATAGCGATGTAAATGTTTGACAAATTCAAATACTTCATCATTCTTCACTTCTATATCAACGTCTTTAATTGCCAAATTCTTTTCCGGGAATTTCTTAGCAAATGATCCGACAAAAATCAACGCGTCAAGCGTGCCAAAGGCGTTTAAAATGATATTCATTATATCATCAACCATCCTGTTACGTTCCGGAAGGTTGAGATATTGTTCTCGACTGAACTGATCAAATCTTGCTCGCATTCCTTATTGCATTATTTTCTTTCAAAAGATTCTGCAATTCGAACGCTTCCCGGTGTCCGAAAAAAACTTTCGCCTCAATTCCGCGCTCGATAATATCATTCAGGCGTGCTATTTCAGCGGCCAAATGTTCGTAAGATTCCACGGGAGAAGTCCCTGTTTTTTCCTCAGGGCCGGTTACCGGACCTCCCTCAGCATAACCTTGACCTGTTCTTTTCCCTTCCAAATATTGAATAATATATGGAACTACCGGATCTTGCATTACGAATTGCGGAACCA
>CAYMVE010000135.1:0-5679 GCA_964393715.1 uncultured Bacteroidales bacterium | reverse complement strand
ACCCATTTACCGATTCTTTGATGGGTGGGTGAAAAATGCCCTTCCATCAACTTTTTTCCGCTCGGATAATATTCTATCTCCGTATATTCATGAGTTTCCAAATCCGTGATGCGTTCTTTTTTCAATTTACCATTGGGATAAGTTTCCACCACTTCCCGTTTGGTCTTATGCGGATGATGCTCTTTCGCTTTATCCGGAGTAGCCGTACAGGCGTACAACACAAAAAACACCGGCACAACAACCTGCAACCACTTTTTCATTTTTTCTTGCCTTTTTTATCTTCTCTGACTACCACCGTTTTCCCAAAATCAAATATTGAGAAATGCAAATAACGCTTCGGATTCTCTTTAATGTCTTTCATGAGTAGATCCAAATCTCGTGCTGCCGCTTCAAGATTATAATACAAAGTATCGTTATTTACCAATTGTCCCAAGCTGCCTTCCCCTCTGTTCACCTTATCAAGCATGGCATAAGTCACCTCCAAGGTACGATTGGTCTTTTCGATGGTTTGTACAAAATTTACCTTGGCAAGGCTATCGCTCACCTGATCCAGATGTTCTATAATAGCGGTGATTTTATCGTTATTATCTTTCAGGTTTTGCGAAATCGCCACAATATTATCCATAAACAACGCAATTTTGCTTTTCTCGCTGGTCAGCAATGTATCAAATGTAAAGGTGGTTTTTTCCAAAGTTTGTATGGTGTTTTTGATGCTTTCAAACGAAAGTTTTAGGTTGCGACGGGTTTTTTCGTTGAATATATTTTGAACAATGGCGGCTGCCGAATCAAAAGAGGCTATTAAATCTTCTGCCTTTTTCTTCAAAGGCATTATTTCCGCATTTACTTGCTCCTTCAAATCCTTTTCTATTTGCCCCAGCAGCGTATCACCATCATGCAGATAAACGGTTTTGGAAGAATATATAATTTTTATGGCTTTGGTCCCCATGATATCCATGCTGTAAATTTGGGCAACGGAAGAATCCGGAATAGGAAAATCTTTTTTTACCGAAAACTTCACAACAATTCCGCTAAAATCGGGTTTGAGCACAATATCCCGCACCTGCCCCACAGGAAACCCATTGATGGTAACGGCATTGGATACTTTAAGACCGCTCACATTTTTGTATTCCACATAATAAGTATGTTCGGGACTAAACAAATCAATACCTTTCAAATAATTGATTCCCCACACGAAAATCAACACGGATACCACAAACAACGCTCCAATAACAATGTAGGTTCTTTTTTTCACTTTTTCTCCATTTTTTTTGCTTCCCGCAAAGATATACGCTTTCCGTCTTTGTCGAATGCTACCACAAAGGCATCTTTAAATTTTTTCCTCACTTTTTTGAATAGTGGCACAATGTCTTTGTAAGCGTGTTCTTTGCCATAATAATATTTATACAACCCTTGTTTGACTTTTTCCGTAGAAATCCGATCGGCCTCCAAACCGGAAAATTCTTTATCTCCGTAATCAACTATTTTTGAAGAAGTTAGAAACTGTATTTTATAAGTTACCGGATAACGCACTTCGTTATTCGATGTTTTCATCACCTTACCTTCGGATTCTACCGATTGCTTATATTGCTTAAAGGCTTTGTATATGGCATAGGCCAGTTCTTTTTGCCCCTTTTTAGACACCAAATATTTGGCTTCTGTGGGGTTACTTATAAATCCGGCTTCGATAAGCACACTGGGCATAGCGGTTTTCCATAACACTAAAAATCCGGCCTGTTTTACTCCTCTATCCAAACGATGTGCCGTGTGCTTAAAATTATCCTGCACAAAACTGGCTAATTTCAAACTTTGATCCAAATAGGCATTCTGAAACAAGGTGAAAATTATACTGGCTTCCGGAGAATTCGGATCAAAACCGTCGTACCTTTTTTCATAATCTATTTCTTTCAGAATGACCTGATTTTCCTTCTTGGCTACTTCCAGATTTTGCTTGGTTTTGTGCAACCCCATTACATAAGTTTCCGTACCGTACGGCTTTGGGCTCGGATTGGAATTAATGTGAATGGAAATAAATAAATCCGCATTGTTTTTGTTAGCAATTTCCCCACGTTTGTACAATTCCACAAACACATCCTTGTCCCGTGTCAATATGACTTTTACATCCGGTAAACTGTCGTTGATATATTGTTTCAGATACTTGGCAATTCCCAATACCACATCTTTTTCTTTGCCGTATTTAGACATGGCGCCGGGATCTTTACCACCATGTCCCGGATCGATAACAAGCGTTTTGACTTCGTAAACATTGTCTTGTGAAAACACAGGCAACGAAAATACGAACGCACCGGCAAGCAACAGGATGAATATTATTTTTTTAAGTATCATATCAAAAAATTAGTTAGTTTTGGCGTTCGATTTTCTACATGCAATAATAGTGCAAAAATACTCATAATCTTGAAAAAACCGTCAAAATATACCATTCATTTTGTTTTGTCTTTTATTTTTTTGATATCAAACCATTTGTTTGCACAAATCAATGACTCGCTTATTCCCCAGCCTCCCGATACTTCGTTGCATAAAACCGTAAAGTTCCAGTTGAAAAGCGATTTCGATGCTCCCGTTTTCAACAAAGCCGCCGACTCTACGGTTATAGACCTGAAAAACAACAAGATGATACTGGTAGGCAATGCCCGTATCACCTATAAAAACATAGAGATTACAGCCGAATATATGGAGTTTGATTTCAACAAAAAAGAAATTACGGCAAAACCTTTATTGGATACCTTGGGCAATCCAATCGGAAAGCCCCATTTCAAAGACGACAACGATGAATTTGACGCCGACGAAATCAGATACAACTTCAAAACTAAAAAAGGGATTGTGAAAAATGTAAGAACACAAGAAGGCGAAGGATACTTAATCAGCGAAAAAACCAAACGATTGCCCGGCAACATTATTTGTCTGACCGGTGGCAAATTTACCACTTGCGACCATGAACACCCGCATTACTATTTCAAACTGACCAAAGCCAAAGTTATCCCCAACGATAAAATTGTATCAGGACCGGCTTATGTCGTACTCGAAGATGTCCCCTTACCCATCGTCATTCCGTTTGGCTATTTCCCCAACAAAAAAGGACACGCTTCCGGTGTAGTACTACCCGAATACGGCGAAGAAGTCAACAGGGGATTTTTTCTACGAAACTGGGGCTATTATTTTGCTCTCAACGATTATGCCGACCTGCTGCTTACCGGCGACATTTACTCATTGGGCTCTTGGGGAGCCCACCTGAAAAGCAATTACAAGGTCCGCTACAAATACAGAGGAATGCTGAAATTGGATTACTCAAAAATCATCATTTCGGAACCGGACCTGCCCGACTACCAAAATTTAAATTCCTATTGGATACGCTGGTCTCACAATCAAGACAACAAAGCCAACCCCACAACTTCATTTCGGGCCAATGTCAATTTCGGTTCATCTTCTTACGGCCGGTACAGCGGCACCAATTTTAATCAACGACTCCGAAGCTCCGTACAATCCAACATTGCCTTTTCCAAAAGATTTCGCAACACGCCATTCAGTATGTCGGTAAACTTGCGACACTCTCAAAACATGACAGACAGCACCATAAACCTGAGTCTCCCCGAAATTGCTTTCAACATGAAACGCATCTATCCGTTCCGGCGAAAAAAAGCCGGCAAACACCACTCCTACGAAAAAATAAGCCTGACCTATTCATCCAACCTGCGTAACACCATAAAACTAAAAGAAAACCAACTATATAGAGCCACCGACCTACGCCATTACCGAAACGGTATAAAACACTCTATCCCCATCAGTTGGAATACCAAACTTTTCAAATATTTCAACCTCTCCCCCTCTGCCAAATGGACGGAAAGGTGGTATTTCCGTTACATCCACAAGACCTTAGATACGGCCGGCAATATCCGAACAGATACCGTAAACGGCTTTGTGAGAGGCTACGATTACAGCGTATCGGTACCTGTGGCTACCAAAATTTACGGATTTTACATTTTCAAATCAAAAAACAAAAATCCGAAAATCAAAGCCATACGACACATGATGACACCTAAAGTCGGTTATAGCTACCGTCCCGACTTTTCGGCCTCTCAATACGGTTTTTACGAACCTGTGCCGGGTGATACCACTGGAAAACTTTACTCCATATTCGGAGATGCCATATTCGGAAGCCCCCCTACGGGAAAATACGGAGCCGTAAATTTCTCTTTGAATAACAATCTGGAAATGAAAGTACGCGAAGGCGGCGACACTTCCGAAACTTACAAAAAAATTCCATTACTTCAAAGTTTATCCGTAAGCACCAATTACAATTTGGCAGTAGATAGCATGAACTGGTCCAATATCAACATGGGAGCCCGTACACGACTATTCGGACTGTTTGACCTCTCTTTTTCAGGCATCGTAAACCCTTACAAATTAGACGAAAATGGACACATCACCAATCAATTGCTATGGGAAGAAAACCAAATAGGACGCTTTACTAACGGAAGAGCCTCACTCAACTTCAACATCAACGACAAAACATTCCGCAAGCAACAAACCAAAGACAAAAAGAAAAAAGACACAAAAAATAGTTACAGCTATACCGACATGAGCTGGAACGCCAGTATCAGCTATGTGCTCATGTACAGCAAACCTTATGCAGACGAGTCTGTCACACAAAGTATCCGGTTATCCGGCAACTTGCGCCCCACCCAAAAATGGCGAATCGACTTTACGCTGGGATACGACCTGATAAACAAAAAAGTTACATACCCTTCGTTTATGATATACAGGGATTTACATTGCTGGGAAATGAGTTTGCGTATTATTCCGTTCGGAGCCTACCAAAGTTATAATTTCACGGTACGAGTAAAAGCCTCCATGCTACAAGATGTAAAATACGAACAACGCCGAAGTTGGATTGAATACTTGTAAACAATCATTTCCGCACGATAAACATTGACTCAATAGCACTTATTGTCCCCCCTTTTTATGGTATCTACTTCACATACTCTTCATTCGTTATTGCTCGTAGCTTTTACAGACATTTTTCACCTTCTGTTACTTTTGGAGCAAGACAAAGTAGAATAAACCTTGATTGTAATTTTTTTTTTCACAAAAAAGCCTTCGTACCTCACCTATGGAGGACGAAGGCTTTTTATTAGCAAATGAACTACTCCGGATTATCTACTTATAATCAGTTTTCTTCTGTCTATTTGGTTGCCGGAACTCATTTTTACAATATAAATGCCCGGTGTAAATTTCGCAATATTCAAAGATTGGATATTTCTTCCTTCATATACCTTTTTGCCATCAAAAGAATAAATTTCCACTTTATAGCGTTTCCAATTAGTATTGATATTCACCTGATTTCGAGCAGGGTTAGGATATAGATTAAAATATTTTACATCCCTGTACGGTGTGTTTATAGAATTATACCCCGACAAATAAGCACAATTGGTATCCACTGGCAGTTGAGAATATTTATCCATTACAGCAGATATTTGAGACAGCATTAGGTTTAATGACGGTGTATTTCCCGGATTTACGGTATCTCTTGCCCATACATAAGCAAAATCTACGGCAAAACACGAATCATGGGTAAATACGCCAAGTTTGGCACTGCCAAGACCGCGCCTATCACCGGGGGTATTTCCTTCTGTTACCTCCGTCCAACCGGAATATTCCGGAAAG
>CAYMVE010000134.1:0-5720 GCA_964393715.1 uncultured Bacteroidales bacterium | reverse complement strand
CTTTTTTAAGAATGACTTACGATAGATTTGAAACACTGGTGCCTCCTCAAAACTTTTATGTAGTTACCAACGAAGAATATTACGATTTGGTAAAGGAACAATTGCCGATGTTGGAAGACCGGCAAATCTTACTGGAACCGGTAGGGCGGAATACTGCCCCCTGTATTGCGTATGCCAATCAAAAAATCAAAGCCGACAATAAAAATGCTCAGGTAATTGTTACACCGTCTGATCATTTGATAGTAGAGACCGATAAGTTTTTGAACGATATAAAGCAAGGACTTGAATTTGTGGCGGAAAATGATGCTTTGGTAACTTTGGGTATCAAACCAAACCGACCTAATACCGGATACGGCTATATACAACTGGATGTGGCACAAAAAGTAAATGACTATATTTATCAGGTAAAGACATTCACGGAAAAACCGAATTTGGAAATGGCGAAATTCTTTGTTGAAAGCGGAGAATTTTACTGGAATTCCGGAATGTTTATTTGGAACATCCATACGATAGAAAAAGCCTTTGAAGAATTTTTACCGGACATTTATACAGCATTCAATACTAATTTTAGGGCTATCAATTCCGAAGCGGAAAAAGAAGTTATTACCGCCATATACAATGAAATCAAAAGCATATCCATTGATTACGGCATCATGGAAAAGGCGTCTAATGTTTATGTCATCAAATCGTCATTTACTTGGTCGGATTTGGGTACTTGGTATTCCTTGTACGAGAATAAGATGAAAGATACCAACGGTAATGTGATAAGTGCCCGGGAGCATTTGACATACAACACTCGGAACTCTTTGCTATATTCTACCGTAGAAGAAAAAATCTATGTAGTCAAAGGAATGGAAAATATTATCTTGGTAGATACCGATGATGCTTTGTTGCTGGTAAACAAAGAAGACGAACAAAGTATAAAACAAATTGTAGATGACCTTAAAATCAATGATAAAGACAGGTACCTGTAAAATTGTATTGGTTTTGCTAAGTTTTTTTGTGCTCTTTTCTATTAGGATGAAAAGTCAGGGACGACTTAATATGCCCGGATTTGAAGACACTGTGATTCAAAACAAAATTTATCATCCTTACGCCAATTACTTGTTGGTTTCTTATGGGGTGGGGTTCAATTTCAAACAACACAACAGCGAACAAGCCGGATCGGTTTTTTACACATTCCGTTTCAAAAAGCATTTTTTTAGGGTAGGGTATTCGGTTGTAAGCAGAAATTTTATTTTGTCGAGGACTTTGCAGAAAATTAATGACATAGCCGTTTTGTACGGCAAACGAATAGAAACACCAACCGCAAATTTCTCTTTTTTTGCCGGCATAACATACAGTTACGGCACATATTTTTATTTTTATGCACCCGACGAACGCAATACCAAAGTGTATATGTTGTTCCGAAAACCAGGGTTGTACGCCGAATTGGAACTTACCCGGAAATTGTTTTATGACATAGGAGTAGGCGTGTCGTTATTCGGAACTTTCAACAACGCTTACAAAGAATATTATCGAACAGCAACTTCGCCTTTTTATGGAGCGGTAGGAATAAAATTCAATGTTTACTTTTCGGGAGCTTATAAAGGAGAAATAGGATATTTGTAATATGAAAAACATTTGGAAAGTAGTTGGGTTGCTAATTATTTTGATAAACCTTTCGGGTTGTTTAAGTCTGGACAGGTTTTCGCAAATAGTAGAGGAAAGAATAGCCCAAAGTGATTTGATGATGCACGATACCTTGAAAATGCCCGGAATGCTAAAAATAGAATATCATGACACCATACAATCTCCATTGTTTTACCGGGGCGACAATTACATTATTCCTGCAATCATTTTCTGGTCATGGAAAAATACCCTTATCTGTGAATTGCCGTACCGGTACAAACTGAATGCCGTAAAATACGGTATGTACAACGCCTGGCAAAAAGATTCCGTAAAATTTAACGACACTGTGCTTATTTCCATTTCTCACATTCCCGGAAAAATGGTATATGTAGATGATGAAATGGCTACCATTTTTATTACTGTGAGTAAAGAAGTAGTCCGGATGAACAAGGATAGTATGCTGGTAACTTATTATTATGGCGGAAATAAGCGTGAGACAATAATGGTGGTACCGAAATTTTTTAAATCGGGCTTTATATCAAGAAAAATGCTCATTGATTTATTTCTCGATAGTTACGAAGAGAGAATGAAAAGGGTGGGCAAGGATATTATCTATCAGCTGGATAGTTTGCCGAGGTAAAAATAAAAACTGCTTGGTAGCTTGTAATATCTTTTTGAGGAGCGAAATATTTTGGAGAACGGCATTTTCTTATTCCCCCGAAAACAAATTGATAAGTTTTCTATACGAAGTAAATACATTGGCACGGGACAGGAACCCCAGATATTTGCCGTTTTTTACTACCGGCAAATTATAGTGTCCGGTAGTATTAAACTTATTCACCACTTCTTCCATATTATCCTTATCAATATCTACAATTTCTTGTTCTTTGAGTTTGTACATAACATCTTTTACATACACTTTGTCGTAATATTCCGGTTTGAACATGATTTTGCGGACATCGTCCAACAGCACCAACCCTTCTAAATTTCCGTTGTCATCCAGCACCGGAAACAAATTTCTGCTGGATTGTTCTATTTCTTTTATCAATTGCCGTAAAGAGTAGTCTTTTTTTACTGTTCGGAAATTGGTCTCCAACAGGTTTTCAATTTCCAACATTTGCAAAGCCGATTTGTCTTTGTCGTGAGTAATAAGTTCGCCTCTTTTGGCCAGTTGGTAGGTATAAATCGAGTATTTGTGAAAGACTCTCACAATAAAGAAAGAAGTGGAACTGACAATCATTAGCGGAACAAACATGTCGTAACTGCTGGTAATTTCTGCTATCAGGAATATTCCCGTAAGCGGTCCGTGCAATACTCCGGAAATCATACCGGTCATCCCCAACAAAGCAAATACCACCGGATCGAAATGTGTGCCGAAAAAATGATTGGAAAACAAAGCGAAACCGAGTCCTAAATGAGAACCGATAAATAGGGTAGGGGCAAATACGCCGCCTACCCCTCCCGAAGCAAATGTGATGGTCATGGCTACCACTTTAACCAATATTACCAGCAACAGAATGATGATAAGTGCCGTAAAATCGGTATGATAGCCGAAAAAGAAAGTCTTTTCGAACAAATGGATGTAATCTCCGTTCAGCGCGGAGTTGATGGATTCGTAACCTTCGCCGTACAATGACGGAAATAGCAATATCAGTCCCCCCAAAATTATGGTACCTACGGGAAGTCTGTAATACCAAGTTTTGAGTTTCCCAAAAAAGTTGTAAATGGCTACATAAGTATTGTAATAATACAAACTCATCAGTCCCGTAACTATGGCAAGCAATACGAAGTACGGAAGCAATGAATAATCCAGTTCGAAATGCAGGTTTACCGGATAAATCACATCTTTTCCCAAAAACGCATACGAAGTAAGCACGGCACTGGTGCTGGCTAACAACAGAGCCATTAGCGAAGTAAGGTTCAAATCCAACATAATGATTTCCAGCACATATACTATGCCTGTAATAGGAGCCTTGAATATGGCGGACATAGCGGCGGTACTGGCCGCTCCTACTATCAATATGGTATCCTTGTAATTCAGTCGCAACCATTGTGCAATATTGGAACCTATCCCGGCGCCTGTGGCTACGGTAGGCCCTTCCAACCCTACCGACCCTCCGAATCCAACGGTAAAAGCACTGGTAACGATGGAAGAGTAAATATTGTGCGGTTCCATTTTACCACTTTTCCGGGATATGGCATACAATACGCCCGGAATGCCATGTCCCACCCATTTTCTTAGCACATAACGCATAAATAAAACCGACAGCGTAATCCCGATAGCCGGATATATGAAGTATAAATAGTTGCCGTATTCCAGCGAAAATCCTCCGGTAAGCAAGGTGCGTATGAAGTGAACCGAGTTTTTGATGATAGCGGCTACCAATCCTCCTGCAAATCCTATGACAATGCTTAATATGAACAAAAAGTTTTTGTTGCTGATATTGCGTATGCGCCAAAGGTGGAATTTTATAAATGCTTGCTTTATCTTCATTTCGCAGCTATCCCGTTTTGACTTGCAAATGTAAATTTTTTTACCGTTTGTGCAGGCTGTTCATGCCAATTTATTTTTCACCGTATTGTCTTTGTTTGTAGAGGGGCATAATGCTCCCCAACACTTTTCAAGATGAAAAAAGTTGCAGTGGTTTAGTTTTCTGTTAGCTTGACTCCAAAGAGACAAAAAGTCATCATCATAAAGTGGTTGCTTTGTGGCCACCAAAAATGTACGGAATACCAAAAGATAGGCAGGTAGCATAACTTGAAAGTATTGGGAACACCTACCGGTCGAGGATATACAATCCCGGTTTGTTTGTGTTGGTGTGGCCGGTATGTTTGCAGCCTGCCGCTTCGTACAAAGCCTTGTTTTTTAGTTTTTTCAGGAATATGGCGGAAGCGGGAACTTCCATGAAAAAAGTATTTTCTTTCAAGGTTAAAAAAGCATATAAAAGTTCATTTTCGGGGATAGGCTCCGGAATGATAAATTTTCCTTCCGATAACATTTGGGCATTTATGTATGCTGCCTGTCTTATTTTGGGTAGCGAAGAAGGAAATTTGATTTCCATCATGTTTCCTTTTGCCGGTTTGAGAGGATGGTATAAGCCTTTGAGATGTGGATATTTTTTCCAAATACATTCGTTGATAACGGTATGCCTCCGTTCAAGTATTTTGAGGCCTTTTTCCGGCGAACAAGTGGCCGAATCTGACTCGCATTTGCAGAGGTCGTATAAAAATTTTTCGAAAAAATTCTCGGAGAGCACTGCATGGGTATATGCTTCGGCTTTTTCTTCAATTCCGGTGATTTTAGAGTCGGACATAAGACCGGTTGCGAGTATCCAGCTTCTAAAAATGTCGTTGCTTTTTACTGTTTCGGCTTCTTGAATATGAAAAACCGCCGGAACGCTTTGGGTCCTTGTTTTTTCTGCGGCTACTTTTATTTCATTATAGATTTCCCAATAATCGGATGTGGACAAGTTCTTGTAGGTTACCTTTCCGGGTGGTAAGTTGGATACTACTTGCATAAATCCTCCGTAATATGCTAATTTGCTATCAATTTCCGTAAAAGGGGAAACGGCGGTTTCCCAAATAAAAAACATGACGGGAAGTTTCTTATGAATGACTTTGTTAATAGCCGAAGATAAATATGCGGAATGGGTGTTGGAGGTGGTTTCAATATGGAAAACTGTTATATTACTGTTTTTGCTCTTTTGGGATGTGGCCGCACTTATCACAAAATTCAGCAGGGTATCAAATAATAGTTCAGTTTCGATGTTAATGAAAAAAACTCTCTTTCCAATTTGGTTTATTTCGTAAATGTTTGTAAATTGAGAATAGAGGTGTAATCTGATACCGGTTGTGATTATATAATTTTTCACGAATGATTCGTTGAGGTGTGAGGCGTATATTTGAGGAGAATTTGATATGGTTATGTCGTTGTTTTTCAATAGTTTGCTTGCTGTACTTTGAATTATTGCTTTATGTAAATTGTGCGGATGTAATTGAGGAGCATAAGCGATTGCCAAGGCCTCTGCTATATGCTTGGATGTCTCAAAGTAAAAAAAATTTTCTGCAATAAGTTTAACAAACTCTTGGTATGTAAGTTTTTTGTCAGT
>CAYMVE010000133.1:0-5742 GCA_964393715.1 uncultured Bacteroidales bacterium | reverse complement strand
GAAAAATGCCTTGGGGGTAGGATATACCGTTATTTCCAAATCTTCGGCATCCGAACCGCCCTGGCCGGTTACCGTAAAATGCACATTATAAGTACCTGCTTCCGTATAAGTGTGTTCCGGGTTCTCCTCATGCGAAGAAGTTCCGTCGCCAAAATCCCATACATATACGCTGCCTCCGATACTGGTGTTGGTAAAATGCACGGTAAACGGCACACAGCCTTCGTTGGCATCCGCTTCAAAACCGGCAATAGGTTCGGACGGAACAATTGTTACGGTCTGATAAGCCGTATCCGAACAATATTCATTATAAACCACCAGTACAATAGTAAATACGCCGGCACTATCATAAGTATAAGAACCCGGTTGCCACACCGAAGACGAATCTCCGTTGCCCCAATACCAAATACAATTCCAATTGCCCCCCGGAGTCGTATTATTGACACTAACCGTAGTATTCGGCATGGTCATCGAAGAAGGCGATGCCGTAAAACTTGCCTCAGGCGACGGATACACATGTATCACCCGTGTCAAAGTGTCTTGGCAACCGAAATGGCTGGTTACCACCAAGGATACATCATATATCACCGGATTGGGATAGGTATTCAGATAAGTATGTACCGGTTCAAAACTATTGGAGGTGGTACCGTCTCCAAAATTCCAAAAATAATCGGCTGCTCCGTTTGTCTGATTATCAAAAACCACCGTAAACGGACTACACCCTAAGGTGTCGCATACAAAATCTGCCGTTATCTCCGGATATACGAGCAAAGTTTTAACCGCCGTATCGGCACATCCAAAAGAGTTGTAAGCATACAAAGTAATGTAAAAAGTGGTAGGAGCATTTGAATTGTTTTCATAGTAATGATAAATCGGCTGCTGGCTCATAATGGTATCAATAGTTCCGTCGCCAAAATCCCACACATAAAAATCAGCCCCCGAAGAAGTGTTGAGAAGTTCCAAATTGTAATTCCCGCAAATAGAAGCAATATCCGTGGTAAAATCGGCGTGGGGAGTCGGCATTACTACTAAATCGGCATACGAAGTATCCACACATCCCAATTGGGAAATTGCCCTCACCCACAAATGATACAGCTCGGCATCTCCCGAAGAATTGGTATAAAAATGTTGCATTTGATTGGCGGTAGATATTTCACTCAATCCATCTCCATAGTTCCATTCGTAACTGATATACCCCGGATTGGCCATCACGGTAGCATATCCCGGCGAACATAGGGTATCGGGCAACACCGTGAGATTTACATCCGGATTCGGATATACCGTTACAAAACCGGAAGAGGTATCGGTACAACCATATTCCGAAATAGCTACCAATTGCACATCAAAATATTGGATAAAGGTAGTATCATTCACAAAAGTATGAACGGCGTCATCGGCACTATCTATGGGGCTACCGTCGTCAAATAACCAATGATAGGCCACTGCACCGGTCGATTCATTAGTAAATACTACGGTATGAGGACTACAAGCCGGAGTATGGTCATAATTAAAATTCGATTGCGGATCCGGATGGACGGTTACCGTAGTAAAAGTAGTATCGGTACAACCTCCGTTAGAAGCTATCAGTCTGACTTGATAAGTAACATCCGAAAAGGTTGTATTGTAAAAAATATGAGTGGGATTTTCGTCAGTAGCCGTAGCACCGTCACCAAAATCCCAATTGTATGATGTGGCATTGGAAGTCAAGTTATTAAAATTAATGGTAAAAGGCTGGCAGCCTTCCGGATTCTCCGGTAAAAAATGGGCATACGGTTCCACATTCAAGTGGGCAATAATCGTATCGGCATCACTGCATATCAAATTGGTCTCCGTCCACACCAATTGATAAATACCGAAAGTATCCGCATTGAAAAATGTCAGGCTGTCGTTAGGATTCTGGAACCAACCGTTGCCGGGTCCGGAAACAACCGACCAAGTACCAGTACCCACAGAAGGATGAGCCGCAACCGGCACATTCAACCCGCAAGTTACAACATCTTGTCCGGCATCGGCCACCGGCTGTTCTATAAAATCAATAACTACGGTATCTTCCGCTGCACAATGCGACCCCGTAACCTCTCGCCAAACCAACTCATAAACTCCGTATTGGTCAACCGTTACTTCCGTTACCGGCTGGGTATTATCGGAAAACACGGCAGTACCCGGCCCGCTCAGCTGGTACCAATTACCTACCCCGGTAGATGGTGTGGCCGAGAGCAAATAAGTATTGCCACATACCGAGTCATCCGGTCCGGCATTCGGCACAGGATACTGATATACAATCACATCCGAACTATCTGTGCCAACACAACCGTTATCATCCGTTACCGTAAGTACCAAATGAAAAGTATCTGCCACAGACGAGGTAAATACAGGATTTTGAACGGAAACAGAAGACAATGGCATGGTTTCTCCCGTCCACAAAAAGGAAGTATAAACGCCCGAACCACCGGAAACATTCCCAAACAACTGGTAAGACTCGTTAATACAAGGATCGGCAGGATCCGGCATTATTTCCACATCAATGGCAGAAACAGTCACAACGATATCGTCGCTATTACTACAACCGTTATCATCCGTTACCGTGTAAGTCATATTGTAATTTCCGCTTACCGCGGTATTAAATATCGGATTTTGTATATCCGTAGCATTCAGATTCCCCACATCACCCGACCAAAGATGCGAAACAATATTACCATCTCCCGGAGTAGGATTACCATCCAACTGCAAATTATAGCCCGGGCATACGGTAGCCACATCACCCGGAAGAATATCCGGCTGCGGCAAAGCATATACCAGAATCTGAGCGGAATCGGTATTGGCACATCCGTAAGCATTGGCCACCGTGTAATAAACGGTGTGCAAACCCGGCCCCGCAATATACGGATCAAAAACACCTGCCGAAGCATCGGTTATCCCGTTACCGGACCAAGTGCCGCCCGGTGTAGCAGCGGTAAGGGTTACCGGTAAATCATTGGCGCAAAAAGGACCGGCCGTATCAATAGTAGCATCGGGATAAGGTTCTATGATAATAATGGCCGTAGTAATTACCGGATCGTGGTCACCATTGACAGTATCGGCAGGAGGACCGGGAATGGAAGGGTCATCGTACGGATTGCAATAATTCCAATTGCGCAAGGTTATCTCAAAATATTGTCCGACCTGTGCCGTTGCCGGAACATATATAGGTAAACTGTATTCGTTGGGTGGCTGTGGACTCCATACCGGCGGCGGTGTAATCGGCACCACCGCATCGGTGTCCGGAAAAGAAACGGTTTGTCCGTCTATCAACACACCGTTAATGGTATAATCGGTTCCATATATCCACTGTGTCCACCTGGTAGTTTCGTTCGGATTGTCTTCTTCTACGGGAGGCACACAGTTGAATGTGCTTACATCCTGAAAAGTTACGGTAGCGTCATTACCCACGCAAATATGATAAACCTGCGGATTAATCTCCATGTGACCGCCATTGGCCGTATCCACATCCCATACGGTTACCATTTGTTGCTGCGAAGAACTGCTACACAATACCCCGTTTACCTGCAATGTCGCTTCGGGATAGTACACACATTGGTTGCCCCCTTGCGGATATACATGGGTAGCCGTTACACTCCACTCTTGGGTAGATGGGTCGGTATTGGTAGCCGGAATGGTTTCTACCGTCCCGTCATCCCAATCAAAAACAATCTCTACCGAAGTACCGCCATCATCTACCCCTCTGTAAACTACTTCCCACGACACCGTTACCGGTGCACACAATTTATCCGGAATAATATCGTTGGCTTTTGATGTAATGGTACAACTCTGAGAAAAAGAAATAAACGGGAAAAGCACAAGTAAAACAACGGTTGGCAATATTTTGTACAAAGTCTTCATCCTATTAATATTTACGAACAACATCTGTAAATAGTTGCTAAAATACTTATTCTATTATTATCTTTTTTGAATACTTGCCTCCGTTATTTTTTTCAAATATAAAATTCAAAACACCTTTGTTTTTAAAGAACAAATAGAAAGAAGTTTTTTTAATTTCCACCCGTTGGAGAATACGACCGGAAGTATCCGTTACCGTAAGTTGCCGGTATTCGGAAGCATTGGGAAGTACAATACGAACCCTGCCTTGCGAAGGCACCGGATAAATCAACACATTATCTTCAGTAATTTCCTGTTGGCTAAAAGCACTATAACCGTCCTTTTTGGCCAGCACATATTGTCCCGTTTGCAAAGGTTCATCCAAAATAATGTACCCGCCGTATTGCGAACCGGTAGCATGCGATGCCGTAATATGCCAGTCGTCACGGGCATCTTTTCTGTACAGCAGCACCAACGAATCGGCCGGACAGTCCAAAAAACCATCATCCAAATGGGCATACGAACCGGTAGTGCCGAAATAAAATTTCGCTTGATAATACAAATCGGAAGGAAACAATGCAACAATTTCCCAGTACCTTAAAGTATCCAAATAAAGACCTTCGGGTTGCATCTTAAAGGCATCCGGACGCACCATGTTGTGGCGCACATTGATAAAAGCCGTATCGCTTACCGTACCGGCTACCGTAAGCGTAAAAAATTCATCCCCGAAATTATAAGTACCGGTAGTGCCGATAAATTCATACGCCGAAACGGATGCATCCATTGTTTTCTCATACATATCCGTAATAACGGCTACCGGATAAATAGACGAAGTCACTACGGTATCAAATGTTGCACCGGAAAAGCGAATCCTATGCGTTTCAAAGTTCATAGACGAATCTATCAGCGTAAACTCCACGATGTTGTTTTGCCCGAAAATATTTTTGTGCCATTGTTTTTGCCGGATAAATAAATGCACCTGATTTCCTTTTCCCGCCGGCATTACCTCAAAAGAATCAACGGAAAAATGCAAATATCCCGGAGAACGAACCCAAGCATTGAAAAAATCCGTCAAATCTACTCCACTGTATTGGCTCAAATATGCTTCCATTTGTTGGGTAGATACGGTTTCCCACATGTGCTCCGAAAGCATTTGTTTTACTGCAGCAAAAAACAACGAATCGCCAAGATAATACCGCAAAGTATGCACAACAGAAGCACCTTTATTGTACGAAGTGGTTCCGTAAGTTACCTCTTCGGGAACATTATCCAAAGCAAACCAGCCACCATCATCATAAGCTCCGTCTTTTAAAGCTTTGGCATGCTCTCTTGAAATGTAGTTCATATACGCCTCATGTCCGTATAAAAACTCGTTGTAAAAAGCCTCTGCAAAAGAAGCCCAACCCTCGTTTATCCACATCTCCCGTTCCGATGCGGTTGTTATCAAATCACCGAACCAATGGTGCGACAGTTCGTGAGCGTACAAAGACTCGTAAGTATGAGTGCCGTCAATACATACTTGCGGATAAGCAATATTGGTAGCATGCTCCATAGCTCCGGAATTAAACGGCACTGCCACATATCCTACCCTGTCCCAACGATAAGGACCGAAATATTGCTCAAAACCCGCCAAAATATTTTTCAGATTGGAAAAAGAAGGAGCCACTTTGGATGCTTCCGCCTCTCCCGTATATATCTCTATGGGGATAGCACCAAGCATTCCTGCAAAAGTATCGGCATAAGCCACATAAGGCCCCACTGCCACGGAAGCCAAATAAGAAGGTATAGGCTGATGCAGCACCCAATGCCATGTTTTCCGGTTTCCCGAATCCGAGACATCTTCCAACAAGCCATTGCAAACAGCCATGTGCGAAGTGTCGGTAGTTATAT
>CAYMVE010000132.1:0-5871 GCA_964393715.1 uncultured Bacteroidales bacterium | reverse complement strand
ACATGACCAAGCAACATATAAGGTACTCCGCTTTCTTTCATAATAGTCATAAAACGGTCGTTATTCTTTTCCTTTACGGAGACTACTACTCTGCCTTGTGATTCACCAAACAAAAAAGCATCTTTGCGTATCTCTCCCGATGTGGTTATATCAAAGCCAAGCGTATTTTTAAAACCGCTTTCAACCAAAGTTACCCAAACACCGCCTTCCGAAACATCATGTGCCGATTCAATCACTTCCGATGTTATAAGAGAATAAACCGCCTGTTGCATGGCATATTCTTCCTCCAAATCAAAATAGGGAGCAGGGGAATATTCTACCCCCACAATATTCCGTAAATATTCCGATTGGTTGATATCTTCCACTTGCTTACCTATCAAATAAATAAGGTCTCCTTTGTTTTTGAAATCAATAGACATTTGATGCTTTTTGTGTTCTAATATGCCCAGCATTCCGATTACCGGAGTTGGTTTAATAGGAGTTGCTTTTCCGTCTTTTTCCGTTTGGTTGTAAAAGCTCACATTGCCACCGGTAACGGGAGTTTCAAATTTTCTACATGCTTTACTCATCCCTTTTATGGCGCCCACAAATTGCCAATAAACTTCGGGATTATAAGGGTCTCCGAAATTCAAGCAATTGGAAATCGCAATGGGCTTAGCACCGGAACATACCAAATTCCGGGCAGCTTCTGCAACGGCAATTTGTGTTCCTTTATCGGGATCGACAAAAACATAATTGGAATTACAATCTACCGTAGAAGCAATCGCTTTATCCGTCCCTTTCAGGTTGACTATTCCGGCATCTGCAGGCGAATTGGTCGTCATGTTTACCGTACCCACCATAGTATCGTACTGCTCATATACAAACTTTTTGGAAGCAATAGTGGGCAATGCCAATATTTTTTTAGCGGTTTCAGTATAATTTACCGGTTCGGGCACTTCTTTCAGATTAAACTTGGCTATTTCTTTCAAATATTCCGGTTCTTTATACTCACGCTCATATTGAGGTGCTCCTCCGCCCAGCACCAAAGACGAGGCCGGTACTTCGGCCACTAACTCACCATGCATATAAAATTTAAGGATATCCCCTTCTATAACCTGTCCTATTTGCGTACATTGCAAGTCCCATTTGTCAAAAATCCGTTGTACCACCTCTTCCTTGCCTTTGTGAACCACAATAAGCATTCTTTCTTGCGACTCGGACAATAAAATTTCAAAAGGCTTCATATCTTGCTGTCTCAAAGGCACTTTATCCAGATGTATTTCCATCCCGTAACCGCCTTTGGCAGACATTTCGCTAGTGCTGCATATAATACCGGCGGCTCCCATATCTTGCATTCCTACCACCGCATCGGTTTGTGCCAATTCCATAGTGGCTTCCAGCAACAATTTTTCTTGAAACGGATCACCTACTTGTACGGCCGGTAAATCTTCCATAGAGTTTTCATCCAAATTGGCAGAAGCAAATGTAGCTCCGTGTATGCCGTCTTTTCCTGTTCGCGAACCGACAATAAACACGGGATTACCGACTCCTTCGGCAACCGCCCTTATAATCTTATCCTTTTCAACAATACCTATACTCATGGCATTTACCAGCGGATTTTCGTTGTATGTGGGATCAAAATACACTTCTCCGCCGATAACAGGGATGCCAAACGCATTGCCATAATCACCGATTCCTTTGACTACTCCTTTGAGCAACCATTGGGTTTTCTTCAAACGGAGGTCTCCAAAACGCAAAGAATTAAGCTGGGCTACCGGACGGGCACCCATAGTAAATATATCCCGGTTGATACCGCCGACACCCGTTGCGGCACCTTGGTAAGGTTCTATTGCCGAAGGGTGATTATGTGATTCTATTTTGAAAGCACAAGCCAAATTTCCGCCCAAATCCACCAATCCGGCATTTTCTTCACCGGCTTCGGCCAATAAATGTTTTCCTTTTCGTGGCAAAGTCTTCAACCATTTTATGGAATTCTTATAGGAAGCATGTTCCGACCACATTACTGAAAAAATACTTAGCTCCGTATAGTTCGGTTCTCTTCCGAGTATTTCTACAATTCTTTCATATTCTTCTTCGAGCAATCCCAAACTTTTGGCTATTTCAAGATTTGACAATTTTCCGGGCATAATATTTCTGTATTTTTATTTTGTACAAAAGTAAGGAAAATTTCAAAGCCTCTGTTGTTTTGTATTATTTGTTTCTCTTTTGGGAACTGGTTGCAGCTAAAAGCCTAATAAGCATCAGTATCGGCAATAATTTCCACTCCTTTTTTATTCCAAATTTTATGGTGTTGGGCAATCAATTCCCGTATCTTGTCCAGTGCCGGCAAAATATTTTTCTCAATTTTGAACACTACTTCGAAGTAATACTTGTTTCTGATACGAGGCACCAAAGGTTGAGAAGGTCCGTACACCCTTTTTTTTCCAAAATATTTTTTTGCCTCCGCATAAAACTCTGATGCACATTGCCGTGTTCTGGAAAAATCACTATGCCTGAAAATCACTTTGATAAGGTGTGTAAAAGGCGGATATAGAAACCTCTTTCTTTCTTCAAATAATTCACGGTAAAAAGTTGTAAAATCGTAATTTTTTATCCAATTGATCAATTTATTTTCGGGATTGTAGGTCTGCAACAAAACCATTCCTTGTTTTTTTTGTCGTCCTGCCCGGCCGCTAACTTGTGTAATCAAATTAAAAGTGCGTTCGTAAGATCTGAAATCCGGAAAACTGCTCATCGCATCCACATCTACCACCCCGACCACACTTACATTTTCAAAATCCAACCCCTTGGTTACCATCTGCGTACCAATAAGGATGTCGATATGGCCCGACTCAAATTCCGCTATTAATTTTTCATGAGTATGTTTTTTACGCATGCTATCCAAATCCATACGAGCTACTCTTGCATCCGGAAAAATGAGTTTTATTTCTTCCTCAATCTTTTCCGTTCCTATTCCGTTGTTTAACTTCATTTCCCCTCCGCATTCCGGGCACCTTTCCGGCAATCTTTCCGAAAAATCGCAATAATGACACACAAGTCGCTCCGACCTTTTATGATAAGTAAGGCTTACATCACAATAGGGACATGTTGCTATATAATCACATTGTGAACAAGTCATATACGGAGCATATCCCCTGCGATTTTGAAACAAGATAACCTGTTCTTTATTTTCCAACGCCTTTCTTATGGCACCTACCAATACTGAGGAAAACGAATATTCCAAAGTTTTTTTCTTTTTTTCCTTTTTCATATCAACTACCACTATCTCAGGTAGTTTTATATCTCCAAAACGTTTTTCCAACCTTACATATCCATACTTCCCGGCAATAGTGGCATTGTAATACGATTCTGCCGAAGGAGTGGCGGAACCCAACAAAACTTTGGCACCGTGCTGCTTGGCAAGAATCAAAGCGCTGTCGCGGGCATGATACCGCGGCACAGGTTCAAATTGCTTGTAAGTATTTTCATGCTCCTCATCTACAATGATAAGGCCGAGGTTATCGAACGGCAAAAACAAAGCGGATCGTACCCCCAAAACTATTTGCAGGTTATTACCTCCGGACATTAATTGTTTCCACACGGCATACCTTTCGGAATCCGTAAATTTGGAATGGTAAATGCCGATTTTATTTCCAAAATGCTTTTTCAGCCTGTTGATAATTTGCGCTGTCAAAGCGATTTCCGGCAATAGATACAACACTTGCCTACCGTTCTCAATGGTTTCTTTAATCAAATGAATATAAACCTCTGTTTTTCCGCTCGATGTAACACCATGCAACAATACGGTATCATATTTCTTAAACAAATCTTTGATTTGTTTTTGTGCCTTTAACTGATGCGGTGTAAGCGGCAAAGGCTTTGTGAGGTTACCGGACACATTTTGCAGTTCGCTTTCGTAAACCTCTTTTTCGTTCAAAATCTCTTTTTTAAGCAGCATCCTGTATGCTGCAGAAGATTTTAGAACATTGGACAATTCATCCTTTTTAAGGGGGAGCCACTTACTACCGGATGCCGCCTTGACTTTGGTAACATATTCCAGCAAGATAATTTGTTGGGCAGGTGCTTTTTCCAGTTGACTGACAATAGCCTCCACTCCCTTTTTTCGCAAGAATTTGCCAGCTACTACTACCTTGATTTTTTTAGGTTTTACAGCCTCTTTCAACCGAGATTCTACGATTACCGCCTCTTTGTGGACAAGATTTTCCAGTTTTTTTTTCAGTTGCTTGATCTTCAAGTTTTTTTCCAGCGTAGCAATTGTAGCAGAGTTATTTTCCACAAGGTAATCGAACAAAATACGCTCATCGTCCGGGAGTTCCTTGTTATTGAAATCGCTTACCGGCAGTACCGTCAAAGTGCTTTCCATTTTCAGGGCAGCGGGCAATGCCACATTCATTACATCTCCTATCGAGGTTAAATAATACCTTCTTATCCACTGCCAGAGAGCAAAAGTCTTATCATTTATAACCGGTTTGTGCTCCAATACGGCTTCTATCGTTTTCATATTGTCTATTCCGGTAGGCGGAGCGTCCAAAACTTCTACCACCAAGGCACTGTATGTTTTTTTACGGCCGAAAGGCACCAGTACCAAAGCAAAAGGAACTACGGACTTTTCCAAGTCTTCGGGCACTTGATATGTGAAGAGCGAATCAAGATTCAGCGGCACAATAACATTTACATACATACCGGTAGTAATTTCATGCAGACCTCACTCATCATTCTATCTTTTTCAACAAGCCGGAACGGACAAAAAACTTTTTCTTAACCAACATATCAAACTGATTCCGTGTAAGTTGTTCAATAACAATATCTTTCGTTTGAGTCCTTTCGTACTTTATCCCGGCCTCATCCAATTTTTCCTGCAAATTATCGTTGTAATCAACGGTATAAACATACAGTTTCCGGCCACTTTTTTTCATAAGAACAGGAATCCAAATGCCGGCAGTATCTTTGGTAGGCACAATATTCAGCACAAAAAAATCGTCTTGATAAGGCTTCAACACCAATGAATCCGACAGCAGAAAACGGGATTTTTTGCCCCAAACAGGCACAACAAGATAGTTGGCACCGATTATTGTAGTATCCGAATCGGAAATATAAGCGCCTTGCCACCCGGCAGGAAAAGAATCAACAGGCATTTCTCCGGCGGGCTGCGGAGCATCAAAATAAACTATGTTGCATGAAGCCAACAATGCAACAATTACAAAAAAGAACAATATCTGTTTCATAACCCCCAATATTACAAAGTTAAGATTTCTTTTCCCACATGTTTTTCCGCATGGTAAGAGGAACGCACCAATGCTCCGCTTTCTACAAATCTAAACCCTTTCTGTAAAGCCACTTCTTTGTACTTACGAAACTCTTCTTCCGACACATATTTGTGAACAGACATCTGCTTGGGCGTAGGACGCAAATATTGGCCAATGGTAATAATCTTACACCCGACCGCCAACAAATCGTCCATAGTCTCATAAATCTCTTCTTCGGTTTCGCCTAATCCCACCATAATACCCGATTTGGTTGTAATTCCCTTTTTCCGAATATATTCCAAAACAGACAGACTTCTGTCATATCGGGCTTTGGACCTTACTTGCGGTGTCAATCGTTTTACGGTTTCCAAATTGTGAGAAATGATATCAGGCTGGGCTTCCACCACTTTATCCAAAGCATGGGTATCAAAATTGAAATCGGGAATGAGCACTTCAACGGTAATGCCCGGATTCATCTCTTTCACCATCCTGATAGTTTCCGCCCAATGGGAAGCTCCACCATCCGGCAAATCGTCTCTGTCCACAGAGGTTATGACACAATGCGAAAGCCCCATCAATTTAATAGATTCGGCAATTTTTTTCGGCTCTTCCCTATCGGGAG
>CAYMVE010000131.1:0-5893 GCA_964393715.1 uncultured Bacteroidales bacterium | reverse complement strand
CTTTGACAATTACTTGACGGCATTGTCACAGTTTATTACGAAGCCACACTAATCATGCATCCGGATAACAAGTAATCAAAAAATGCCTATATTTTCCCAATCAGGCATTATATTTGCACAAAAAATTCAAATGAATAAAATAAAAGCCATTATAATCTTTCTGGGATTGTTACCAACCTTGCTGCCGGCACAACGAATAGGTATCGGATTGGGCGGCATTTACAACTTCCGGACCAAAAGCATCGGATACGATATCAGGCTTCATTGGCAAGTAACTTCCCGTTTGGCAATAGTTCCGCAATACAATAGATTCCCGGCTTTTAATAAAATATTTGAACAGTATTACGGTGTGGATGTAGATTATACCATAATACAGGGAAGTCCGCAACTTTATGTGTTGGCAGGAGTAGAGAAAAACAATTGGTTCAATTATTACCTATACAAGAATGAATATGCTCAACCGGAAGCAGTTACGGAAGAAGCCGGCTTGGGACTCCGGTTTGCCAAAAAATGCCTCAGGCCTTATTTGGAACTGCGCTATAATTTCTTTTGGCAGGAAATCAATGCAAGAGCCGGTATCATTTTCTTTTTTGGAGGCTGCGACAGCGGAAGAAAAGGCGGTGCCAGAAGAAGAGGCGGCGGAAAAGCATCTTGCCCGGCTTATCTGGACTAAAAGCAATGCAACACACCAAACCTTCGCTATGTCAATCTTTCGGAAGTAACATAAGTAGCAAAGCCAGAAAAAGTTTCGGATGTTTTAAGCAAGAAAAAATGAAATGTCTTTGTTAAGTACAGAAAATATAGGATATTTGGATAGAATTTGGAGATAGTACCCACCAAAAAAACAAATCATGAGTAAATTTGAAAAGATCAATGAGTTTCTCGAAACATTACAGAACGAGCAAAACAACCGAAGTATTCCGGAATTTGAAGGATACTCCCCGACTGAAATGCTATTTGTTGTTTACGATCCATTTGGGGACAACAGCCCCCTACAATTATTGGAATTAAGTAATGCCGACTACTCCCAAATTCCTATTTTCAATCAAATAAGATATCTGTTACAACTCATTAACGAAAGCGAAGAATTAAAACTGACAGCAAAAAGCTTTTTACCACCTAAGATTGTTGCAGATATTTACAATCAAAAGTTCATTAAAGAAGAACTGATTGAATCCGGGGTATCGAAACTTTACAGGGAATCCGCTTCAAAGTCAATAAATTTGACAAGAATATTACTTGAACTATCCGGTCTGGTCAAGAAAAGGAATAAAAAATTAAGTTTAACCCCAAAAGGAAAAGAAGCACTTAATAAACATTATAAACTTTTAAGAAGTATCGTCATAACATTCGGCACCAAGTTTAATTGGGCGTATTATGACGGATGCGGACAAAATGATATAGGACAACTGGGTTTTGGTTTTTCATTGATTTTGCTAAACAAATACGGTTCTGAAAAGCGGCCTGAGTCATTTTACGGAAAAAAATATTTAAAGGCCTTTCCCTCTTTACTGGAACAGATCAAACCGTCAAGATATTACACAACAAAAGAAGAAGAATTTTACCAATGTTATTCTTTACGAACTTTTAAGAGATTTCTCAGTTATTTCGGATTGATTGAAATTGATGCTGGCGACAAATGGGATGCTGAAAAATTTATTAAAAAGACGGTATTGTTTGACAAGTTAATAAAAATACAACCACATACCAGCAAGTATGCTTCATAGCACATTGTTCGACAAAAAATTTTTGTGGAGCAGGCAAAATGTTTTATTTTTACCCGACAAATAATGAACAACATGAAAAGGATACTCTTATTAGTAGCATGGGGCTTTTGGTTTAATGCTTTGTTTGCTCAACCCGTAAATGTGAAAGAAGCCCGCACATTTGCCCGTGCATTTGTCAGTAACAAGACAAAAAATTTTACGGTTGGTTCCGTAATTTATTCCCGTACGATAGCCAACAGTCAATCGCCGGCCTTTTATGTTTTTACCATACGGCCCAAAGGTTTCATTATCGTATCGGCAGACAAAAGAGTAAAGCCGGTCCTGGCTTATTCTTTTACTTCCGGATTTGATCCGGCACATATCATTGATCCGGTGAAAGATGCGTTGAATGCTTATCAGAAAAACATATCGAAGATAGTATCCGGAAATCATGCCTTATCGCTGGATAGCTATTGGGATGTGTCAAAATTGTCCGCCCGGAAAGGTAGCAAGGCTGTACAGCCATTGGTAACCACCCGCTGGGGACAGCGTCCCTATTACAATTATTTGTGTCCGGACAATTGCCCGACCGGATGTGTTACTACGGCAACGGCACAAATTATGAAATATTACAATCATCCGGCCAGAGGCAACGGATACCATGCTTATCAGTCGGATCAATACGGTACGCAATCGGCGAATTTCGGGGCAACTACTTATCGATGGAACGATATGCCCAACACCTTGTCGTCCTCTACACCTTCCTCCGAAGTGCTGGCAGTTGCCCAATTAATGTATCATATCGCCGTAGCGTTGGAAGTGGATTTTACACCGGACGAAAGCAATACTTATCCCAACAAAGTGGCGGATATCCTCAGCGAATATTTCTCTTATTCTTCTCAGGCGGAATTTATCAAGCGAAGCAATTATACAGTCAGCACATGGAATAATTTATTAAAAAACGAATTGGATAACCAAAGAGTGGTATTATATACGGGGTTTTGTTCGGAAGAAAATGTCGGACATGCTTTTGTAATGGATGGATATGACGACTACGGCAAATATCATATTAATTGGGGATGGGACGGTTGGTACGACGGTTATTTTGAAATTAACGACTTAACGCCGGTATCCGGCTATTCTTTCAATGAAACCCAAGGAGCCGTAATAAAAATAATACCGGTAGATACTTATACCGATGTAAAATTGTTTGGCGACTTGCAACTCTCGTCCCAAACCTTAAATTACAATGACGAATTTTTGGTGGGGGCAGATATTGCCAATTACGGAAACATCCAGTTTTACGGCGACTTCAAAGCTTCATTATTCGACACCAACGATGTGTTTGTAACTGATATTGAGGTACTCGAAAATCAGAGCATCAATGCTCAAGATTATGCTTCTTTGACCTTTTACACCTCTAACTTGGGCGTAGTGCCCGGCGTATATAAATTGGGAATTTATTTTAGAAATCAAGGAGAAGAAAACTGGATGTTGGTGGACGAAGACGAATACTCCAATCCGATCACTATTTCCGTAAATAGTGATAGCACACAAACACTACTGACAGCAAGCAACATACTGGTAAATCCGGACCCCGTACAAGAAAGCGAACCGGTTTCTATTGAGTTTGATTTGGAAAATACGGACTCCGATTATTTTCTGGGACAGATAGGTGTGTGGCTGCACGAACTTAACGGAGACTTGGTGTACGAACTGAAAGATACACTGGTGTATATTGGAGCCGGTAGTACGGCCAATTTTGTATTTAATGACACCATAGCGGATGTGATGGGAACTTACAAACTGGTATTGTGGTACAAACCGCAAGATTCTACCGACTGGAAACCGATAGGTTCTGCAGCATTCCCGAACTTCAAACAGATAGATGTGGTTTTGCCCGATGCTTTTTCTTTGCCGCCGGATAGTTTTGAAAACAATAATCATTTGGACGAAGCTTACCTGATTCCGCAAAATTGGGATAATGATCTGGCTACATTTTCTACCGGATATGCTAATATTCATTCGGCTTACGGCGACAGTGCCGATTATTATGCGTTCAAGTTGGCACCTGGTTACAATTACAGCATTTATGCTTATGTTTTGGATAGTTATGTAGATTCAAATTATACCAACGATGTAATCTTCAAGGTAAAACTTTCTACCGATACGGCATGGTCCGTCTATTATGACGACGACGATATGGGCGTAATAGATTTTGACAACATGAGCGACACTACCATGTTTTATGTGTGTGTCAATCCGTTTTTCGTGGGCAATCTCGGCACTTACGAACTTAATTTAATGATAGAAAGACAACTTATTACCGATCTGCCGCTTGCAAATGCGGAACCTTTGAGTATTTATCCGAATCCTGCCCGGGATTTTATTACAATAAGCGGCGATTTTCAAGAAAATGATGTGGTAACCATTTATGATATGCAGGGTAAAAAACTTCGGGAAGTTTCTTACGGAAACGGCACCATTTCTTTGGACAATTTATCCGTTGGCACTTATTTACTGACAATTGTTAGAGGAAATCATACTTTTTCCACTAAATTTGTAAAAGAATAAACCTGACAAGCCATGAACAAGCTTACAAGAACAATCGTTTGGACGGGCTGGATAGCTATCTTGTTTATCGCCGGTTGTAAAAAAGATCGCACCGAACCTTTTGTAAAAGAGGTATATGCTTCTCCGGCTGCTTATTTGAATTCCAGAAAAGCAAACGAACAAGTTTTCACCATTACAGGACCGGGTACCGCTCCCATTGTGGGAGAGCAAGGTACACGGATTTATCAAAGCAAGGATATTTTTACTTATCCGGACGGCACACCGATAGATTATCCTTATGTAATCAAACTGATAGAGTTGTATAAACCGTACGATATGCTGTATTACGGTGTTTTTCCCGTATCAAACAGCGTAATGCTGACTACGCAAGGAGAAGTGAGAGTGACGGCGGAAAAAGACGGGCATCCGTTGGTGTTGGCATCCGGTAGTACCTTCGGTGTGGAGTTTCCCACCGATAGCGTTATGACGAACATTACCTTGTTTCTGGGCAACGAATCCAACGGAAATGTAAACTGGGAAAATACGGGACAAGCAGCCACCATGATAACAGACTCTACCTATACGGACAGCACTTTTTATAGTTGGTGGCCCGATACATTAGGCTGGTTCAATGCCGATAAATTTTCCGGTTATACCAATACTTGTACCGTATCTTTTACCTCGTCCACCGATAGTGTGGAAACCCTCTATAAAGTAGTGTATTTGCCGGAATATGCCGGTATTATGCAAGTGGTTGGTACTCAGGTCGTGCTTCCGCAAAATACGGAAATGCGTTTCATCGCTTTGGGCATGAAAACGGACGGTACTTTGTGGTACTTTTACAATCAGTCTACGACACACACTTTTACGCTTGATATAACCATGGAACAAACGGATGAAAATGCTTTGCATCAACTTATAACTACGATGTTCGACGACTAAGAAAACTTTTAACGAAAATAAAAAAGGACAAATCTCCGGTCAAAAAAACATAAAGTTTCGGCCGGGGGGTTTTGTTATTTGGCAAAAACAATTAAGTTTGTGGAAATCTTTTTAGGAACGAATGCCTTCAAAGTTGCGAAAATATATACCGAACATTCTTTATTTTGTATTTTGGGTACTTTCTATTATTTGCTTTATCTTCCTATTCCCAAACCTTCCGTTTCGGCATTCCGCAACATCGGACATTTTTACCCACCGAATATAAAGGTAGCGGGCAAATTTGGTATATCGAGCAATTACATAACGGAATTATTGCTTTAGGGTCAACGAGAGGTATTGTTTTGTTTGACGGAGTATCTTTTCGTACAATCCGAAAAGAATCTATCGTTCGCGTTCTTAAAGAATCTCCTTATAACAACAACCTGTATTTCGGTGGGGATAATGACTTCGGTTATTTGAAAATGGATTCAATCGGGAAGTATCATATTAAAATTCTTTCTACCGATGCACAAGTTGATTCTGCTAAGTTTACCGTGATTTTAAATATTTTGATTCGGCAGGATACCGTTTTTTTTGTAGGAGTTGACAAGACATTCGTCTTTCAAAAAGACCGTTTGCAGAAAATTATCAATCATCCACAAAAAAGTATTCTTTCTATTTCCGGAGGAAAAGGATTTTTGCGTTCGATTGAT
>CAYMVE010000130.1:0-5939 GCA_964393715.1 uncultured Bacteroidales bacterium | reverse complement strand
ACATTATTCTGGGTTACGATTTTGACTCGTTTTCCTTATTGGGGGGGACGGCGTTTTTCAAAAAAGCCGAAAAAATAGTGAATAACATGCAGGGCGCTAAGGAAAAAGGCTGGAAAGCCTTTGAAGGAACCAAAAATCGCTATTGGCTTGTACATAATTTGTTAGACAAAAAATATACTCCGTTGCGTGAATGTATGTACAAATACCATCGTTTGGGAATGGACATTATGGCCGACAAACCCGAAGAGGGCAGAAGAATCATTGCGGATAATCTCCAACTTATCCGTAAAGTGTATCGTGTGCAACCCGGCAACATGCTTGTCAAGCTCTTTTACGATGCCAAATCACAAGAACTGATTAGCATTTTCAAAGAAGCCATGCCCGACGAAAAAGCACGCGTCATTAATATCCTGAAAGAAACAGACCCAAGCAACGCCTCCAATTACGAAAAAATCAGAAAAGGTGGGAGTTAGACTTTATTCTTTTTCCCAACAATTATACCTTTGTCGCCAATTTTATAGCGATTTTCGTAGCTTCTTTAATGTTATCCGTTACGGGGCATCTGGTTTCCACTTCTCTTAGCCAATTTTCCAACAAAGATGGACTGATATCGGTGTCTGTTTCAGGGATGATGGTTACTTCTATTTTACGAAATCCTGCTCGTTCGTCATCGGATATTCCCATAAATTTACAAGGATTCAGCTCACCTGATATTTCCACTTTCAACCCTCGGAACGATAGTCCCATCTCTCTGGCTACAAAATTACCCGTCATATTCAGGCAACCTGCCAGTGCAAACAAAATCAACTGTACGGGAGAAGGCCCTGTTCCCGTGCCTCCCATTTGTTCCGGCTCATCTATTATCATGGAAAATTTTCCCGAACGCACTTCCATTTGAGTAGCGGATTTTCCTGTTCCTGTCACTTTTATCTTCATTATTTTCATAACAAATCTTATTAAATTCCACCCAAAGGTGGTGTTTTTTCGGTTGCCACAACCTGACAAAAATCAGTTTTTTACAATTATTTTGAAAAAATCGGCAAAAGCAAAACTTTTTCATATAGTTTTGCATTCATAATTTTTTAAATTTGTTTTTCATGATTTCAATGGATAAATACAATTTCAAAGGGAAAAAAGTCCTTGTAAGAGTAGATTTCAATGTACCATTGGACGAAAATCATAATGTAACAGACGACACACGAATAGTGGCAGCTATTCCTACTATTCTAAAAATACTCACCGAAGGTGGTGCCGTAATTCTGATGACACATCTCGGCAGGCCGAAAGGCAAATTCAACCCCGATTTGTCCACCAAACACATAGTGTCCAAAGTGGCCGAACTGTTAGGACGGGAAGTAAAGCATGCACCGGATTGTGTAGGACCGGAAGTGGAAAAAATGGCGGCCGAACTGCAACCCGGAGAAGTACTGTTGCTCGAGAATTTACGGTTTCATCCCGAAGAAACCCAAGGAGACGAAGAATTTGCCCAAAAACTGGCGCGCTTGGGGGATGCTTATGTGATGAATGCTTTCGGTACGGTACACCGTGCCCATGCTTCTACCTATACCATAGCCAAGTTTTTCCCTTACGATAAAATGTTCGGTTATTTGGTCGAGAGTGAGCTATCGCATATAGACAAAGCCTTGAAAGAGCCCAAAAGACCTTTTACGGCTATCATAGGTGGTTCTAAGGTTTCTACCAAAATCAGCATAATAGAAAATCTTTTGCCTAAGGTGGACAATCTGATTATTGCCGGTGGCATCGTATATACGCTGGTAAAAGCTATGGGCGGTAAAATAGGAGATTCCCTCGTAGAGGACGAATATTTGGAGGTGGCAAAAAACATCATTGAAAAGGCGAAAAAATATCATGTAAACCTTGTATTGCCGATAGATGCCATTGTAGCCGACAAATTTTCCAACGATGCTAACATTCAGCACTTTCCGGTAGATCAAATTCCCGACGGGTGGATGGGACTTGACATAGGAATAAAGTCTCAAAACCTGTTTATGAATATTATTGAGAAATCGGAAACTATCTTATGGAATGGCCCTATCGGCGTGTTTGAATTTGAAAATTTTTCTACCGGTACTTTACGGGTAGCATTGGCGGTAGCCAGAGCTACCGACTTGGGAGCATATTCCTTGGTTGGCGGAGGCGATTCGGTAGCTGCTATTAATAAATTCAACCTTTCCAACCGAATTAGTTATGTTTCTACGGGTGGCGGTGCCATGCTCGAGTATCTCGAAGGGAAAACACTTCCGGGAATTGCCGCCGTTAAGCAGTCGTTCTCCATAGATGATGTGGATTTCAACGGCAAAAAAGTATTGATGCGTGTGGATTTCAATGTGCCGCTCAAAGACGGTGAAATTGTGGATGATACCCGTATAGTAACGGCATTGCCAACCATAGTAAAAATTTTGTCCGAGAACGGAGCGGTAATATTGCTTTCACATTTGGGCAGACCCAAAGGAAAATTTAAACCCGAATTGTCAAACAAGCATTTGGTGCCTTATTTGAGCAAAGCGCTTGGTAGGGAGGTGAAGTTTGCTCCAGATTGTGTAGGTCCTGAGGTGGAAAAAATGGCAGCCGAATTGCAACCGGGAGAAGTACTCCTACTCGAAAATCTGCGTTTCCATCCCGAAGAGACGGAAGGTGATTGGGACTTTGCCCAAAAGCTGGCACGACTGGGAGATATCTATGTGATGAATGCTTTCGGTACGGTGCACAGGTATCATTCTTCGGTATATCACATTGCCAAGTTTTTTGAAGGACGCAGGTACTTCGGTTATTTGGTGGAAAGCGAAATGCATCATATCGACCGGGCGTTGCATCACGCGGAAAGACCGTTCACAGCCATATTGGGCGGTTCCAAAATATCTACCAAAATAAAAATAATAGAAGCATTGCTCAACAAAGTGGACAACCTGATAATAAGCGGAGGTATTGCATTTAACTTTATAAAGGCTCAAGGTGGTAATGTGGGCGACTCCATAATAGAAGAAGATTACTTGGAGGTAGCAAAAAAAATACTGGCTTTGGCCGAAAAGAAAAATGTGAAAATTTATCTTCCTATCGACGCGATAACGGCAGACAGCATATCGGAAGATGCCCATATAGAACATCATCCGATAGACAATATTCCTAAGGGCCAAATGGGGGTGGATATAGGTATCAAATCCCAAAACATGTTTATGAAAGTGATTGAAGAATCCCAAACCGTACTTTGGAACGGCCCTATCGGTGTGTTTGAAATAGATGATTTTGCCAACGGTACATTACGGGTTGCTTTGGCGGTGGCACGGGCTACCGACTTGGGAGCATATACCATAGCGGGAGGTGGAGATACGACTTCCGCTTTGAACAAATTCCACTTGCAGCACCGCATCAGTTACATTTCTACGGCGGGAGGTGCCTTGCTGGAATACATCGAAGGAAAAGAATTACCCGGTATAAAAGCCATAAAAGGAGTGTTTGACGAAGTAGATGCCTAAAAACAAAAGCCTCCCGGACCGGAGGCTTTTATTTTTTATCCCTGTTTTTGCCACGGTTCGGCTTTTTGCTTTATTTTTGAAGTATGAACTTGTATGACAAAATACAATTTATCAAAGGAGTAGGTCCCAAAAAAGCCGCCTTGTTGGAGCAAGAACTCGGGATTGCTACTGTAGCCGATTTATTGGAATATTACCCTTACCGATTTGACGACCGGACCCGGATATATCGCATATCGGATTTGTCATCTTCATTTGGCGGCACCAACATTCAAATAGCCGGAACCTTCATGGGGGATTTCCAAACCGTTATCAAAGGACGAAAAAGGCTGGTAGCCACTTTTTCGGATGGTAGCGGAGTGGTGAAAATTATATGGTTTCAGGGTTTTGAATGGGTCAAAAAAAAATATCAACCCGGCGTACGGTATGTGATATTCGGAAGGCCCAACATATTCAAAAACGAGATAAGTTTTGTACATCCCGAGATAGAAGAATACGACACCAGCCTGATACAATCCAATAAATTATTGCCCGTATATCCGCTTAAAGAAAAATTGAAAAAAAATTTCATTAACAACAAAACATTCCGCAAATTGATTTCCGTGATTTTACCGGAAGTCTATGCACAAATTCCCGAAACACTGCCCGAATATATCCTGCGAAAGTACCGGTTGATGCCACGGCGTGAGGCTATAAAAAGTATGCATCTGCCACAAAATCCCCAAATGGTGGACAAAGCAAGGTACAGGCTGAAATTCGAGGAACTCTTTTTTGTGCAACTCAAAATACAGCAGCGTAAATTTATCAGAAAAACCAAAGACAGGGGAATGGTTTTCGAGAAAGTTGGGAAACTATTTAATGATTTTTACCACAATAATTTACCGTTCGAACTGACCGGAGCACAAAAAAGAGTGATAAAAGAAATCCGTAGAGATTTCAAGTCAGGTAAACAAATGAATCGCCTTTTGCAAGGTGATGTGGGAAGTGGCAAAACATTGGTGGCTCTTATGAGCATGCTTATTGCCATAGACAATGGCTATCAGACCGCCCTGATGGTGCCGACCGAAGTATTGGCACAGCAACATTTCTATTCCATAAAAGAACTGCTGGGCAAGCTTCCCGTTAGGGTAGAATTGCTTACCGGTTCGCTTACGGCAAAAGCCAAAAAAGAAATCAAAAAACAACTGGCTGCAGGAGAAATAAATATTATTATCGGAACACATGCCTTGATTGAGGATGATGTGGTATTCCGTAATTTGGGTTTTGTCGTAATTGATGAGCAGCATCGGTTTGGTGTGGCCCAAAGAGCCAAAATGTGGCAAAAAAACACGGTGCCTCCACATGTACTTGTAATGACGGCAACTCCTATCCCGCGTACGCTTGCCATGACACTATATGGCGATTTGGATGTATCCGTAATAGACGAAATGCCTCCGGGACGAAAACCGGTAAAGACTTTTTATATCAAAGCCGGTGAAAGGTTCAAAGTTTACAATTTTATCAAAAAGGAAATTGACAAAGGAAGGCAAGCTTATGTGGTGTTTCCTCTGATAGAAGAGTCGCCCAAACTGGATTATGAAAACTTGGTGGCCGGATACAATGATATACTGTCTTTTTTCCCTCCGCCCAAGTATTTAAGCGTGATGGTACACGGCAAAATGAAGCCTGCCGAAAAGGAAGAAGAGATGAAACTGTTTGCCTCGGGACAGGCTAAAATAATGGTGGCTACAACAGTGATTGAAGTGGGGATTAATGTGCCCAATGCAACCATAATGGTCATTGAAAGTGCGGAAAAATTCGGATTGGCTCAATTGCATCAGCTGCGCGGAAGAGTCGGCAGAGGCAAACATCAATCTTATTGTTTCCTCATTACCAAAGATACCATAGGAGATACGGCACAACGAAGAATGAATATCATGACCTCGACAAACGATGGTTTTGAAATAGCCGAAGCCGACTTGAAATTGAGAGGACCGGGCGATATTGAGGGGAAACAACAAAGCGGGATGCCAATCAACCTTAAAATTGCCGAACTGGGCAAAGACGGTATGCTGCTTGAACTGACCAAAAAGGCGGCTGTTGAAATATTGCAAGACGATACTTTCCTACAAAATCCCGAAAACAAGATATTGCAAGAACAGCTCAAAAAAATCTATTTCAAAGAAGTGGATTGGAGCAAAATAAGCTAAAACAACTCCATAAAATTCATTGGGGGTAATAGTATCCCCATGCCAAAAGAAAAAGCCACAGTGGTTTTGGCTTGATGTGAAAAATAGTCCGAAAAAAATTTTTCTGTTTCAAAAAAATGCTTTTTCTTTGCAAGCGCAAAAGAAAACGAAAAATGCTCATCAAAAACACACATATTGTTGATAACCAACTAATTACCCACCCCCCCATCCGTTCGGTAATTGATATTGTGCGTATTTTCCCCATTTCGTTTGATTTCTT
>CAYMVE010000129.1:0-6148 GCA_964393715.1 uncultured Bacteroidales bacterium | reverse complement strand
CTGTCATTGTGGAAAAATAACAAAAAAAGGTAGCCCATGCCGCCCCCATATACCCGATTTGGGGGATGAGCCAAATGTTGAGCACGATGGTAATTAGAGCACCAAATAGGGAAAGGTAAGCTCCAAATTTTGTAAGATTATTGATTTTGTACCACACTGACAAGTTGTAAAAGATGCCTAAAAACAAATTGGCAAAAAGCAAGATGGGAACAATTTTTAATCCTTCGTAATACCTTGGATTTATGATAATCGCTTTGATAATGTCTATATAAAGCATTACAAAAAGGAAAATGGCTAATCCGAAAATGATAAAATATTTCATCACATCGGCATAAAGTTGTTTTGAGTTTTTCTCTTTGGCATTGGCAAAAAAGAAAGGTTCCGCAGCATACCGGAACATCTGGATAAATAAGGTCATGAGGATAGCTACTTTATAATTGGCGCCGTATATACCTATTTGAGCCAATGGGTTTACTTCCGGAGGCAAATAAATTTTTAACAAAATACGGTCTAAGGTTTCGTTGATCATACCGGCTAATCCTCCTACCAATAAAGGCAATGCATAAATTATCATTTCCTTCCACAATTTCCCGTCAAAACCCCTATGGTCTTTTAGTATTTCCGGCAATAACATAAAAAAGGTAGCAACCGAAGCAATCAAGTTGGCAATAAAAACATATCCTACTCCTATTTGCGGTTGATACACGGAATATATCCATTGGTATCCTTCTTGGTGTGACAAGTAGGGAAACACTACAAGGAACAGTATGTTCATGACAATATTGATAAGGATGTTGAGTGTGCGTATAATGCTGAATTTCACTGCCTTGTTTTCATTTCGCAGTTTGGCAAACGGCAGAGTGTTGAACGCATCTACCGCCACCACTATTCCAAACCAAATGATATATTCGGGGTGAGTGGGGTAGCCTAAAAACGAAGCAATGGAAGAATTGAAAAACAGCACTAACAATAAAAAAAACGACGAAGAAAAGAATAAGGATGTAACGGCCGTAGAATAAACTTTTGAAGATTCGTATTGGTGAGAATAGCGAAAATAGGCGGTTTCCATTCCGTAAGTCAAAAAAACGATAAGAAAACTTACATAAGCGTACATTTCCGTAATGACTCCATACTGTTCGGGTGCAAAAACACTTACATGAAGAGGGGTGAGCAAATAGTTGAGCAAACGGCTTACAATGCTGCTTACTCCGTAAATGGCGGTTTGTCCTGCTATCTGCCTTATTTTGTTCAAAGCCGAAGTTGTTAAGATGCGACAAATTTAGTAAAAATGAAGCAATCTCGGTTATTCGTCATCTTATCTCAATAGCGTCTCTAACCTTTTCCGATGAAAAAGGTTGTATGCTTTGTGTAATAATAAAGTTTGTGCAGCACGCTTTTCTTTGTCCCTACAAAGAAATGAATGTGATAAAGATTAAAACATAAGGTATAATTTTTGCATTTTATTTACAAAAAAGTAATATGAAAAAGATAAATTATAAATTATTTGACATAAATCAACCCCAAATAGAAGTGAAGCCAGGGGTATTACTGGTTGCTCCTCCGCTGAGTAACGATTTGTATTTTGCCAGAACGGTAGTGCTTATTGTAGAGCACAACGAAAACGGAAGCGTCGGTTTTGTCCTCAACAGACCTACTGAATTTATGGCAGAAAAAATTTTAGCCGGCATAAGCAAATTTGACAGTAAAATGTTGTTTGGTGGACCGGTACAGGTAAACTCTCTACACTTTATCCATAATTTAGGCGACCAAATACCCGGTACGGAAAAGGTTACTGGCCATATCTATTGGGGCGGTAATTATGAAAAAATGTATCAACTCATCAACGAAGGTATAGCCACTCCGGAAAATGTCAAATTCTTTTTGGGATATTCGGGTTGGGCACCCGGACAGTTGGCTAACGAACTGGATATGAATTACTGGTATGTAGTACCGGCTTCCCAATATGATATTTGGGCAGATACTACCGGATTGTGGAAAAAAATTCTTATCGACCTTGGATTTAACCACAAAATAATCAACAACATCCCGTTAGACCCCATGTTAAATTAAATGATATTACAGATTTCAAACACTGATTATCGATCATTTTGCTTGCAAAAAAATCCCACTTTCAGCTTGTGCCAAAAGTGGGAAAAAACAGAATACTAACTAAATAGCTGACAAAGCCGCTCCATTATTTCACTTTCACAAACGACTTCGTAACCACTGTTTGACTGCTTACCAGTCGTACAATATAATAACCTTCCGGCAAATTCGTTACATCTATCTTGCTTATGTTGGAGTTTACCGGTTTCTCCATAGCAATTTTCCCGTCTTGTGAAATAATGGTCATATTCATACCGGAAGCTCCCGTAATGCTTAACACTGAATTTGCCGGATTCGGGAACAGATTGACGGATGCAATATTTTGATGGCTTGCGTAGGTAGTAGTATCCGTACAGAAATTTACGGTCTTGGAAGAAGTAAAATCGCTTCCCGAAAAGTCCACCACCGTATTGTTATCAAAAGTAATCGTTACATGTCCGGTTACACCGTTGTAATCCATTCCGTCTCCGTAAGCATCGTAAATGGTAAAATCGTAACACTCATTATATGCCACACACATTTCACTTATGATGTGAGATTGAGGTTGTCCGCTGTAGGGGCCTCCGCTTGCAATAACACTTCCGTTGTACGACAATTCCCAAGAAGTTTCTTCCGGATAATTATCCGTCAAAATATCAATGGTAATGTGCGCTCCATCCGGATTGCTGGATACGATAATTTCTTGTGAATTGTTAGACATATCCGGATCGGTTGCCCCATTGGGTTGCGAAACTTCTACTTTCAAAGTATGAGTACCCGGGGTCAAAGAAACCGAAGGCAAGGTAACTTGATCAATCTCATAAGTAGCTAACGAGCCGCTCCAGTTATAAGACACTTGTTCCACATTATCCACATAAACCTTTATTAAGGCACTGGTCAAATCGGGTGAGCCGTAATTTTGAATGGTAACTTTTGGAGTTATATCGGAAACACAATAAGGATAATTGGTGGGTTCATCTATTGAATACAAAGCTACATCATCGGTACTTGATGCCGGAGCCGGGCATTGGCCCACCATAGCATAATAATAGTCAGCCGAAGAATTTTGAGCCACTTCTTCCACTTTCCTGTCCGGACATATCTTGTACAAAGTCGGCACATAGGCTATATCATAATCGGCAACCGGTTGCGTAGTGTTCGGAGAATAAGTAGGTAATAACGGTAAATCTCCCGCAGCCGTTATCCAATCGCCTTGCGTACCGTAAGAATGTGAACAATTGGCGGCATCCCCTTGCAAACAAGCCAGATTGGCATTATTGCCACTAGTTTCAATAGCAAATACCATAACATCATCCGTGGTGGTAGCATCTACGCCGGGTGCACCGGCAGGCCCGTGTGCTTTGTAAAGATTCTCAAAAGCGTGGTTGTTCATAAAGTTCCAACACGGACCGCACCATACGGCAAAAAAGTCGATAAATACGGTCTTGCCGTCGTCCAAATAGTCATACAATGTGTGCGTATTGCCATTGATGTCTTGTAAAGTAAAATTAGGCGCATAACTTCCGGCTTCCAAAGCTTTGTAAAATTCCATGGCATCCGTATAAACTTTTTCTTTTTTCACCTTTGCTTGTTGTGCATTGGCCATATACACAACGGAAAACATTAAAACAAACAGAATTCTTTTCATAACATTTTGTTTTTGGATTTTAGTACAAATATAACATAAAATAAACACATATCTGTCTAACATTTTTCGTTTTTTAGTAAACGAAACGGGAAAATTCACTTTTTAAACCTTAACCGGTACGAATTTTATGAATAACTTTGTGGCAAATATTAAGGGATCATGATTGAAAAAATACAAGGTCTATTGGAAGAGGTGAAAAATTTCTCCACCTCAGACAAAAACGAACTGGAACAATTCAGAATCAAATATTTGGGTAAAAAAGGAATATTAAACGACCTTTTCGCGGAATTCAAAAAAATACCGCCGGAACAAAAACGCGAAACCGGCAAAATATTAAACACACTAAAACAAGCCGTTCAAGATAAAATAAACACGCTAAAAACGACCATATCCGAATCGGATAGTAAGCATTTTGACAAAGATTTGTTCTTGCCGGTATATACGGAATTAGGTTCACGGCATCCTATCTCAATTGTAAGCAACGAAATAATAGACATCTTCAAGCGCATTGGTTTCAATATTTCCGAAGGTCCCGAAATTGAAGACGATTGGCATGTATTCAGTGCGTTGAATTTTCCTCCCGAACATCCGGCTCGCGACATGCAAGATACTTTTTTCATTACGGACGACATTCTGTTGCGTACCCATACCTCTTCGGTGCAAGTCCGCGTAATGGAAAAGCAGAAGCCGCCCATCCGCACCATTTCTCCCGGACGCGTTTACCGTAACGAAGCCATTTCGGCACGGGCACATTGTATTTTTCACCAAGTAGAAGGGTTGTATATTGACAAGGGAGTATCTTTTGCCGACCTGAAACAAACGCTACTTTATTTTGCCAAAGAAATGTTCGGAGAAGATACCGATATTCGCTTGCGTCCTTCCTATTTTCCTTTTACGGAACCATCGGCCGAAATGGATATTTCTTGCAAAATTTGCGGAGGCAAAGGCTGTAATGTCTGCAAATATACAGGCTGGGTGGAAATATTGGGCTGCGGAATGGTAGATCCGAATGTGTTGGAAACAAATGGTATTGACAGCAGAAAATACACGGGATTTGCATTTGGCATGGGAGTTGAAAGGATTACCATGCTGAAATACGGCATCAAAGACTTGCGCCTGTTCTTTGAAAACAACATTGACTTTTTGAAACAATTTGAAACCGAAACATGGTGAAAAATTTTTTAATCATACTGATAGCAACTGTTTTTAGCACACCGGCATTTACGCAATCCGTCAAAGTAAAAATCACAACAACCGAAGGGGATATTGTAATAGCACTCTACGACGACACTCCGGTGCATCGTGACAATTTTGTAAAACTGGTAAAAAAACATTTTTACGACAGCCTTTTGTTTCACCGGGTCATTAAAAGTTTTATGATTCAGACCGGTGATCCGTTTTCCAAAAATGCCCAACCGGGTTCAAGGCTTGGATTGGGAGGTCCGGGCTACACACTACCGGCAGAGATTAGGCCGAATCATTTCCACAAACGGGGAGCAGTGGCGGCAGCCCGCCAATCGGATGATGTAAATCCGGAACGTCGTTCTTCCGGCTCACAGTTTTACATTGTACAAGGAAGAAAATATACTCCCGAACAATTAAATAAATTGGAACGCAGGTTAAAAGCAATTTATCGTAACGACTTGATTATGAAATTTCTAACCGACAAGGCTCATAGAGCCTACCGTGACACATTAGACCAATTGGCTAAAAATAAGGAAACCGACGAAATCATAAAATTCAGAAACCGCGTATATCAACTGGCTTTGAAAAAGTACGGCAAACACGATTTCAAATTTACCGATGAACAGCGTAAAATATATACAACTGTTGGAGGTGCCCCTCATTTGGACGGGCAATATACCGTATTCGGCGAAGTAGTCAAAGGAATGGATGTGGTGGATAAAATAGCCAATGCTCCAACCGATCGATTCAATCGTCCGTTGAAAGATATCAGAATCCTGAAAATGGAAATTATCAAGCAGCAATAGGCCTACCTTAAAGTAAAATTTTGTCCCAAATATATTCTTCTTACCTGTTCGTCATTAGCCAGTTCTTCGGCAGTGCCCGACTTCAAGATGTTTCCTTCGTGCAACAAATAAGCCCTATCGGTGATAGATAAGGTTTCGTGTACATTATGGTCGGTAATCAGGATACCTATGTTTTTGTCTTTCAGATGCGATACAATACCTTGAATATCCTCCACGGCAATGGGGTCAACTCCGGCAAACGGTTCGTCCAACAGGATGAACTTGGGTTTTACGGCCAATGCTCTGGCTATTTCCGTACGCCTTCGTTCGCCACCACTCAGTTGGTAGCCCTTGTTTTTACGCACCTTTTCCAGCCGAAATTCCGCAATCAAAGATTCCAATATTTCTTTTTGTTCATCTTTCGGAAATTTTGTCATTTCCAAAA
>CAYMVE010000128.1:0-6157 GCA_964393715.1 uncultured Bacteroidales bacterium | reverse complement strand
TTCCAATTAATCGTTTATCTCAATATATTTTCACCGCTTTGTTGATTATTGTTCTTTCCATCGAACCGCTTACTATGATTAATTATGCTCAAAAAATTAAATATGAAAAACAAAAGGAAATATTTTCAGAGATAGTATTACAAAGAAACGATAGCGTTACTGTAATTACCAACGATGTTCAAAAGCGTTTAGGAAATTATTACAATAAATTTAACAATAATGGCTTAATTTCAATTATGAATTACAATGATTTTATACATGATTCTATAGATCCTAAAAAGAAAATAATATTATTTCTTAACTGGTATACACGATACCTTTCAAAGATGGAATACCATGATTTACCATATTATGCTAAAAACATATCAAAAGACAATAAATTACTGTATCAAAATAAGGAACTGAATATAGCCGTTTATGAAATGAAAAATTTTTCAAATCCTAAAAAATCCGGACATTTATTGCTTCGTTCTTTAAATGATTTTGAAGGAATTACCCCTCCCTATTGGAATCAAAATGAATCCAATATTTCAAATGCTATTTATTATGAGGGGAAATCTTCGATTCAGGTTTTAGAATATTCCTCAACATTTGAATATCCCATTGATTCATTGCCCTTAGACACTTTGAATCAATTATTGATTTCATGTAGTGTTTATTGTTACTATACCGAAAAAACCAATTCCAAGTTCGTCATATCCATCGAAGATTCAAACGGTGTGTATGTTTGGGAGGGGATTAAGATAAACAAATATCTCAAAGCTTATTCAAACTGGTGGCAAATTAAGCATGAAATAAGTATTAACAAAAGTGACATAAAAGAACATTCAAAAATAAAAGTATACTTGTGGAATAAAGATAAGGAAAAAGCTTACATTGATAATTTTAAAGTTGAAATATTTGGGCAATAAGACTAACAAGGGGCAACAATGGCATAGTTAATGCGGGTTCCGGTGCTTTTCAAAGTGGGGTGTCTTGAATAAAGTTCGTAACATTGAAAATTTTGCGTGTCTATTGAAATAAGGAAAAATTAAAAATGTGACCAAGTGCAGGTTAGAAGGTTCAATCCTCTGAAATCCCGTACTAACCATAGCCGATACGCTATACCGTATCGAAACACCGGACGGTGTTTTTTCTTCCTTCTTAGGAAGTTATTTTTTGTCGGGAATTCTGTTTTGGACCTTTTTCTTTTTATGAAAACAAATCGGTGCACAAGTCTAAATGTTGTAGTTTGGTGAGAAATTTCCTGTAATTGTACAAAAAACAAGAATCTTTACCGGCACCGTTTTTTAGAATATAAATATTTTATTACCTTTGAACTGGATTTTTGGAAAAAGAAAAACAAAACGATATGAAAAGATTGTTACTTTTAGGTGACGAAGCTGTAGCACAAGGCGGAATAGATGCCGGTATTTCCGGTTTTTACGGTTATCCCGGCACACCTTCTACCGAGATTATAGAATATGTACAGCGTTCACCCGAAGCCAAAGAAAGGAATATTCACCGCGAATGGTCGGTGAACGAAAAAACGGCTATGGAAGCAGCCCTTGGTATGTCTTATGCCGGCAAAAGGGCTATTGTAACCATGAAACATGTAGGTTTGAATGTGGCGGCAGATGCTTTTGTAAATTCAGCCATAACAGGTGTAAACGGCGGTTTGATAGTGGCAGTTGCCGACGACCCGTCCATGCATTCTTCCCAAAACGAACAAGATTCCAGATATTACGGGAAATTTGCTTTTACTCCGATTTTGGAACCTTCTAATCAGCAAGAAGCTTACGATATGGTACATTACGGATTCGAATTGTCCGAAAAATATCAGTTGCCGGTACTTTTGAGATTGACTACAAGAATAGCGCATTCGCGAGGTGGTGTGCAAACCACCGACGCCGTCAAAGCGGAAAACAAAGTAAAGTTGCCGGATGATCCGGTTCAATTTGTTTTGTTACCGTCCATTGCCAAAAAGAGATATGCCAACCTTCTGACAGAACAACCCGGATTGGTGGAAGAATCGGATAATTCTCCGTTTAACAAATACTTTGACGGATCAGACAAATCATTAGGAATCATAGCATCGGGAATAGCCTTCAATTACTTAATGGAAAATTGTCCGGAAGGATGCAAACATCCCGTAGTGAAGATTAGTCAATATCCGCTTCCGTACAATATGCTGAAAAAACTGTTTGATGAAGTGGACGAAGTGCTTGTTTTGGAAGAGGGGTATCCGTTTGTAGAAGAACAACTCAGGGGCTATTTCAACTATTCACTTAAGCCTATCAAAGGACGGTTGGACGGTACTGTACCCCGTACGGGAGAACTGAACCCTAACATTGTTGCCCAGGCTCTCGGCCAATCGATAGAAGTTGTTTATAACCAAAGTGATATCGTTCGTGTAAGACCACCGCAATTTTGTGACGGATGTGGCCATATCTTTTTCTACAAAGCGCTGAACGAAGTAATGGAAAAATACGGCAAAGGAAGAGTTTTTGCCGACATCGGTTGTTATACATTGGCAGCCTTAAGTCCGTTTAATGCTATCAATTCTTGTGTGGACATGGGGGCTTCCGTTACTATGGCTAAAGGAGCGGCAGATGCCGGTCTTATTCCGTCGGTTGCGGTTATCGGAGACTCAACCTTTACTCATTCCGGCATCACCGGATTGCTGGATGCCGTAAGAGAAAATACCAATATGACCCTGTTCATCTTGGATAACTCCGCCGTAGGTATGACCGGAGGCCAAAAATCAGCGGCAGAAGGTAAGATTGAGGATATCGTGAAAGGTCTTGGTGTAGATCCCGATCATATCAGAATTGTAAATCCGATACCGAAAGAACATCAAACGATGGTACAAGTATTCAGCGAAGAAATTGCTTATCCCGGTCTCTCGGTGGTAATACCCAGAAGAGAATGCGTTCAAACTTATATCAGACGAATTAAAATGCAAAAAAAAGCAAAAGCAGCAAAATAAAAACCATAAGACAATGAAAACCGATATCATATTAACAGGTGTGGGCGGACAAGGTATCTTGTCAATAGCAGCCATAATAGCGGCTACCGCACTGAACAAAGGATTGTATGTCAAGCAGTCGGAAGTACATGGTATGAGCCAGAGGGGCGGAGATGTTCAATCGAACTTGCGAATATCGGACAAACCGATTTATTCCGACTTGATTCCAATGGGACAGGCGGATATCGTATTGGGATTGGAACCGATAGAAGCATTAAGATATGCACATTACCTTAAAAAAGACGGATGGCTGATAACAAATTCTACTCCGTACAAAAACATTCCCGATTATCCACCCATAGAAGAAGTGTTGGCAGAGGTGAAAAAATTTCCCAACCATATCATAATTGAGGCGGATTCCGAAGCCAAAAAATTGGGAAGCTCACTAGTGGCCAATGTCATATTGATAGGTGCGGTAAGTCCTTATTTAGGGTTGGAATATGAAGATTTGGAAGAAGGTATCAAAGAGATTTTCGGACGAAAAGGCGAAAGTGTAGTCGAAATGAACCTGAAAGCCCTGAAAAAAGGTCTCGACCTCTCAAAAGAATTCGTAAAATAAAGTATTCCACAGCCGCTCTCTATTACGAGTGGCTGTTTTGTTTGTACGACCTGTCTTAAAAACAAAATCATGATACTTATTGCCGATAGTGGCTCCACCAAGACGGAATGGGTGGTTATAGACGGGAAAGAAATATATCGTTTTTTTACCGTCGGCTTCAATCCGTTTTTTGTTAGTAGTCAGGAGATTAGTGATGAACTCAGAAAAAAATGGCCTTCGAAAATTGACAAAAACGAGATATACGAAATTTATTTTTACGGGGCTGGTTGCTCGTCCGAACAAAGGTGTCAAATAGTTTACCACGGATTAAAAACCGTATTCCCCCAGACGCGGATACAAGTGTCTCACGACATAGAAGCGGCGGCAACGGGACTTTGGGGCGATGCTGCAGGGATTGCCATAATCCTGGGTACCGGTTCCAATTCTTGTATTTATGACGGCCGTAAGATTGTTGAAAATATTCCCGCATTGGGATACATCCTCGGAGATGAAGGGAGCGGAGCCTATTTCGGCCTCCAATTGGTTAAGGATTTCTTAAACAAAGAAATGCCGGAAAATTTGTACAAAAAATTTCAAAACCAATTTCCTTACAATAGAGAGTACATCTTGGATAGAGTGTATAAAAAGCCTTTGCCCAACCGTTTTTTAGCCGGATTTGCTCCTTTTTTAACGGAAAATATTTCCGAAGTGTACATTGAGAATATGGTTGCGGAAGGATTCGATTTGTTTTTCAAAAGGCATGTGTTGCCTTACAAGAATTACCGGCATTATCAAATCGGCAGCGTGGGGTCTATTGGATATTTTTTGGCGGATATGTTACGAAAAACGGCACAAAAATACGGTTACAGCGAGATAAAAATAATGAAATCTCCACTGGACGGTCTCATTGAGTATTACCAAAAAAAATAATATGGGACGAAGTCCTTTCGTTCAAATAGCAATAGCGTATATTTCCGGTATTTTTCTTTACAAGTTTTTCCCTGCAAGAATTGATCTGCCTTATGGGGTAATAGCCTTTCTTGTTTTAACGGTACTATTTGTTGTTGCCAAAATTTTGACCCGAAGACCTGCCTCTCTTTGGAAACCCTCTCTTTTAGCGATTGTTCTGTTTATCATAGCCGGATATGTCAACTACGGGATAACGGATGCCCGGTTGGCCACTTATACTCAAACCCTTAAAAGCGGCTTTATTATTGGTCGTGTTGATTGCCTACCGACCCAAACGGAAAAAACAACCAAAATAGTTTTGCAAGTAGAAGCTATCAAACATAAAAACTCATGGGAAAAGGCCCAAGGGAAGATCATTGTGTATTTCAAAGATACTACGGCTCAATACCTTGTGCCCGGAGAACGTATCGTGCTGGACCTCCAACTGCAAGATATTCAGGATGCCCGTAATCCGGAAGCATTCAATTACAAAAACTACCTTGCTTTTCATTTTATCACAAAGCAAGCATTTGTCAAAGCCGGGAATTGGGCACGCATAGGCAAGGAATTTTCTTTGTTTGATAGAGGACAAAACCTGCGACTCAATGTAATAAAAATTATAGACCGTTCTGTGTTGAGCCAACGCAACAAAGAACTGTTAAAAGCCTTACTCCTGGGCTACAAAGACAATATCGACGCAGAAACCAAAGCAAGATTTTCTTCTACCGGGGCCATGCATGTTTTGGCCGTATCCGGATTACATGTCGGTATCATCTTTATGATACTCAATCTGCTGTTTTCTCCTTTCCGCCACAACTCAAAACTTCGTATTGCATCCTCCCTTCTTTCCATTCTTATACTTTGGGCTTATGCGGTTATAACGGGATTGTCTCCGTCGGTAACAAGAGCCACCTTAATGTTTACCCTGATACAAATAGGGATATTGCTGAAAAGACAAGCGAATATTTATAACACAATAGCCGCTTCGGCATTTATTATCCTCACTATAAATCCCTTTATTATTAACGAAATAGGGTTCTGGTTGTCTTATTTGGCCGTATTAGGTATTTTATCGGTGTATCCACACCTGTACAAAGCGGTATATATTCCCAAACACAAAAACATGCTGTACCGGCTTGTCGATAAGATTTGGGCGTTGGCATCCATTTCTTTTTCGGCACAATTGGCTACTCTTCCGGTAACTTTGTATTTTTTTCACTCGTTCCCTTCTTATTTTCTAATAACCAATCTTGTGGTGATTCCCCTCGTGCCTTTTGTAATGTACAGCGGATTGATGATGATTTTATTTTCGAGTTGGCATTGGGTTTACGAATGGAGTGCCAAAGCAACCGGTTTTTTTCTTAACATCATAAACGATTCGCTCGATTGGATTCGGAATTTACCGTATAGCCGGTTTGACAGGTTATATCTTTCGGAACCGCAACTAATATTGTTATTGGTAGCGATTGCCGCTTTTGTAATTTACATAAACCACAAAAAAATACGCTACTTGTATCTTTCCCTGATTACTTTGATATTGTTTACGGCTTATGATATTTATGTCAAACTTGGACAAACGAACCAAACATTGTTTGTGGTGTATAACATACATGGATACAGTGCTTTGAACTTTATAGACGGCAGAGACAATATTATGATTAGCA
>CAYMVE010000127.1:4697-6232 GCA_964393715.1 uncultured Bacteroidales bacterium | reverse complement strand
ATACGCTAATTTTTGAAAATGCAAGGTGTTTTTCCGTTTTTTTTGTTCATTTTTTATTAAAGTATTTTTCGTGCTTCGACGATTTGGTTTCGATAACCGATTTTTAGTTGAGTAAGTCCCGGTTTTTTTCCGGCTTCCAAACTTCCGTACCGGACTTCTTTATGCAAGGCTTTGGCTCCGTTGAGAGTTACTGCATACAATACGGTTTCCAAAGGCCATCCTGCCTTCAAAAGCAAATTCATTTCTCCGGTTAGCGACATGCCCGTGCGATTGGTTGCCGTGCTATCCGTTCCTACCAGCAAAAAATCGGCATAATCGGCAAAAATTTCTTGGGAAGGCATGGTTTGTTCCACGGCCCAATTAGACGAAGGACATAAAACAAAATAAGCATTCGGGAATTCAGCTTTGACACTCTTTACCGTTTCTTTATCCGAAAAAGTATTATGTACCAGCAACAAAGAGGTAGTAGGGCTAAACAAACCTTTCAAATAATTTACGGTACCTCCGTGCCACAAATCATACGGCAGTTCAGCAGAAAATTCTTTGAGAACCGCTGCAAACTCATTCCGTTTGGCGTTTTCAAAAAGTGATTTTTCGCCTTTCCCTTCCAAAAAATGAATACTCGAAATGTTTTCATTCCGGAGCAATACCGCAAGTTTCCCGTACAACTCAGAAGACAAAGCATAGGTGGAATGAGGAGCAAAATGAGCATCAAGGCCGGAAGCAACAAAAGATTCATATACCGTTTTAGCCTGCTTTATCTTTGAAGTTGCGGCAACCGGCAGCAAACCGAACACCTCGACAAAATTGACATATTCCACTTTACTGTTTCTTTTTAATGCTACGGTAAGCCGGGTGTTTACAATGTCGGCGGCCAGCACTACCCCTTCGGCACTCATCAAAGCATCGTACAAGGCGGCTTTTTTTTCTTTATATTCGTTACTTACCCCGCCATAATTTAGCTTCCTCATGCTTCCGACAAAATCGGACAAGCCGTTAAATTTTTTTTTGGGCTCCTCCAACCAAGACAATTCCAGATGCAAATGGGCATTGACCAGCCCCGGAACCAATATACCGTCGTAATAAGCCACTTCGGCCTGTTCTTGTTGCAAGGCATTATCCTTTGAAACATTAAGGATGGTACCGTCATCCTCCAAATAGACGATACCGTTGGTAACCCACGGACGTTCTTTGGTACCCGTAAAAATTTTGCGTGCCGCAAACTTTTTGATTTTCAATCTATTACCACTCATCATCCCATTCCAAGCATCCGTAATTGTCTTTTTTTAGCCGTTCGTTTATTTCGTCTTTTGTCAAAGTAAGCAGAGTTGAAGTCCGGATAATACTCCATAAATTCCGCGTCTTGATGCTCCGGCTCTTCCCATGTTTCGAGCAGTTCCGTATAATCGTAAATTCCTCCACAATCTTCGGGGGAGGCATTGTTTTTGCCTCCGGTGCGTTTCGGAAAAATCATCTTCCGTATAATCCGTCAATATCTTTTCCAGTACAATTTCATGCATCCAGCTATCGCCAAA
>CAYMVE010000127.1:0-4597 GCA_964393715.1 uncultured Bacteroidales bacterium | reverse complement strand
TCGCCAAAGTCGTCAAAAGTCCCTTTTTTCAAATAATAATCCTTCCCTTTAATAAATTGGTGTAAATGCGTATTGGTCCAATTAAAAGCCGTTTGTATTACTTTGTGAAAATCTCCCAAAGGCATGTTTGCCGGTACTAACAACCTGCGCCAAATTGGAGTCTTGGCACCTTTCAAACTAATTTTTACTTGATAAACATCTTTTGTTTTCATAGTTTTCTTACTTTTCGGATTGATTTTTTGGGGTATAAATGTACCTTATCGCATTGTTGTTTTTGTTTGTCGCATACTTTGATGTATCAAGCGGTGTCGTAAATTTATTTTGCTTGACTCTGAGTCCACAGGAAGGACAAAAAACATCGTCCGGAGTTATTGGGGCACCACAAGCGGGGCAGCAATCGGAGCAGTTAGAGCGAACCGGCGAAGTTGTAGTGTCTCCGGTTAAATAGCGAGTCAGGCTCCGGAAAACTTCTGCGGAAAATATGCTAAACAACAAAAAATACAACAGTAGGGAAACAATGGCAGCGTACAACAAAAAAAATTTAATGTCAAGTCCGGGAATAATAGCTCCTGCCAATGCAGCAACAATAATTACCGTAACTGCGGATTTGGAACTGATTTCCACCACCAGTTGCTTTTCCGTGTAACGGACCACCTTCCACTCGTATTCCAAACCGGCAAGCCCTTTGCCTTCAAACTTATCGGTCAAAAGTTTCAGCCGGTCGGACCATATTTTGTCTTCGGCCTCGAAGGTCACTTTTTTAGAATACGGGAATGCCATAAAAACAAAATTATCTGAGTAAAAATTCGGCCAACTTACGGGTTGCAATTCCCCGATGGCTGATACGGTTTTTTTCTTCGTCCGTCATCTCGGCAAAAGTTTTGTCGTATCCCAGCGGCTTAAAAATAGGGTCGTATCCAAACCCTTTTGTGCCGGCAGGATTTTCCGTTATCACACCTTCCACTTTTCCTTCAAACAAATACAACTTACCGTCTAACCACAAAGCAATTACCGTAATGAAATATGCATTTCTATCTTTGCTTCCCATCAATTTACGGAGCAATAAATTCATGTTGTCCTCAAAAGTTGCATTCTCTCCGGCATACCTTGCCGAATATACCCCCGGTTCTCCGTTCAACGACGGAACCACCAGCCCCGTATCGTCGGCAAAACAATCTCTGTTATAACGCTCATAAATATAAGTTGCTTTCTGAACGGCATTTTCCCGAATAGTCGGATGGGTTTCGGGAATATCACCGTGAAAGCCAATATCGGACAAGCTCAACACCTGAAACTTATCATTCAATATCTGCCGGATTTCTCTAAGCTTATGCTGATTATTGGTTACAAATAGCAGTTCTTTCATTTGAGCAATGCTTTAACTTGTTCTACAATATGCGCTGCCGTCAAACCGTATTTCCGCATCAACTCATCCGGTTGTCCCGACTCTCCAAAACGGTCTTTCACGCCTATCATTCTCATTTTCACAGGATAAGATACGGATAAAATTTCGGCTACAGCACTACCCAAGCCACCTGCTACCTGATGCTCCTCAGCCGTAACTACGGCACCCGTTTTCCGGGCACTCTTAACAATTGCTTCCGCATCAATCGGTTTTATGGTATGTATGTTGATAACTTCCGCCGATATTCCGTAGTCGGTTTGTAGCTTTTCGGCGGCTTTTAGCCCTTCCCATACCAAATGCCCCGTTGCAATAATAGTAATATCCGAACCTTCGTGTAATATTTGTGCTTTACCGACTTCAAAAGGCAGTATCTCCGGCATAAAATCAGGCATGGAAGCACGTGCATAACGCAGGTAAACAGGACCTTTTATTTGCTCATAGGCAGCAAAAACAGCTTGTGCCGTTTGGGTAGCATCTGCCGGCGACAATACCGTTATGTTTGGCAGTACCCTCATTGCCGCAATATCTTCCAATGCTTGGTGCGTAGCTCCGTCAGGCCCTACAGAGATACCGGCATGTGCCCCACCTACAACAACATGTAGATCATTATAACACAATGATATGCGTATCTGATCATAATCGCGGTGCGCCGCAAAAACGCCATAGGTGGAAAAAAAAGGCACAAAACCTTCTTTGGCCAATCCTGCGGCCACTCCTACAATATTTTGTTCGGCAATACCGAATGAAAAAAAGCGATCCGGATATTTTTCGGCAAACAAATTCATCCCCACCGAGGCGGTAATATCTGCCCCCAACGCCAGTACATTGTCATAAGAACTGCCCAATGCCGCCAATCCCTCGGCAAATCCGATGCGTGTAGGTTTATATCCTTTGAGCTTATACATGGTCAATCAATTATTTTCCAATTCTTTCAAAAATCCGGGTAATTGTTCCCTTGTGGGAGGTTTGCCGTGCCAACGATAATCGTTTTCTATGCTCGGCACACCTTTACCCATCCGGGTATGTGCAATAATTACCGTCGGTTTGTGGTTTTTCATATCTTTGGCTTGTTGCACCGTTTTAATAAAGGCTTCCACATCATTACCGTCGGTTTCCAGCACATTCCAGCGGAAAGAGCGCCATTTGTCGGCAAGCGGTTCTATATCCATCACCTCGTTTACATAACCGTCTATTTGACAATTGTTACGGTCTATAATGGCAATTAGGTTGTCTAACCGGTGGTTTGGAGCACTCATGGCCGCCTCCCACACTTGTCCTTCTTGCAATTCGCCGTCGCCCAAAATACAAAACACATTCCACTCCGCTTTTTTTAATTTACCGGCCAGAGCCATTCCCGTAGCAATAGAAAGTCCTTGACCGAGAGAGCCTGTAGAAACTTCAATACCCGGCAAACCATGGTTGGGGGTAGAATGCCCTTGCAATCGGGAACCTAATTTCCGTAAGGTCATCAGCTCTTCTTTAGGAAAAAATCCCCTGTGAGCAAGAGTGGCATAAATAACCGGTGCCACATGCCCGATGCTTACTACAAGGCGATCCCGCTTTTCGTTTTCCGGATCATTGGGAAATACGGCCATTACCTCAAAATAAAGCGCTGTAAAAATATCCGCCAATCCGAGCGAAGCCCCCAAGTGACCGGACCCGGCTTCCGCCAATGCAATCAGCACATCTCTGCGGATAGCTTTGGCTATTTTTTTTAAATCGGCTGGTTTCGCATGCATATTCAGACGGTTCTTATTCATTGTCTTCTACCGTAATGAAATCTTCAACAATAAAGGCTCCCGGAAATTCCATTTTTATCTCCGAAAAATCTTTCAAAGCCTCCGATTTGCTATGATAATTTCCCACTCTGACATTAAAATAAGGCGCCGCATAAGAGATGTAAATATCCGTTTTGTCAGGATGCTCTGTCAGGTAACGGGATTTCAGCGAATAGGCTTTTTCTCTGGCTTTTCTGCCGGAAAAAAGCCCTATCTGTATCCGGTAACCTTTGATACCTAACAGTTTTTTGTTCAAATCAATATGCGTTCGTACCAACTGCTCTATTTGCGGCGATTGCCGAATAAGCAAAGTACCGTTATCTTTTTTTTGCAGCCGGTAAAACACATCGTCCTCTTGCGCCATCAAAGTAACATTACAAAACAAAACCGTTATCACAATAATAATCAGCCTCATAACTTAATCTTTTTGGGGTCTTACCGACAATACCGGAATGGGCGAATGATTGACCATTTGTTGAGCATATTTGCCTAAAATCACATCCCAAAAGCTAGTGGGTTGTTCGGTCATAATGCTTATCAGGTCGCCACCGTTTTCCTTGGCGTAGGTTATGGTACAATCCGTAATATTATCACATTTTATAAAATCCTTTGAGTATTTAACTCCCCCTTTTTCCAGCGCATCACATACTTGATTGATATATTTGTTAATGGTATCCACCACTTTGGGTAAATCTGTTTCACGGACTCCCAATACCACAATTTCCGCATCAAACATTTTGGCAATGGTCATGGTTATTTTTAGCTTTTGTCTGGTGGTTTCGGTAATATCTATTGGCATGATAATCTTGCCAATACCGTGAAATTGGTACTGAGGTCTTACAGTAAGTACCGGACAGGGAGCAGTACTGACTACCCGGTAAGCATTACTACCTATCCACATTTCTTGGAAACCGGAAACTCCGTGCGTTCCCATAATTATCATGAAAGCATCATCGTATTTTGCCTGATTGGCTATTTCTTCCGCCGTATTGCCCGACCTGATTTTATAATCGATATCTCCACCGAAATCTCCTTTGTATTTGGCAATCAGATTTTCAAACAACTCCTCAAGATTTTTAACACCTTCCAACACATATTTTTCAAGCATAAACTCCGGCTCGTAATCTTTGTACTTATTTACATAAATCAACCGGATATCGGCACCCGCTCTGTTGGCAAATTCAAGTGCATACTTAAAAGCATTTAACGAGCTTTTTGAAAAATCGACCGGTACTTCAATGATTTTTCTGCTAAACATAACTTTTATTTTTGTGGCTAAGTTACAAAATAAACCACAATTACTTACATTTTATAAAGCAAATTCAATTGAATTTTTACTATTTTGCCCAAAAATATTTAGACAAATATCTTTCCATACAAAAACATTAACTACTTTTGTAATCGAATGTCTGAA
>CAYMVE010000126.1:0-6377 GCA_964393715.1 uncultured Bacteroidales bacterium | reverse complement strand
CTAACAGCCAAAAACAAAACACTCCGCAATACGATGTAATGGATCCGAATACCGTTTACGGTATCAGCAAAATAGCCGGCGAGCTATGGGCACAATATTATTTTGAAAAATACAATGTAGATGTCCGCAGTTTAAGGTATCCCGGACTGATAAGCTACAAAGCCGAAGCAGGTGGCGGCACTACCGACTATGCCGTTGAAATTTTTTACGAAGCCATAAAATACGGCCAATATACCTCGTTTCTTGACAAAGGTACTACCCTGCCGATGATGTACATGGACGACGCCATAAGAGCTACCATAGAGCTGATGGAAGCACCGGCCGAAAAAATAAAAATACGAACCAGTTACAATATTGCGGCTATTAGCTTTGCTCCCGAAGAACTCGCAGCCGAAATCAAAAAGCATATTCCGGAATTTGAAATAAATTACCAACCCGATTTCAGACAAAAAATCGCCGAATCGTGGCCGCAAAGCATAGACGATTCGAGAGCCAGAACCGACTGGAATTGGCAACATCAATACGATATAAGCAAGATGACGGAAATAATGCTTAAAGAAATTGCTAAAAAATTAAAAATACAGCGTGAAAAAGATTAAAAGATTAAAAAAAGACAAATACGAAAACAAATGCTTTTTCGGCATTACTTCAAATGCCCACATAGCCCGTATCGTATCGTTGCTTAGCCAATACAGCGGTTTTTCATTGTCTTTAATCGAAACCGATGTAACCACCTTTTACTATGATGACGAAAGTACGGAAATCTTTCTCATAAAAAACAAAGATTTTAATGTAATCCAAAATCCGAACTTACGCGGTGTTGACTATGTAATCCTACTCTACACCAACAATCCCCAACTTTGTGACACATTCTTTACTGCCATACGAAAACTCAATATGGAAGAAGACATTATTTACGCAAGCAAAGTCCTGGAAAAAGGAATAGAAAAAAGATTTAAATTCTAAAAAAACATCTCATCCAAAACAAACCTTGCATAATTTGGAGCAAAATAATATATCTTTGCCGCAAAAGAAAAAAGATCAGCATGAAAATTATATCTCTCGTAGGAGCACGCCCCAACTTTATGAAAATTGCCCCCTTTATCCGGGCAATAGATACCTATAATAAAGCCCGTAAAAATAAAATAGAGCATACATTAATCCATACCGGCCAACACTACGACATAAGAATGTCAAAATTATTCTTTGACGAATTGCAAATTCCCTATCCCGATATCAATCTGGAAGTAGGATCGGGAACTCATGCCGAACAAGTGGGGCTCACCATGATAAAACTGGAAAAAGAAATTCGCCGTATAAAACCGGATATGGTAGTAGTGGTTGGCGATGTAAACGCCATCTTGGCCGGCGCCGTAACCGCCAAAAAAGAACTGGTGCCGCTGGCGCATATAGAAGCGGGACTGCGTTCGGGAGATATGACCATGCCGGAAGAAATAAATCGCCTTGTAGCCGATAAACTTTCCGATTTGCTTTTCACGCCGGATGAAATATCCAATATCAACCTCATCAAAGAAGGTGTACCCGAAGCAAAAATAAAATTCGTCGGAAACATTATGATCGATACTTTCTATCACGAAAAAGAAAAAGCCTTAGCCTTGAACCACAAGCACATCATACAAAGCAATAGCATGTATAATCAAACAGAACCATTACCCGAAGAAGAAAATTATGCTTTGGTAACCATGCACCGCCCGTCAAATGTCGATACACCGGAAATTCTGGAAAAAATTATCAACTTTTTCACAAACGAAGTCGTAAAAGAATTGCCCATAATATGGCCTATACATCCGAGAACCATAACCCGACTACAAGAATTCGGCTTGATGGAAAAAGTAAAAAACACAAAAGGAATCTTTTTGTTGCATCCGGTAGGATACCACGAAATGATAAAATTGAATAGTACAGCCAAGGTAGTGATGACCGATAGCGGCGGTTTGCAAGAAGAAAGCACCGTATTGGGCACACCATGCCTTACCATGCGCTGGAATACCGAAAGACCGGTAACCCTACTACGATATGGAGGTACTTCTTCCATAGTAGGAAACGATGTAGAAAACATACGGAAAAGTTTTTATAAAGCATTGGAAATGCCGAGAAATCCACGGTATCCATTATTGTGGGATGGACATACAGCCCCGAGAATCGTAAATGAAATTGTAAATTTTCTGGAAACGAAACATGACCTCCTATCCAAAGAATAACACGGCAGACGGAAGCATCGTTTGGGAGATTTCTTTTGGTTCCTTTCTTTATCTCCACAAAGAAACGAACAGAAAAAGTAATTTTGATATAAAACATTCATAATCAACACCCCACTTACTTTTAGCTTGACAAAAAATGTTATCTTCTCTTTTCAATTGATAAAAAAGCAGCCAAAAACAAACACCCTAAACAATATAGAACTTGCGTCATCTTTATTCCCTGAAAATGAAACCAGAAAAAAGCACCATTAGTTCTTATCCCGACAATTCGGTATTTTTTTCAAAACTGGTAAGATTACAATTAAAATTGCTTATTTTTGGGGCGTCTAAATCAAAAAAAAACAAAAGCATGAAAAAATATCGTTGCGTAGTTTGCGGATATATATACGATCCGGCACAAGGCGATCCGGACAGCGGAATAGCACCGGGTACCCCATTTGAAGCAATACCCGAAGACTGGACATGTCCGGTATGTGGCGTAAGTAAAGATGATTTTGAACCGTTGGACGAAGAGCCCAAACTCATCGAAAAAGAAACCGCCATAACAAAAGCCAGACAAGAAAAAGACCTCCTCCAAAATGAAATCGTTAAAGATGTTTACTTTGTAGGAGCCCAACACTGGGACAGAAGGATATTCGATGAACTAATCCCCCTACCCGACGGAACCAGTTACAACGCTTATTTAGTGGTTGGTAGCGAAAAAACCGCCTTGATTGACTCCGTAGATCCTGAACTCATGGACGAACTGTTTGACCATTTGGACAGGCTCGGCATCGACAAAATCGATTACATCATAGCCAATCATGCGGAACAAGACCACTCCGGCGCCATTCCGTTTATTTTGGACGAATACGAAGATGCCAAAATCGTAACCAACGCCAAAGCCAAAAACATGCTCATCGACCTATTGGATGTCGAAGAAGATGATTTCATCGTAATCAAAGACGAAGAAGAACTGAGTCTGGGCAACAAAACACTGAAATTCTTACTGACCCCATGGGTACACTGGCCGGAAACCATGAGCACCTATCTGAAAGAAGATAAAATTCTGTTTTCCTGCGACTTTTTCGGTTCGCACAGAGCCACCAGCAGCCTTTTCGTCGAAGACGAATACAAAGTGGTAGAAGACGCCAAAAGATACTATGCCGAAATTATGATGCCCTTCCGTAAACACATAAAGAAAAACATCGACAAAATAGAAAAATACGAAATCAAATTTATCGCACCCAGTCACGGACCTGTATATCCACGTCCCGAACTCATCATCAACGCTTACAAAAACTGGATTTCCGACAAGGTGGAAAACAAAATATTGATACCGTATGTATCCATGCACGAAAGCACCGAAGAAATAGTAAAATTCCTTACCGCAGAACTTACGGCAAGAGGCCTCAAAGTCATCCCCTTCAATATGACCCAAACCGACTTGGGACACTTTGCCATAGAACTGGTAGATGCCGCCACCGTTATTTTCGGTTCGCCCATGGTACTGGGAGGAGCCCATCCGGAAGTAGTGTATGCGGCTTACCTAACCAACGCACTAAGGCCCAAAACCAAATTTGTAGGTATTGTAGGCTCTTACGGATGGGGCGGAAAAATGGTAGACCAAATAAAAGGATTACTGGTTAATATGCGTGTAGAAATGTTGGAACCGGTGCTTATCAAAGGAGCTCCCAAAGAAGAAGATTTGGACAAACTCGAACATTTGGCAGACCAAATAGCCGAACGGCATAAAAGCCTGGAATAAAACGAACGCAAAAAAGCCACCCGTTAAGGTGGCTTTTTTGCATGAGCCCCCCTTGCATAACTTTTTCTTGTTTGTTGGAATTGCAAACAAAAACAAAAATTATCTTTGCAGTAAAATTTTCGTACTATGAAGAGGATTATAACGATTTTTACCATTTTCCTTGCCGTTTCAATCACAGCGGGAGCACAAATTCTGAAACCGGAGAAATGGAAGTTTAACTACCATCAGGACGGAGACGAAGTAACCTTGACATTCACCGTTACACTGGATAAAGGTTGGCATATTTACTCTCATTTTATCAAAGACGGAGGCCCTATCCCCACCTCACTGGTAATAGACGGAAGTGCCAAAGGCAAATACCGTTTGGTCGGACATTTTGAAGAACACGGAGCTCCGGTGGAAATCTTTGACCACACTTTCAATATGCAAGTAAAATATTACGAAAACAAAGTAACTTTCAAGCAACGTCTGGAAGTAAAATCGGAAGAAGATTTTACCCTTAAAGGCTATCTGGAATATATGCTTTGCAACGATGAAAATTGCTTACCCCCCACCGAATACGACTTTGAAATCCCCGTAAAAGGAGTAACGATTCCGAAAACAACAGACAACACCGCTCAACAGACAAACAAAGAAAACGAAACCACACCAAAGGTTAATGAAGAAAACACCATAACAACCAACAAAGCAACAACAGAAAATACACCCCAGCAAGACACTATTAGAACGGATTCCTCCGAAAATAAGGAAATTACAAACGACACGACAAGCACATATCAACAAGAAACTCTAAAAGATAAGCACTCCAATATCCCCAACAATACCACGAGCAAGAATAAAAAAAGAGGATTACTCGGCTTCTTCTTAATATCATTTCTTGCAGGACTGGCAGCCATCCTAACCCCGTGTGTATTCCCTATGATTCCGATGACGGTATCTTTCTTCATGCACGACAACCAAGACAAACGAAAAGCCCAACTGCAAGCCACCGTTTACGGAATATCAATTATACTGATTTACACCATTATAGGTACATTAATAGCCATATTATTCGGTGCCAATTTCGCCAACTGGCTCAGCACCCACTGGTTGCCCAACCTGCTGTTCTTTTTAATCTTTTTCATCTTCGCTTTGTCGTTTTTCGGACTGTTTGAAATAACCCTACCCAACTGGATGATAGAAAAAACCGACAAGCAAGCAGACAAAGGCGGCCTGATAGGTGCATTTTTCATGGCTTTTACCTTGGTGCTCGTATCATTTTCCTGCACCGGACCTATCGTAGGAGCCATTTTGGTAGAATCGGCATCTTCCGCTTCTACGCTAAAACCTATTATCGGTATGTTGGGCTTCTCTCTGGCCTTTGCCATACCATTTACATTATTTGCCTACTTCCCGGAATGGCTCAAAAAACTACCCAAATCAGGTGGATGGCTCAATTCCGTAAAAGTTACCCTGGGATTCCTCGAACTCGCGTTAGGACTTAAATTTCTGAGCATTGCCGACCAAACTTATCATTGGCACATCCTCGACAGGGAAGTTTACTTGGCATTGTGGATTGTTATTTTTACACTGATGGGATTCTATTTTTTGGGTAAAATCAAATTCAAAGGAGACACCCCTACCGAACATGTAGGCGTAGTAAGACTCATGCTTTCCATCATCACTTTTTCGTTTGTAGTATATATGATACCCGGAATGTTCGGGGCTCCGCTAAAAGTCTTATCGGGCTACTTACCTCCGCAAACGACTTTGGATTTTGACATTAATAAGATTGTACGGAACAATTTGTCCGTATATACGCCGGCCTCTTCCGACAATAATACCAAAGAAATATGCGAAAAACCCAAATATTCCGAATTTCTAAAACTGCCCCACGGACTCAAAGGATATTTTGATTACCAACAAGCTTTGTCATGTGCCAAAAAACTTAATAAACCGGTTTTTATAGACTTTACGGGACACGGCTGTGTAAACTGTCGCGAAATGGAAGCCAATGTATGGTCCGACCCCAAAGTACTATCTCATTTACGAAACGACTTTGTAGTAGTAGCCCTGTATGTGGACGATAAAACGGAACTACCCAAAAACGAATGGATTACTTCTACGGTAGATGGCAAAGTAAAAAAGACATTGGGCAAAAAATATGCAGACTTCCAAATAGCCCGGTACCAAGTAAATGCTCAGCCGTACTATGTATTGTTAGACCCCTACACCGAAGATACGCTGGTAGCCCCAAGAGCCTACAATTTGGATGTAGATAAGTTCGTAAACTTCCTGGAAACAGCCCTAAAACGGTTTGAAGAAAAACACAAATAACGATAAACTGCAACCAATAAAAAAGCCCGCATTTGCGGGCTTTTTTGTCGGGGTGGCAGGATTCGAACCTGCGACCTCCTGCTCCCAAAGCA
>CAYMVE010000125.1:0-6379 GCA_964393715.1 uncultured Bacteroidales bacterium | reverse complement strand
AATCACTACTAGCACATTCACCATATACACCATAATTATCAGAATTGGTTTCCGTACTCACAAAAGAACCTACTCTATCATCATCAGGGTCTATTACCGTAAGCGGATAACTTGGTGAAGTTGTTCCTATGCCCACATGCCCATTGGAATTTAGCACCATAATTCGTGTTGTGCCACTTGTTTGCAACTGTAAATCTTCATTATAACTTCCGATAAGCCCCTGGTCCACAGTTACCCCCTTGTCAAAGTAATATCTGTTTCTGTCTGTATAAAAATGACACCACGCTGCATTTTTAGGACCGACATCTACATATCCGTAACCGGTACTTATACGCAATGCTCCAGATTGGTTCCCTCGCACATTACCATTGATATGAAGTAATTCAGCAGGATTAGTAGTTCCTATCCCGACTCTACCTGTATTGGTAATCCTCATTCTTATGGAGTTGTTCGTACGAAAATCCAGAGCAACATTATCAGTGGTACCCAAAAAGTCTGTTCCGGCTGTGGTACCGGCATTACCACTCAGCAACCACGGTTTCCCATCGTTTGCATCAAATAGTTTTACCCACTGGTTCCCGTCCCAGTAAAAAAATCCGGGACCTGTTGTTGTGTTGGTATTATAAACAACAAGCGAAGTAGCCGGAGAAGATACAGGTGCCGCCGTGGATAAATCGGAAATATCTATTCGCGGAATCAACACTCCTTTTCTGCTAAAATCAACATCCAGCCCGGCAGAAGCATCCGGAGCCGCCCCGGACGAATTGATGCCTACATTCTGGGAAAAAGCCGAATAGGCTATCCCGCTTATTAAAAGGATAAAAAATAATTTTTTCATAACGCAGTTTATTTAATGTAAAAGTAAATGTTTTTGAAATACAATTAGGCAATTATTTATACTTTTTTATTTCTTACCGGTTGCGTATTTTTTGATAAAAAAAACCAAACATTACACTAACAACCATTTATTAAACATTAAAAACAACAACATTCCAAATGTTCTTATTATGAGCTTTCTATACTGTTGGCTACCTTGTTACTTTCTTTATGGCAACCAAGAAACGAACCAAAGAAAATGCTCCCAAACGATGCTTCCGCCCACGAGTTATCTTGCTTTGAATGATTGATTTACAAAATTTTGCTTTGTTTTTACTTAGATGGCTTTTCTGATATTGCCTACGCAGCCCCTCCGTTTGGGATGGCCTACCCGCCCAAAATCCTGACGGAATTTTTTAAGGTCCCCAAAAAACCGTGAAGCACAGGTTGTATTATTGTACAGTGCTTACAACAAGCGTTTTTGCGGTCTTGACTTTTTGCTACTTTTGGGTCAAAACAAAAATCAATGCTTAATAAACAGGCAAACTTTTTCATCCGCATTTTTCTGATTTCCTCCGGCAGTTCTCCACCAACCATCTCCTACAGAATCGTCCCCCTGCCATATCCAGATTAAAAGGAATAACCAACCTTCCATTCCAAAATATCGGCACTAAAAAAATGGGATTTAATAGCAAGAGATATTACAAAATTCTTTATTCGGTGTTTGATAGCTGCCCTATGGTAAAAAATTCCGTAAAGATTGGCTTTGTTGTATAAATATACGCCGCTTTGTATGGAGATGGAAGTATTGCCCCAAAAAGGTTCGTATCCTATATGCACTCCTCCGGAATAATTATATTCTTTTTTGAACTCTCTGCCGGACAACAACAAATGATAATAGATGCTGGTATCATAAAAAAAATCCGCTCCCACATTTACGGCATTTCTGTAATCGAATCGTCTGATATAATTCACCGACAAGGTATATGCCGGATAAGGATAATACACATTTTCCGGAGCACTTTTGTACCCGAAAGCCCCCAATATTTCAAAGTTGTGCTTTTTAATTTCCGGCATTGTTCCATTGTCATACACGGCAGGTTCTCGTAATATCGGCATAAAAGCCGTACCCAAACTAATCACATTATATCCGGCATTGGGCTCGGTAAAGTTGCCGTTGGAATAATGCGCCAAGTTTAAATCAATAGCCATCAACATGGAAGGCGATATTCTTGTTTGCCATGATATTCCCGTTCTAAAATAGAAATTAAGGTGAGAGCCTATAATTTTATTGTAATAATTTGCCTGAGGATCAAAACATTCCGTAAGATACGCCACACCTGCACTCAAATTGTAAAATACAGTCTTACTATGCCTTACCGGCATTACAAATTTACCATACAAAGCGTGCGCAAACCCCAAATATTTGTAATTGCCCAAATCGGCAAAATAGTATCCTACCCCCATTTCGGGATATTTGTACAACCGGTGCCAATATTTGTATCCATTGAGTTTTCGCATCAACTCCACCTCCAAACTTTTAACATGCCCTGAAAACAAATAATTCATGTATTTGTGGTGCGGAGAAATAAACCCGAAGTTAAACTGCACATTTATTTTATCCACTTCCCAAACCTTGTGTCTCAACGAATCTTGCGAAAACATAACATCAAAGCCGAATAGCCACACAATAATAATGAAAAGGATTCGTTTCATTACACGCATAATAAATCGGTCAATTCTTATTTTTTGTACATTTGCAGCAAATTAAATAAAAAATGTTCACTTTATTCAAGAGGGAAGTCAATTATTTTTTCAGTTCATTAATCGGTTATATCGTAATTGCTGTGTTTCTCATCATGACAGGCTTGCTATTGTGGGTATTTTCCGGACAGTTCAACATACCCGAAGCTGGATATGCCAATATCGACTCATTGTTTATAATAGCCCCATGGATTTTTTTGTTTTTGATTCCTGCCGTAACTATGCGGGTTTTTGCGGAAGAAAAGCGTACGGGCACCATAGAATTGTTACTTACACGCCCTTTGAGTGATTTTATCATAGTTTTTGCCAAATTTGCCGCATCGCTGTTCATCGTATTTTTGGCCTTGGCTCCGACCTTAACCTATTTTATTACGGTTTATTTTTTAGCGGTGCCACCGGGCAACATAGATGTGGCCGGCATCACGGGTTCGTTTATAGGCCTGTTTTTTCTGGCCGCCGTATATGTAGCCATCGGCATTTTTGCCTCTTCGCTCACCGAAAATCAGATTATCGCATTTATTTTGGCTGTTTTATTGTCTTTCTTTTTTTACGCGGGGTTCGACTCCCTTTCCAAACTTGTATTTCTAAGCGGCATCTCAGGGCTTATACAAGGTTTGGGTATCAGTGCACATTATGTTTCAATGAGCAGAGGTGTAATAGACAGCCGTGATTTAGTGTATTTTTTGAGCGTAATTGCCTTGTTCCTATTTTTAACAAGGTTGAAATTACAAAGTAGAAAATGGAAGTAAAAATGAAAAAGAATAACCTGAAAACACAAAATATCATAGAATTTACACTGCTGGCCGTAATTATTATTTTGCTCAATGTTTTGTCTCAATACTTTTTCTTCCGCGTGGATATGACCTCGGACAAACGCTATACACTGAACAAGGCTACCAAAAATATTTTGTCCCAACTGGACGATATTGTGTACATAAAATTTTATCTGGATGGAGAAATGCCCCCCGGATTCAAACGACTGAAAGATGCCGTAACCGAAATGCTGGACGAATTCAAAGTAATAGCCGGAGATAATATCGAATACGAAATCATAGACCCCTATGAAGAAGAAGATCCGGCAACCCGCAAAAAAGTATTGAAACAACTTTACGACATGGGATTGGATCCCGTGAATGTATATGAAAAGGAAAAAGGCGGCAAATCACAAAAAATACTTTTCCCCGGAGCCATCATCTACTACAAGGACCAATACATTCCTGTAAACTTTTTGGAGCAAAGCCTGAACAAAACACCGGAAGAAAATCTGAACAGTTCGGTAGAAGATGTGGAATACAAGTTGGTGAACAGCATCCACAAACTTCTGCAAAAAGAAAAGAAGAAAATTGCTTTTTTAAGCGGACACGGAGAACTGGACGCCAATTATCTGGCAGACATTTTGCAAACCTTATCGCAAGATTACTATGTAAGACGCCTCAAAATAAACGGACAACTAAGAGCCTTAAAAGACTACGATGCCATAGTAATAGCCAAACCCGATTCCGCCTTTGACAAATATGACAAATATATAATCGACCAGTTCATAATGAACGGAGGCAAGGCATTGTGGGTAGTGGACGGATCCGATGTTTCATTGGACAGTTTGGCTTACCAAAATTACACTTACGCCTTGGATTTGATAGGACGCATCAACTTAATGGATATGCTTTTCAAATATGGCGTTCGCATCAATCCGAATCTGGTACAAGATGTACAATGTGCCATGATTCCGATAAATGTTGCTTTGGCCAACGAACCTCCCCGGTTCCAAATGTTTCCTTGGGTATATTCTCCGCTTGTCATTCCTTCGTCTAACCATACCATCTCCAAAAACCTCAATCTGGTAAAAGGAGAATTTACCAGCACTATCGACACCGTAGGACACAACCCGAAAGTAAAGAAAACCATTTTGCTTACCACTTCCAAATACACCCGAATCCTGAATGTCCCCGTTCAAGTAAGTTTGTCCATAGCCAGTATGGAACCTGACCTAAAACTGTTTGCCTACTCTTATATTCCGGTAGGCGTATTGCTGGAAGGTCGATTCGAATCGGCATTCAAAAACCGTCTTACTCCGGAATCGCAAAAAGATATGAGCGAAAAATTGGGATTCAAAACAGAAAGCCAACCCACCAAAATGATAGTAATATCTGATGGGGATATGATCAAAAACCAAATAAGTCGTGTCAGAGGAAAAATAGTACCGTTCCCCCTTGGATACGACCGATACACCAGACAGACATACGGCAACAAAGAATTTTTCTTGAATGCCATAAACTACTTACTCGACGATGTAGGACTTCTGGACATAAGAGCCCGAAGTATCAAATTGAGACTGTTAGACAAAGAATTCGTTTCCAAAAATCTGCTTTACATACAATTGTTCAATGTGGTATTGCCCATATTGTTGCTGGTAATATTCGGTATAGTGTATTCCATAACGGTAAAGAAAAAATATACGGTAAAACAATAAAAGCCATGAAAAAAAGAAATCTGATTTACTTTGTATTGATAATAATACTGGGAAGTTTTCTGCTATATTTGGTCACAAACAAACAAAAAAGTACTATCAAACAAGAATTAAGAGATTTTGCCATTGAAGACACCTCGATAATAGACAAAGTCTTTATGGTGGACAAACAAAACAACAAATTGCTACTGGAAAGAAAAAACGGCGAATGGTGGGTAAACAACAAATTTCCGGCACGACAAGATGCCATAAACACTTTGCTGGAAACCTTTCACGGTATGGAGGTAAAATATCCCGTACCCCGTACCGCCCACAACAATGTAGTGAAACAATTGTCAGCCAAATCGGTAAAAGTGGAAGTATATTCCGGGAACAATCTGATAAAAACCTATTATGTAGGAGGGCCAACACCCGATCATGTAGGCACTTATATGCTACTTGACAAATCAAGTGTTCCCATGGTAGTTTATATACCGGGATTCAACGGATATTTGACACCCAGGTTTTATGTATATGAAAAAATGTGGCGCGCTCCGAGAATTTTCAAATATAACTATACGGACATCTATTCCATCACCGTAGAACATCCGCTCGAACCCGAAAAATCATTCAAGGTAATCAATGATAACAATGTGTACCAACTCATCCGGCTGAAAGACAACCAAGCAATACCGGACTTTGATACCATGGCGGTAAAACTGTTTATAGGGAAATTCAAGAATGTAAATTACGACATCGCCATTACGCAAATAGACCCGCATAAAAGAGATTCCATTATTCATACCACTCCTAAATACATCTTTACGGTGGAAGACATACACCACCATAAAAGAGTACTGAAAACCTATTTGAAAAAGACTCAGTTTGAAGGCGGAAAAGCCATGATTCCGGATCAACCGGAATATGATGTGGACAATATGTACGGCTGGATACCACAAGACAGTTTGTTGGTAATCGTACAATATTTCATACTGGACAATTTGATAAGAAGTGTGGATGATTTTGCCCCCAAAGAAAATGTAGCGGAAAAATAAAACCTTAAAAAGGGCTTCCGTCAAAAAAAACGGACAGCCCTTTTTTATCAACATTTGAAGGAATAATCACAACCTAAAGATATTGAAAAACTCGTCGGTCATTTCTCCTTGAATAATATCTTGCTTCAGCAGCACATTAAAATAATCTTTCAGTTTGGTTACAAGGTCGTCTCCCGAGCGGTAAGTAAAATTCACTCTTTCCAAAAACCTTTCTACCCTATCCACGGGTTGGCGCATCATATCGAAAGACAACATGGCGGCTTCTTCGTGATTGTTATTAACCCATTTTATGGCATTT
>CAYMVE010000124.1:0-6388 GCA_964393715.1 uncultured Bacteroidales bacterium | reverse complement strand
AATCCGGTTGTTTTGGAATTGGGATGTGGCAAAGCGGAGTATTCGTTGAATTTGGCAAAAATGAATCCCGAAATAAATTATATCGGCATCGATATAAAAGGGGAACGCTTGTGGAGAGGGGCCAAAACTGCACTTGAAGAGGGGCTAAAGAATATATTTTTTGTACGGGCAAAAATAGATTTTGTGGAGCGGCTGTTTGCTCCGGAAGAAGTGTCCGAAATTTGGCTTACTTTTCCCGATCCTCAACCTACCAAACGAAGAGCTAAAAAGCGTCTTACTTCCCCGAAGTTTTTGGATATGTACAGAAAAATCTTGGTGGAAGACAATTATGTACATCTTAAAACCGATAATGATTTGCTATATGCATACACCTTGGATGTATTGGAAGAACGAGGGGAAGAAATCTATGTAAAAACACCGGATGTGTATCGTGATTTCCCGGATGACGAGGTGTTGAATATAAAGACTTTCTACGAACAAATGTTTTTGGCGGAAGGTAAAAAGATAAAATATATCAAGTTCAGAGTGTCAAAAGACTGATAAAGCATGAAGTTTGAATTATTGAAAGAAGATAGCAAAACCGCTGCCAGAAGAGGCAGGTTATATACGGAACATGGTATAATAGAAACTCCTATTTTTATGCCTGTGGGTACGGTGGGTACCGTTAAGGGGGTACATTACAGGGATTTGACGGAGGAAGTGAAAGCGCAAATTGTATTGTCTAATACTTATCATTTGTATTTGCGTCCCGGTGTGGAAGTAATAAAAGCAGCAGGCGGCCTGCACAAGTTTGCAGGAATAGATTTACCTATACTCACCGATAGTGGTGGCTACCAAGTGTTTTCCTTGTCCGAAAACAGAAATTTTACCGAAGAAGGCGTGGTTTTTAAATCGCATATCGACGGTTCTCGCCATCTTTTTACTCCTGAAAATGTAGTGGACACGCAACGCATATTAGGTTCGGATATTATGATGGCATTGGATGAGTGTACGGCTTATCCGGTGGATAAACAAGAAGCCGCAGCATCGATGAAGATGACGCATAAATGGTTGGAACGTGGCTGGAACCGGTATGAAAGTACAAAACCTTTATGGGGACACCAACAAGCCTATTTCCCTATTGTGCAAGGCAGTGTGTATGAAGATTTACGCAAAGAATCCGCCCGGTTTATTGCATCGTTTCCCGCGGTAGGATATGCCATAGGGGGCTTGTCCGTAGGAGAACCGGCTGAAATGATGTATGATATGATTACCGTGGTAAATAACATATTACCCGAAAATAAACCCCGTTATTTGATGGGCGTAGGTACGCCTGCCAATATTCTGGAAGCGGTGGAGCGAGGAGTGGATATGTTTGATTGTGTAATGCCTACGCGTAACGGTCGAAATGGCATGTTGTTTACATACGATGGTATCATAAATATTAAAAACGAAAAGTGGAAATACGACTTTTCGCCGATAGATGCCAAGGGAACGGCTTTTGTTGACCGTCATTACAGCAAAGCCTACTTGCGTCATTTAATGGTGTCAAAGGAAATGTTGGGTGCACAAATAGCTTCCATACACAATTTAGCGTTTTATTTACAACTTGTTTCCGATATCAGAAGTCATATAGAAAAAGGAGACTTCAAAGAGTGGAAAGATAGCATAATTGACCGTATTCAAACGAGATTATGATTCAATCGAAAGTGAAAATATGGCTTAAACCCTTGCTTCTGGCAGCTGTTACGGCAATAATTGCAAGGATTTTCGTGCAATCGTATGTAATGACGGATTCCCACATGGAACGCACTTTGATGAAAGGGGATTATGTTATTGTGAACCGTTGTGCCTACGGATTTAGGTTGCCTATGACTTTTTTGGCTTTGCCTTTGAATAACAACCGAATACCTTTTACCGATATACCTTCTTACCATATTTTTACGGTATTTCCGTACAAAAGAATAATGACTTCCATGCCGGAAAGAATGGATGTGGTAGCCTATAATTTGCCTTTGGCTGACGAATTGCCCGTTGATTTGAGGCCGATTAAAGTATCCAGATTAGTAGGATTGCCCGGAGATACCGTGGCAGTAGTCAACAAGAAATTGTTTGTTAATAAGGTGTTGATGGATAGGGATTTATCCAATTTATTGTTTCAATATCGTATTGTGACAGACGGGACTTATTTTAAGCAAACATTGCTTGATAGTATGGGGGTTAAAGGCAAACTTGTTTCCGACTTGGGGGTGTATGATTTTTATTTGACCCCTACACAGGCGGCATATTTTGAAACTTTGCCTTATGTAAAGTATGTAAGGGAGGTTACGGGGTATAAAGGATATAATGCTATGAGGTATTTTCCGGTTAATAGCAGTTTTTTTGGTTGGAACAAGGACTATTTCGGTCCGGTAGTGGTGCCGTATAAAGGACTTACGGTTCAAATAAATTTTTCGAACATTGATTTGTACAAACGTATTATTCGTAATTACGAAGGAAACGATTTGAAAGTGGATATATATAAAAAGAAAGTATTTATCAATGGAGAAGAAGCCCGATTTTATACTTTTAAGAAAGATTATTATTTTATCATGGATGATAATCGTGATAATGCGTATGATTCGCGTTATTTTGGATTTCTTCCCGAAGATCATATTATCGGACAGGTAAACTTTGTATGGTTTTCCATTATAAAAAAATCCGATGGTTACGATATCAATTGGAGCAGAATGTTTAAAAAAGTGGATTAGGCAATGAAAAAGATCATCAAATTTTTAGTTAGAAAAGTACCCAGACCGGTTTTGATTAAGTTTAGCGGTATTTTTTCCAAAATAATCACACCTTTTTACAAAGGACACAATGTGAAATGTCCGGTTTGCGAGCACGAATTCCGTAAATTTTTGCCTTATGGCAATAAGGGGGAAGACAACCGCTTGTGTCCGTATTGTTTAACGCTGGAACGGCACAGGCTTTTGTGGCTGTATTTGAAAGAAAAAACCGATTTTTTTACGGCCCGTCTTAAAGTTTTGCATATTGCACCCGAGCAGCCTTTTCTGAAAAGATTCCGGAATATGCCTAATTTGGAGTATTACACGGCTGATTTGGTATCGCCTATTGCCGATATAAAAATGGATATACAAAATATGCCGTTGGAAGATGAAAGTTTTGATGTGGTAATATGCAACCATGTGTTAGAGCATGTAGAGGATGACATAAAAGCCATGAAGGAGGTGTACCGGGTATTAAAAAAAGGCGGATGGGCTATTTTGCAAGTACCGATCAATTACAATAGGGAAAAAACTTTTGAAGATAAGTCGATTACCGACCCGAAAGAACGGGAAAAAGTTTTCGGACAATACGACCATGTCCGGGAATACGGAAGGGATTATCCGGAAAGGTTGAGAAGTGCCGGGTTCAAGGTGATTGAGGATGATTTTGTAAAACAACTGCCTGAGGAAACGGTGGAGTTTTACAGGTTGTCGCCCGACGAAATCATTTATTTTAATGTCAAAGAATAACTATGGAGGCCAAAAGGATTATTGTTCCGTCGGCATTTGCCGGTACTCCTTTGTTCTTTGCATTGTTACATGCTTCTTGTTATGAAGTGGTTGTTGATTATACAGGGTTTTTCTATAAGCAAACTTTTCGCAATAGGGCCAATATTTTGACGCCTCAGGGAGTCAAATCTTTGATAGTACCGGTTATTGGTGGCCGAAAATATGGAGTTCCGTTGTACGACATCAAGATAGATTACTCGGAAAATTGGGTACACAAACACTTAAAGTCTTTGGAGACTTATTATTATGCTTCTCCTTTTTATGAGGTGCTGATTGCTGATATTAAGTCCATATATGAAAGGAATTTCCGTTTTTTGTGGGAATTAAACAGGGCTTTTTTACACTATTTTTCGGATGTTCTAAGCTTGGAAAATCATTATACCGAAAATTTTGAGCATCCTATTGCTTGTGAAGAAGATGATTGTATTGATTTAAGAAAAATATATTCGCCTAAAAGGAATTATCTTGCGAAATTTCCGGATTATATCCCAACCCCTTACTATCAACTTTACGACCCGGCCGGAAAATCATTCTATCCGGAGCTTTCCATTCTGGATATGCTTTTTAATACCGGTCCGGAAGCTGGCATGATAATACGGTCTATGCAGACTACCTTATAAGCAATATGTTTCCTGCTTTTTCTTGCTTGTTTCCGTCTTTGGTGTAGTAATAGCAATGCCATATATAAGTATCCGGAGGTGCTTTTTGTGTACCGTTTTTGGCAGTTCCGTCCCATCCGTAACGAGCCGGATTTTCGGGATCATATTTATCCGTGGTCCAAATAAGTTCGCCCCATCTGTCAAATACGCTAAGCATAAAAGCCTTGGTAGTATCGATGTTTCGGATAATAACATGGAATAACTCGTTTATGCCGTCATTATCCGGAGTAAAAGCGGTGGGGGCATAAAATGCGTTTACATCTTGGATTTCGATTATAGTTACGGCAGTGTCTTTACAACCGTGTTCCGTTTCTACAATTAGAGTTGCGGTATAATTGTGAACCAGATTCGGATATCGGTGTCTCGGATTTATTTGGATGGAACTGTCTCCGTCACCGAAACTCCAAAAATTAAGCACATTAAACAATGAAGAATTTATGAAATCGATTACCGGATCAGTTATGGTGGCAACTTCCGGTTTATAATCAAATTCGGCCACAGGTTTTTTATACACCGTAATCATATCGTATAGGGTTACGGTATCTTTACACCCCTTATCGGTTGTGTACATTAGCGAAACGGTATATATGCCGTCATCGTTGTAAGTATGTTCCGGATTAGCACCTAATGAAAGGTTGATATTATCATTATCACCGAAATTCCATATGTAATTGGTAAGTTGAGAGGCGCCTTCCGTTACATTAAAATTTACAGTAAAAGGCTGACATCCTGCAATCGTATCGGCAACAAAATGTACTATGGGCATAGGATAAACGGCGGTACTTATGGAGTCTATTGCTGTGGATCCGCAGACATCGGATGCTGAGATGATAAAAGTAGTGTCATTATAAATTGTAACAATTTCCGGAGGTGTAATAGTTTGTCCGTTGTTGGTTATCAAATACGGGCCACCTGCACCATCATATAGTATGACACTCAGCATTATCTTGTCTCCTTTGCAAACGGAATCGTTGGAAACCATTAGTTGCATTTGTAATGGTGCCGAGACATCTATGTATGTGTGAACTGTTCGAAAACATCCGTGTTGGTCGGTAACTGTTAAATATACCGTAGTATCCACTGTGGGTGAGAAAGTGATGGACGGATAGGTATGTCCGGTTGACCAGTTGTAGGAATAAGGGGTTACTCCACCGGTTACTTGTGAAACTATTGTAATGGGTTGTCCATTGCAAAGGTCAAGACTATCCGGTACCGATACGATTAATTCTTCCGGCTGGGAAACTACCGTGTTCAGGTGTATCATACAGTTTTTGGAGTCGGCAATAGTTACAAAATAGTTGCCTGCGGGTATATCGGTTAAGTTTTGTGATGTTTGTCCGCTGTTCCAAACAAAAGAATAAGGGGGGCTTCCACCTGATACGGTTGTTTCTATTTGTCCAGTGTTATCTTGATAGCAATTCAAATCGGTTCCGGTGAGTTCTCCTTCTAACGGAGGAGGATTATATACGGTAGCTTGGGTTGTATCCGAAACACAGCCATTTTCTTCTACCCATAACGACAAATTATAAACTCCAGGAGTAACCCAATTCATTTGATAAGGGCCTATCCCCGTTCCGGATATGACATTGGCGTTTTGAAATATCCAGTGGAAATTGGCATTTGAAGAGGCACTTCCGTTATATTCTACGGAAGTGGTATCCATATAGCACCATACGCTATCTACCGAGAAATAGGAGGTGGGAGTCGGGTATAAAGTGTTTACTTGAAAATAGTTGGTGATTTGACAGTTGTTGTTATCTGTAACCGTAACATAATAGACACCTTGTGAAAGTCCGGTAATATCTTCGGAGGTGTTTCCGTTGCTCCACGAATAAGAATAGGGTGGTGTTCCGCCGGATACGGATATATCGATACTGCCGTTGGCATACCCGGGACATTGTTCGTGTGTTATCGTTGATGTCATTTCCAACTGGGTGGGTTGATATATGGTGGCTGCAGTAGAGGCGGTACATCCGTTGGCATCGGTTATGGTTACTTGGTAAGTGCCGGCATAGATTCCTGTGATATCTTCATTTGTGGAACTGTATCCGTTGGGGCCGTTCCAATGGAAAGTAAAAGGAGTTGTTCCGCCCGATACCGTTACATCGATACTGCCATCGTTTCCATTGTTACATGATACATCGGTTGTGGAAGTTACGGTGATATCCGGAAAGGAAACATCTACTACATATT
>CAYMVE010000123.1:0-6487 GCA_964393715.1 uncultured Bacteroidales bacterium | reverse complement strand
ACGGACAACTCCCGTTTCGGGAGTGCGGCGCCCGTTGCTGTCCGGACTTTCCTCCGTTGCATCCTCATGCAACGGCGATGGAACGGCTTTCCGTGAACGGATTGACTGTATAAGAACGCATTCTTGCTAAGAAGGTTGCTTATAGATTGGTCTCTTTGTTAATGAATGCAGTAAGTTGTTGTATTCTCTTTTTCAATTCATTTTTGGCTACTGGTCCTTCATCTGACTTAACACTGATATAAAACTTTATCTTGGGCTCTGTTCCCGAAGGTCTTACGGATATTTTCGTGCCGTCTTCGTATAGAAATTGCAGCACATCGGATTCGGGAAATCCCAATAAAGGTTTTGTGGTTCCGGTAGCCACATCTCGTATCGTTTTATCTTTATAATCAAATACTTTTATGAGCCTCAGCCCTTCCGGATTCAAATATTCTTTTCGGAATTTTTCCATCATGGCTTTTATCTCGGCAGCACCTTCCACACCTTTTTTCACTATGTTAATCAAATGCTCGGCATATAAAGCATATTCCGAATAAATATCATCCAGTACATCTATTAAGGTTTTACCTTCTGATTTGGCCCAATTGGCCATTTCAGCAAGAAGGGCTCCCGTAGCAACAGCATCTTTGTCCCGGGCATAATCTCCTGCCAAAAAACCGAAACTTTCTTCGCCTCCGCATATAAATCGTTGCTTGCCTTCATTTTCCCGTATCACTGCGGCAATATATTTAAAGCCGGTAAGCACTTCTATACACCGTACGCAAAATGATTCGGCAATGTCGCATAACAAATCGGTTGTTACAATGGTCTTGACAATAAAATCGGTAGATTTCAAGTCTTTTTTGTGTTTCAAGATATAATAGGTAAGCAAAGAAGCTATTTGGTTTCCGTTTAGCAACTCAAAGTTTCCCCCTACCTTGACAGCAGCAGCTACACGGTCGGCATCCGGATCGGTAGCAAGCACCAAATCGGCTCCTTCTCTGGTAGCCAATTCAATAGCCAATTGCAATGCTTCCGGATTTTCGGGATTCGGAGATTTTACCGTCGGGAAATTTCCGTCGGGGATAGATTGCGACGGTTCCGTAATTATATTTTCAAATCCGAAAGTATGAAGTGCCTCTGGCATTAGTTTTATGCCGGTTCCGTGAATAGGAGTATAAACTATTTTCAGTTTTTTTTCTGTTTTCGGGTGTAAAGCAAGTGTTTGAATAGCTTCGAGATAGGCTTTGTCAATGTCGTTTCCTATGGTATTTATGAGGTTATGGTTGGCAGCGAAGTTTATTTGCGAAACGGATTTGATACTTTTTACTTCATTTATAATGTTTTTGTCATGTGGAGGTACTATTTGGCCTCCGTCTTCCCAATAAACTTTATAGCCGTTGTATTCTTTAGGGTTGTGTGAGGCGGTGATTACTATACCGCTTTGACATTGCAAATGTCTTATAGCAAAAGACAGTTCGGGAGTAGGCCGTATATCATCAAAGATAAAAACTTTTATTCCGTTGGCACTCAAAATTTCCGCGGCAGTGTTGGCAAACAGCTTGCTATTGTTGCGGCTGTCGTAAGCTATGGCTACTTTTATTTCTTGTCCGGAAAAGTTTTTTTTCAGATAATTAGCCAGGCCTTGTGTAGCCATACCTACCGTGTATATGTTCATGCGGTTGGTTCCTACGCCCATTATCCCCCGTAATCCTCCCGTGCCGAATTCCAAATCTTTGTAAAAAGCATCTATTAGTTCTTTTTCGTCATTTTCCAGCAGGTATTTGACTTGTTTACGGGTTTCTTCGTCAAACTCGTTGCTGGTCCATTGCAAGGCCTTTTGTTTTACAGCGATTAAATCTATGTCCATAATTATTATTGTTTTCAGTTATTTGGTACAAAAGTAATAAATTAAATAAATTTGTTTTTGAAAATTTACGGTACCCAAGGCGTTTCCATAAATCCGTTGTTATTGGCAATTTTGCGTCCGAGAACGAACAAGTAATCGGACAGGCGGTTGAGGTAAGTTATGATTATTACGGGTACTTGGAAAATTGAAGTTAGCGCTACTACATTTCTTTCTGCTCGGCGGCATGTTACCCTTGCTTTATGGCAAGCCGTGACGATAGCATTACCTCCGGGTATTACGAAATATTTCAACGGAGGTAAATTTTCTTCCATTTCATCGATTTTTTTTTCTAAATATTCAATATCTTTTTGTGTGGGAATTAATGGTTTTATTTTTTCGGAATCGATTTTTGCAGCGGCAAGCACGGAGCTTATTTTCATCAAAGCCCGTTGGATGGTTACAATGTCTTCTTTTAGTGAATCCTCGATGTCAAAATCTCGTATAGCTCCCAAATACACATTCAATTCGTCGAGTGTACCGTATGCTTCAATACGCGGATGATTTTTTTCCACCCTTACTCCGCCCAGCAAGGAAGTGGTGCCGGCATCACCCGTTTTAGTGTAAACTTTGTATTTTTTCATGGAGATTGTTTTTTATGTCTTCTTCTATCAAACCGTCTTTCAACCGTATAATTCTTTGTGCATACAAAGCGATATCGGGTTCATGAGTTACCAGAATGATAGTGTTTCCTTGGGAATGTATGTTTTTAAACAATGTCATGATTTCCTCCGATGTTTGAGAATCCAGATTACCGGTTGGCTCATCGGCAAGTATGATAGAAGGCCGGTTTACCATAGCCCGTGCAATGGCTACCCTTTGTCTTTGTCCGCCGGAGAGTTCGTTGGGTTTGTGATGCATCCGGTCTTTCAGTCCTACCAGTTCCAACATGTAAGCGGCTTTTTCGAGACGTTCTCTCTTTTTGATGCCTGCATATACCAGAGGTAAGGCTACATTTTCCAGAGCGTTGTATTTGGGTAGCAAGTTGAATGTTTGGAACACAAAACCTATTTCTTTGTTCCGTATTTCGGCCAATTTATCTTCTTGGAGTTCGGATACATTGTTATTGTTTAGGAAATATTGGCCTTCTGTGGGGGTGTCCAGACATCCCAGTATATTCATAAAGGTCGATTTGCCGGAACCGCTGGCGCCCATAATGGCTACATATTCGTTGGGGAAGATTTCCAATGTGACCCCTTTCAAGGCTTTGATAATTTGTGTGCCCAACCGGTAAAATTTTTTCAGGTTTATAACTTTGATAATAGGATTCATTATTTTCTCACTTCTATGATTTTTGCCGGACATACCGTAACAGCTTCTTCGGCTTCGGATATAAAAACCTCATTCACATCGGCACTTTGCACGCCGTTTTTTTCACGAGCTCCTATCAGATCCACTTTGCCGTCGGTAGCATTTACTTCAAACAATGCAGGTGCCACCTCAACACAATAGGCACAGCCCAAACACTTGTTTCTGTAATGCAATATTTTCAGCATCAATACAAATCGTTTTCGTCCAATCCGTACATGTCATCATCATTAAATCCAAATTCGTCTTCGTCTTCTTCTCCGTTGTCTCCCAAATCAAAGTCATAAAATGTTTGATCGGGAATTTTGCCCTTCTCGTTAAAAAACACCGGATATTCCAAATCTTTTTCTTCGTCCGCAGTAGAAACAAAATCCAACACGAAGTATCTTTCGCTGAACATGTCGAAAAGGTATAACAACTTTTGTTTGGCGCGCCCTACCACATCTGCAATGGTAATGTTTTTCATGGGAACATCTTGCGTCGGATCTTCAAAATTTACGGACGGGTATTCTTTTCTTATGGACCAATCCTTGTCGGAAACCATTAAGAAAGACGCTGGCTCATCTGGCTTAAAATTCAATTTGTCTCTGATAGCCACATGGAGGTCCCACAAGGTTTGATTGCCTTTGACCGCGATATCCATTTCAAATTCCTCATCTTGCGGATAAAGCATTTTGAACAGGTATAGCATACTTTTTCTTTTTTTACAAATTTATCAAAAATTCCATCACATCAACCCCATCGGCATAATCGGTTAACTCCGGAAATTGGGCCTTACCAAAATGGCCGGATGTGATTAATACCTGAATTTTATCTTTCAAAGGTAACAATTTAATATCAAAATTATCCGTCTTCCGGTAATATTCATAGAATATAACGGCTACCGGCGACATAATCCCAGCATCCTCTTTCAAAAGGAAGAAATTACCGTCTAAAAACGGTATTTTGTTCATTAAATATATCGCTTTGTGGTAATCGTAATTGTTTGCATATTTGTTGTGATTGAGCATGGAAGAATATTGCGTTTGACTCATTGCATCAATAAAACGGTTGAGGTTGTACCCTTCCGGAAAGTATATTTTGGAAATGTTTCTACATCCCAATCCGAAATACAAGAACATGTCATGAGCCAAGGCTTTGAGCTCTTTTTCCGTTTCGTTGCCGGTTATGATAGCTATTGATGCACGGCTTTTTCGTATAATATGAGGATAGGAGCCGAAATATTTTTCGAAATACTTTGCCGAATTGTCGGAACCGGTAGCAATTACCGCATCAAAGTCTTTTACGGTTTCTTCGGTTAATATGATTTTATCGAGAAACATCCGGTCGATGGCTATCAGCAAATCTCTCACAAACCGGGGCAATATCCTGTCCTTTGACGACATTTTGCCAATAAACACATTGCCCGATGCCAACACCGCAAGCATATCATGAAATCCTACCAGCGGGATATTGCCGGCCATTACAGTCAGGATCTTTTTGCCGGCCTGTTTTATGAGGTAACCGGACAACCATTTTTCCATATTTTCACGAGTAGTAAGGTAGGCCAAATGTTGTAAGGCTGTTATCGTATTGTCCGGAGTAAACCACGGATTTTCGTAATAAGCATTGTCAAGTATGCTTTTGAACTCCTGCTGGCTTACGAATTTCCCTTCTCGTCCGGCAGTCAGCCGGTTAAGTTCGGCTGAAAAGGCTTCAAACGGAGTAAGTATATCGTTCATTCTTTTTTGCAGCAAAGGTAACAAAGAAAAACAGAAAGCAAAAATTATATGGCTACATAATAATTGGAGCACTTTTCAAACCCTAACTCCAAAGGTTCTATTATGCTTTCATGGTAGCCGAGAATGAGATAACCGCCTTTGTTCATGTTTTGACGGAACATTTTGAGCACTTTTTTTTGTAATGGGAAATTGAAATAAATCAATACATTCCTGCAAAATATTATATCAAACTTAGTAAAAAATTCTTTTTCGCCGTTTACCAAATCGTGTGCCCTGAACATGGGTATTTTTCTGATAAAATCTTTTACCCTGAGTAAATCTTTTTTACGGTCGATGTCAAAGTATTTCCGGTAATCGATGCCGCGATTAATTTCATAGTTAAGAGGATGTTTGTTTATGACCATATCAAAATTGTTCAGATATTCAAAGTTCAGCCTGTAATTGTACTCTCCCTTTTTGGCTTTTTCAATAACCGTATCGTTGATGTCGGTTGCAAATACTATGGCTTTTTCGAGCATACCGAGTTCCGCCAACAATATCAGGTTGGAATACACTTCTTGTCCTGTGGAGCAACCTGCATGCCAAATGCTGATTTTAGCATGAGATTGCAACTTAGGGTAAATATCATATCTTAATGAATACCAAATGGGCGGGTCACGAAACAATTCCGTAGTATTTACCGTAATATCGTTTACGAGTTTTTTGGCAAAATTTTTATCATTTTTTACACGGTGAATGATAGAAGTTGGATTCATTTTATATTCCATCGTAATTCTTTCTATTCGTCGTTTTAGGGATTTTTCCGAGTAGTCGGTCAAATCATAATTGGAATATTCTTTTAGAGCCTGCGTTATTTTAAAAACATCTTCCAGCGTAACTTCCATATAATCTTTTTTGAGAATAACAAAAGAAAGACGGAGCACATCCGCCTTTCAAAGATAATGAATTTTCAGATTTGATCTATTATTCGGCACAGCTTTTCGAAAATTTCGTCTATGGAGCCCATTCCATTTATTTGATAATATTTGTTTTGGGCTTGATAGTATTCTTTTACACTATCTTTTTCTCTGTTGTAAACTTGGATACGATTTTTTATTATTTCCTCGTTTTTATCATCGTCTCTTCCTTCAATTTCCGCCCTTTTTTGCAGTCGGCTTATAATTTCCTCATCGTTTACCACAATTTCTATCATACCGTTTATGGCCGTATCAATTTTCTTTATCATATCGTCCAATCCCTCGGCTTGTGGCAGCGTACGCGGAAACCCGTCAAAAATAAATCCTTTGTCGTTCATGTTTCTTTTGACAAAGTTTTCTACCATTTCCAAAATGATAGCATCCGGCACCAATTCTCCTTTGTCCATATAAGCCCTGGCCTTCTGACCTACTTCGGTATTGTTTTTCAATTCATTTCGAAACATGTCACCGGTAGACAAATGCACAAAACCGTATTTTTCCACAATCCTTTTGGCTTGAGTACCTTTGCCGGCACCCGGAGGTCCGAATAATACTATATTTTTCATGATTATTACGAATTTTTGAGTTTATACACACTTGTAAGATTCCTTCCATAT
>CAYMVE010000122.1:0-6492 GCA_964393715.1 uncultured Bacteroidales bacterium | reverse complement strand
AATTCCATAAAAATTATTGGCCATACTACCGAAAAATATGTGCAAGCCTATTTTGCTTACGATTCCAAAAAATCCGGTGGTGTAACGGTATCGCACTTGCGTTTTGGAGATAAGCCGATTCGTTCTACCTATTTGGTGAATACTCCGGATTTTGTGGCATGTCATGTACCTGCTTATTTGCTCAAATATGATATGCTCAAAGGTTTGAAGCCGGGAGGAACCTTCCTTCTGAATTCGATTTGGGACGAAGAAGAAACCAAAAAACATCTTCCGCCTGCCATGAAAAAATATCTGGCGGAAAACCAAATCAATTTTTACATCATTAACGCTACCGAAATAGCCAAAGAAATAGGATTGGGCAACCGCACCAATACCATAATGCAAGCGGCATTCTTTAAGATAGCCAATGTAATACCTTATGAATTGGCCGAAAAGGAAATGAAAGATGCCGTAGTGAAGACATTTAGCAAGAAAGGGGACGAAATTGTAAACATGAATATTGCCGCAATAGAAAGAGGCGGTAAAGAAGTACATAAAGTAGAAGTGCCGGAAGAATGGAAGAATATTGAGGTGCCGGCAATGCAGAATGAAAGAGAAGATGTGCCCGAATTTATTAAAAAAGTAGTGGATCCGATAAATGCTCTCAAAGGAGACGATTTGCCGGTAAGTACATTCGTAGGTAGAGAAGACGGTACTTTCCCGGCCGGAACTGCTCAATATGAAAAACGCGGTGTAGCCGTAGCCGTTCCGGAATGGAAAGCAGATGCATGTATCCAATGTAACTTGTGTGCTTATTCGTGTCCGCATGCTGCAATCAGACCGTTCTTGTTGGATGAAGACGAATTGAAAAATGCACCGCAATCTATTGATACCATTGTCGCTAAGCCGGAAAAACAATTTGGCGGATTACAGTACAGAATCCAGGTCAGCGTATTGGATTGTACCGGCTGTGAAGTTTGTACGGATGTATGTCCTACCGATGCTTTGGAAATGAAGCCGCTCGAAGAACAAATGCACGAAGCGGAAAATTGGGACTACTTGCATCATAATGTGGGCTACAAGGAAAATGTGGTACCCAAAGACAAGTCGGTAAAGAATTCACAGTTTGCACAACCGCTGTTTGAATTTTCCGGTGCCTGTGCAGGATGTGGTGAAACACCTTATATCAAGTTGGTAACCCAGTTGTACGGTGAAAGGATGATGATTGCCAATGCAACCGGTTGTTCTTCTATTTACGGCGGTTCGGCACCTTCTACACCATACACTTATCATGCCATTAGCAAAAAAGGTCCGGCATGGGCCAATTCGCTGTTTGAAGACAATGCCGAATACGGATTCGGTATGGCTTTGGCCGTAGGAAAGCTCCGGGAAAGGATCATGGGTAAGATGGAAGAACACATGAATGAAGTAAAACCGGAAACCCAAGCGGCCTTTAAAGAATGGATAGATACTTTCCACGATGGGGAAAAATCCAAAGAAGCTAGTGAAAAGGTAATAAAAGCATTGGAAAACGAAAATCATCCGATTGCAGAAGATATATTGTCATTGAAAGATTACCTTGTTAAGAAATCCGTGTGGATTATTGGAGGTGACGGTTGGGCTTACGATATTGGCTACGGAGGATTGGACCATGTGATTGCTTCCGGTGAAGATGTGAATCTGTTGGTACTCGATACCGAAGTATATTCAAATACCGGAGGTCAGGCATCCAAAGCTTCGCAAACCGGACAAGTTGCCAAATTTGCTGCGGCAGGTAAACCTATCCGAAAGAAAGACTTGGGTGCTTTGGCAATGACTTATGGCTATGTATATGTGGCTCAGGTGGCAATGGGTGCCAACCAAAATCAATTGTTCAAAGCCATAAAAGAAGCCGAAGAATATAAAGGTCCTTCTTTAATCATTGCCTATTCTACCTGTATTGCTCATGGCTTGCGTAAAGGAATGGGCAAAGCCCAAGCGGAAGAAAAATTGGCTGTAGAAGCAGGTTATTGGACCTTGTACAGGTATAATCCAATGCTGGAAGCCAAAGGAAAGAATCCGTTCACACTGGATAGCAAAGAACCCGATTGGAGTAAATTTGAAGACTTCCTTAGCGGAGAAGTCCGATATACCGCTCTTAAGAGAACCTTCCCGGAAAAAGCGGAAGCTATGTTTAAGCAAGCTCTTGAAGATGCTCAATGGAGATGGAAGTACTACAAGAGACTTGCCGAAGCTTACAAGATTAATGTGGAAGTGTAATAAAAAAAGTAGTGATAAAAAAAAGGCTGCCTTCGGGCAGCTTTTTTTGTTTGTTGCAGTTTGATGTGCAAAAAAGTGGTTGTGTTGGAATCCGAAAAAGAGAGGTTCGTAATAGTAGATTTAATTTATTATTAGCACTTTAAGTACGGCGGTAACTTTTCCACTTTCGTCGGAGCAAAAAGCCAGATAAATCCCCGATTTTACATGCTGGCCGGAAAAATTTTTACCATTCCAAACGGCTGTACCTCCACGTGCTTTAGTTTGATAAACTATGTTACCTGCGATGTCCGTTATTTTTACATCCACATCTTGAGCTAGTCCTGTAAAGGTGATATAACCTTTATAGCCCGGTTTTACGGGGTTGGGATATACATAGGGATGGTCAAAGTAAGGCTTTGCTTCGGTTGCGTCGTTTTTGAACGATACTATGCCTTTGTTTGTGGAAAAATATACCTCTCCGTTTATTTCGTCTATTTCAATTTTATTTATTCTATTTGAAGGTAAGGGACTGTTGGTAGTGGTAAAATGCAATAATTCCCTTGTACAGGAGGGATTCATCATATAAGCCCCTGAACTTGCCGTACCAAACCATTTTCTGTTTGCTCCGTCTATGGCAATTGAAGTTACGGTTTCGTATTTCATAAGGTATTGACCGATGCCGTCACCAATTTCCAATATGATTCTTTCCGCATGAAAATCGGGGTCGTCAAATACATCGTCGGGATTGTAAAATGTCAGTACTCCTTCGGTGGTACCTACCCATATTGTACCTTCACGATCTTCGGCAATAGAAACGGTGTTTGCGTTTATGATACCTCCTACTTCATCTTTTATTACTAATTTTTTTACCCGGTCATCCGAGGCATCCAGTATGTTTTCTCCGGGATCATATACGACTATACCTCCGTAACGAGCCAGTAAAATCCAGATTTTTCCTGTTTGGGTTATTATGATTTTTTCCGGTTCTTTACCAAATTCGCCCACTACAAAATTTTTCCATACACCGTCTTTGGTAAAAACGGATAGCGAGTTATTGGTTTGAAAGTTCAATACCCATAAATTCCCTTCGGAGTCGTAAGCCATATCGGGAATTCTGATGTACGATGTATTGTTGGCACCTATAAGGGAGGAGTTATCCGAAGTATAACGCTGTACAAGTTGCTTGTTTCTAAATTCCAAAAGTCCGTAATTCCATGAGCCTATAAAAAAATGGGTGTCGTCTTCCGGATCAATTTCTATGTTTGTGGCATCCAGAATTTCCCAATTGATGTAGTTATAAACCTTTGCCGAATCTCTGTACCAATATTTAAATCTACGCCACATGTTCAGGGAACTGGGTTGGTAACCTCCATAAGTGGCCCATACTTTATCGTCTTTTACTTCCAGATCGAATGCCGCATTGAATATGGGGGTATTGATGTTAAGTCTTTTATAGGTATGATTTTCCCGGTTTGTTCTTACCAGAAAACGCCATTCGGTATCATTGAACCAATAATATCCGTCTTTTTTTACCATGAAAGTTGCGGTTATGCCTCTGTTATAGTTTTCTCCTTCATAACTCCAATAGAGTGTCTTGTTGCAGAGGGAGTCATAAAATGCTATGGCGGTATCTTCCATTATTCCCAAGGTGTCTGCCCCTCTTACAAAACCGTACATGTGTGTGTATCCACTGGTGTCGCACATATGATAAGTACTATCCGTAGGAGTAATTTCAAACAGCAGATTTTTATTATCAAAGGTTACGGAAGGTTCCGATATGGCAAATACTTTGGAGTATTTGACATCGATGGCTTTAAAGTCGTTGATGAAATTTATGGTAGAAGCAATGTTTTTCCAGTTGTGGTAGTCCAATAGGTTGGTGTGTAAAGGGGCCATATAAATACCGTTTTCGGTAGCAGCGTAAATGGTATCGTTTACTATTTTCAGATCTTTAACATTAAGGTAGGTGGAATTGTCGCCTATGTAGTAAGTTTCAAGAATGACTTTGTGGACAAGATCCAGTTTTGCAATGCCGAACCCACAGGCCAAGTAGGCAAATTCTTTGTACGGAAAAATTTTGTTTATGCCTTTTAGTCCGTACATTTGGTGTAATTTTATATCCGGAATGTTGTAGATGGTTGCTCCTTCTTTTATGTCGATGTTTCCGTTGCCGTAACCTATAATGAGTAGTTTTGTTTTGTCGGAGTAGGCTATGGCCGATAAGCCTATGTCCGAAAGGCCTGTTACTTTTGACATTTTTTTTTCGTACGAAAAGTCGTAGTCTGTGATTACCAATCCGTTTTCCGTAAGAATGAATATTTCATCATTGGCAAAAGCAACATCTTTGGGAAGGAAATACGAGAAATGATCACGCCAAGTATATAACGGAATTTGTGACTGAATATGTTGATTTAGAAGTAAAAACGCAATGACTAAGAATTTTTTCATGATTTTTAATGCAGGTTTAAGCATAATAACGCTTTTGTGGGTTAAAAATTGTTGAATACATGTACTTTTTCACCATCAAAAGAGGTTTGATATTGTTTTAACGGTTGTTTTGCCGGGGTTTTTAGTACGGTTCCGTTTGTTATGGAATATTCGGATTTGCAAGTGGGACAAATCAATTTTTGGTTGGTTGCGGTATCCAATTGTACACTGCATCTTTTATCTACATTGTAGGTGCAACATCTGTCGAAAGCCAGAAATGTTGTTTCACTTTCTCTGTAAATGAAAATGCCGGCTACACCTCCGGTTACATATACATGTCCTCCTATCGATTGTAAGTCGTAAAATTGAGGGTCGTTTATGTTTATGTAAAAATCAACATAGACTTCGGGTACCGGTTTTTCGTTATCTTTGTTACAAGAAGTGGCGGAAACCGATAATAACAATATTGTTAAAGTTAGGGTTTTTATTACGGAAGTTGGTTTCATTTTTGTACCTTTGTTTTGAAATACAAATTTAATGGTTTTGAGTGTAATGATAGGTGGTAAGTTAAAAAAGATTCTGTTTCTTTTGGTAATGATTTTGGCTACGGTTGTTGCTAACGGGCAACAAAAAAAATATTCCATAGATGAACATCCTCCGAAAGAACGTAAGCATCTGATTTCTTTGCGACGGTTGTTTCATTCTGACAAAGCGGGGAAAGCGGCACGAAAAGCCAAAAGAAAAGACGATAAAAAGAAGAAAAAACATTTGAAAGAATATAAAAAAGCCAGAAAAAAATACTGGAAACATTACAATAAAGACAAGGAATATGTTCAGGAAGGGGGGGATAAGGTGTACAAACGGATGAAGAAGCACAAAAGAAAAGCGGAACGGGCGATGCATCATAAGAAAGAACCGTGGTACAAAAGGATTTTCAAAAAGAAGCAAAAACGGATACGGGTAAAAAAAGAGGAATAACTAAAAAAGGGACGCCGATGACGTCCCTTTTTGTTGATAAGAATTGATGCGTTTTAGAATAGGTTCATGCTATCCAATACGCCCATTACTTCTTTTACGGCATTGTATGATTTTATCAAGCTGGCTCTTTCTTCTTCATTAAGTTCTATTTCGATAATTTCTTCTATACCGTTTTTTCCCAGTTTTACGGGTACGCCGAGATATACATCTTTCAATCCGTATTCTCCGTCAAGATATGCACAAGCCGGCAATATGCGTTTTTGGTCTTTGATGATTGCTTCTACCATTTGTGCTACGGCGTTTCCGGGAGCATACCATGCTGAGGTGCCGAGCAGGTTTACGATTTCTCCACCGCCTTTTTGGGTTCTTACGATTATTTTATCGATGGTTTCTTTGTCCATCAGTTGGGTAAGCGGTATGCCGCCGATTGTGGTATATCTTGGTAGCGGAACCATGGTATCGCCGTGTCCGCCCATAAGCAATGCCTGAATATCTTTTACGCTTACATTGAGTGCTTCCGCAATAAAGGCTCTGTATCTGGCCGTGTCGAGAACTCCTGCCATCCCAAACACTTTGTTGTGTGGTTTTTTCGAAGCCAGTGATGCGGCATAAGTCATTACATCCAGCGGATTGGATACCACTAGAATAATTGCATCCGGAGAGTATTTTACGGCATTTTCCGTTACGGTTTTTACGATGTTGGCGTTGATGGAAATTAGGTCGTCGCGACTTTGTCCCGGTTTACGCGGAACGCCCGATGTGATTACTACAACATCCGAATTGGCTGTTTTGGAATAATCATTGGTTGTGCCAATGATTCTGGTATCGGATAATCTAATTGGAGCGGTTTCCCACATATCCAAACCTTTG
>CAYMVE010000121.1:0-6519 GCA_964393715.1 uncultured Bacteroidales bacterium | reverse complement strand
TGCCCGAAAAAAATAAACCAAACCACTCAAAAAATCGTTAAAAAACTTCAACATCGCCTTCTTATGTTAATAGCCAACCAATAATTCAACTGTAAAAAAACAGCCCAAACAGGGAAAGACCTATTTGAGCTGTCAATTTATACGGACAATCTTATCGTTCTTTACAAAGTAACCCGGGCTCCAATTGAATGTACACCATTGAAAGGATTCGTATCTCTGTAAGAATACTCAAGCGTAAACACGGAACCTTTCTCTTTGTTCAACGGGATATTGATAGACACCCCGGCAGAAGGACCGGTAAATACCGTTGTTCTGGTTTCATAATCCAACAATCCTTTTTCATAAAAGTAGCCGGCTCTTATCATAATTAAGTCCTTATAACTGTATTCCAGTCCGAAATGGTAACGGTCTTTGGTAAATGCATTTGAGGTAAAAGTAGCCGCTACCGTCAGATATTGCAATCTTTTTACGGTTTCTTCTACGGTATCCACTTCTTGCTGGAAGGTTAAGATATAAGCACCGCCTATTTTAATCAACGAAGGTAATTCAAATCGTTGCGAACGTTGTTCAAGGGTTAGCGTTTTACCATCCGGAAGCGTTGCTCTGATAGACATCCCATCGCCCCTGAATGCCATAGGAGGTCCCCAATTCTTCATAGAAATGCCAAATACTAGATTGTCATCGTTTTTCTTGCCCAATTGTTTATTCTTTCCAATACCCGTCACATATTGAATACCGGCATCAATAGCTACTCCACTGGCTTTCAAATCAGGTATAGCTTCATTTACAATTTTAATATTCGCACCACCATAAATACTGTTACTAAATTCTTTTGCATAAGCAATATTGATGATGGTATTGGTCGGCCTGAATGTTCCCAAATCACCTTCCGGCACATCAACGGTTGTAATAGGGATTTCCCCATAATCCACACTTGTTAAGGCCAATCCCAATACTCCAGTTTCTCCCACTTTTTGAGCCAAACCGAAAGAATAAATGGATATATCTGTTCCAACCAGCCACTTGGTATGGGTAAATTGTAATTCGGTAGCCTTTGTAAAGGCAATACCGGCCACATTCAAATGCATCGCTTCCACACCTCTGGCAATAGCACTGTTTGCTCCGCCAAATCCGGAACTCCTTGACCACGGATTTATCAACAATTCCGAAGCACCAGCTTGTCCCCTTCGTTGGTCATTCCCAGCTTGTACGAAGGAAGTTGCCAAGGTTGAAATCAGAACAACTAAACTCAATATTTTTTTCATAATTCAATTTATTAAGATTAAACCTTTTAATAACCAATCAAGTCCATAGGTCTCATGGCTCCGAACCATTTAACTACTTTTTCACCTATACCGGGTGCGTCAATGTGTATAATATACACACCACTGGCTACGGTAATACCATACTCATTTTTCAAATCCCAGTCTTGATAAGTTTGTTCGCTATCTTTCTTATAACGCCTAATTAATGTACCGCTCACATTGTATATGGATATGGTACATTTTTTCGGCAAATTGATAATCCTTACGCGATTATCCACAGCACTTGTTTCATATTCCGAATAACCATAATAAGGATTTGGCACAACTCTGATTAAATCCAACGCATCTTGTGCAGTCGCCAAATCATTGGTAATGGCTTCCATGCCTTTGGTCGTAAAGAAGTACATCGGCCTGTTACCGTTTTTAGGATTGCTCTTGGCATAAGCTTCCACTCCTACACGATACGGATTTTGCATACGAATCTTTATTCGAACATCGCTCTTGATGAACGAATAAGGATCGCTACTGCTTGTAGTTTCCTCAAAGTTAGGATTCAATATAGGAATACTTATCCATGCCGCATTGGCAAATACTTCGGCTATTCGGGTTTCATTGTTCGTTGCCAGCTTATCATGAATAGCTTTTCCATAATCGTATTCCGGAACATAGTAGGAATTCGACTCATCAAAATAAGGTCTCGAAATTACATAAATAAAGTGCTTTCCACCAAAATATACATCTCCGTCATTACCTCCCGTATTCCAATACAAATTACTAAACATATCACTGGTTGGATTCCATATCATATCCCTACCGTTTTGTCCGGGATACTTACTATCTTCACCGAAGATAATGTTCAGCCGGATGCCGCTTTCCACATCTATCGCATACCCTGGGAACCATCCCATACCGCTATCCGCTATGAAGTTGGAATATTTGGGATTATTCGGATCTCCGATATTATCGGTTCTACCGTTTTTATCAACAGACGCATGTTTACGCAAATGGTATTTCAAAGCTCTTCCTTCACTCAGACCGGCAACCACTTGTCCGTTTATCGTATCGTATTCGCATTCTTCCACCACAGGACATCTGGTCCATTTACTCTTGTCTTTGGTAATCACAAAATCGATACTCGGTAAGCTATATTGGAGTTTTACTCCGTTTTGTTCATACAAGGTTCTGGCTTTATCCGGACGCACCCCATAATGTAAGAAACTTACATATTGATCCGTTGCCGTTATAAAACCGGGAGCCCATGTACCGCCTAAAATATCTTCGTAATCTTCGTTTGGATCATACCAATCGGTTCCGGCTATCAAGTCATCATAAGGCGAATGGTCACCCGTATTTTCCTGATGCGTACCTGCCCGAATCCAATTCAATGGAGTTTTTCCATCTTGATCGGGTACAAAACTAAGCCACGGTTTGCTCACATCGGAAAAAGTCATACTTGCCGCCAAAAATCCGTGTTTCTCAGGATTCGGAGCATACCCCAAAGCAGTCGTAGAAATCTTTCTGCCCGGAGGCGACACCTGATAAATATTGATAGAAATTCCGTAATCCGGTAATAAATATTCGTTCGGTGCAAATCCTATCCATTGATCACTCCAAATAGTACGATTATCATCCAATACTTCCACATACCATTTCGAAATGGCATTCTGGTCGTAAACATCATTGATAAATCCACTATACACAGATGGTCCCGTTGTCTTGGTACTGTCAAATTTCAATACGAAATCTTTTCCTTGCAAATGAATCGGATCCACCACTTTTACATCAATCGGACCATATCCTTTTTTATAGGCTATTTCATCCAATTTTTCACCCGGATTCAAGTTTAATATTTGCTTTTCGGTCTTATCATCCAAATCAATGTAATTCACTCCATTACCATGGCCTTCTATTTGCACAATAGGAGGTTTGTTGCCGTAAGCACTTTGTAATATGGTTCCGTCTTGCGTATTTTCGGTTTTATGAGGCATTACGGCATATACTTTGATTTGATCGCCACCTTCTCCTTTCCTTCCTTGTAGATAAGGTTTCTTTTGTCCATCCAAAGCTTGCGGATCGGTCGGATCGTATTTTTTATATTCATTGTAAGCATAAGCCACTGCCACAAAATAATATTGCTTATGATTTACCAACCGTTTGTCTCCCGTAGCAAACGCATCTTGGGTAATCACAAATGAGTGTTGTAATCCTTCATCGGCTCCATTTACCATTTCTTTGGGCACATCATACCCTAAACTTCCATCATATTCAAAGTTTACCAATCTGGAAACCCCATTCTTAATATCACATTGGAATACCAATTTTGCTTTGCTCGGATCGTCAATGTCATTAACGGAACAAGTAGCATCTTTCAACTGATATACCTTGTATCCTTCAAATCGGTAAATCTTATCACAATTGGTTTGTTCTCCCGTATTCGGATCCAACGGACAAACAATAAACGGATCTTCTTCCGCATATTTTTCTCCGTAATTGTTAGATGACTGATTTTGGTAAAACAAATAGAAAACCAATTTTCTGTCCAGTTCTATTACCTTCATACTTGGAGCATCCGGACCATCTACCACTTTGAAACAATGCTCAAACAAGGCTTGCGCTTTATCATCCGCTCTTTGAACAGCAATTACCGACTCCCATGGTGTTCCATTTGCTCTTGCCCACACAGCACCGATCGTCAAGTCATTAACCGCACCGGGTTTCAAGGTAAACGGACCGGCAGACTGAACAAATCGCTTATCATCAGGACTATTACCCGCTGTAATTTCACTCCAATCTCCCTGTTGAACACCTCCGGTACCCCAACCACAAGGGTCGGTTGTAGGACTACCCGGAAACATAAAATCGGCTGGAACCGTTCCGCTATGGCCGTCTCCACCGAAAGTCATTCTCACACCATCTTTCCAATAACCTCTCAAATAATTATAATAATCGGTAGCAGTCTCCGGATCACTTTGAGCTCCCGAACCTCCTAGATTAATGTAATAAACGAAGCGTCGCATTCCCCATCTTTCATTGTCAGGTTTGCCGTCTCCAAAATTCAAACCGTTGATACTTTCGTCACAAGCATTAACACCACCGTCAGGAGGCAATCCACTGGCTCCGTAGTCACTTCCGTCCGGATCTTGATAAGGTCCTTCAAAAAAGTCAATTCCTATAGCAGGAGGATGCTTTCCATAACCTTTAGGCTCGTCATCAACGGCATCTCCGTTATACATATAACCCATTCCTCTCAGCACATCACAACCAGTATAATCATCTTTATAATAACCGACATCTGCATCGTTATTGATTCCGAAATAACAATTTTCCAAAGTATAAGTAGAACGGTTAATAAGTTCATAATGGTAAAAAGTCATATTATTCAACTCGTCACTGGTAGAAAAAGCAAAAGCCTGAGCTCTGATTTCCATACCAATGGCTTCACCTTTACTTTCATTATGCACATTCCCTCTGTCATTGTACACCCACCACAAGGTTTCGTCACCATACAATCTGGGTACTCTTTCTTCCGGTGTGGTACCGCAAGGCAATTCGCCATCCAAATCAAAATAAGGATAGTCTCCGTCCATAGGGTTATAATACCCGTCATTATTCCTGTCATAAAACGGAGCCAAATAATGATCGTACCCTGCGGCTTCGTCTCCGTGTGCCGGCCAATTCAATATCACATCGGGAATAGAATACCCTTCGAAATCATCCCCTAATTGAGCAGTGGTTCCGTTCAAATATGCATTGATCCATGTTCTGAATTTGGCAACATCTGCCCGTTTTACCCGGTAATGCCTATCATACTGTTCACACACTTCCGGTGTAGTAGTACCCCGGTTGGGACCATCCGTAATTAGCGGTCCGGTATAATAGTCCGTACCATCCGACCTATACCTAACAGCACATACTCTTAGCTGACCGTTCACATCGGTACCGCCAATCCAGATTCCACCTAAAAACAAAGAATGTTTTCCCGAACCTTTGGGTACTTCATAACGGGGATTTTGTAACAAATCCCACCACATATCTCCTCCGGTATGGATAGTAGTGCGGACATTGTTTACTTCCAGCACAGAGGAGTAAGCAGGAGCTGCGCAACCTCCGGAACTTTTTGTATGAAAACTTTTATGATGATGCTGAAACCAATCGGGTGGTACAGTTCCGAAAACATACCCGCTTATCAGCGATATCAAGATAAATGTTAAAAATCTTGTTTTCATATTATTCACTTTTTTCATGATTACTATAAATATTTTAGAAACTCAAAACAACACCTATCCTTGTTCTTCTTGGCAAAGAATACATCCACGGTCTTTGCAGATACATGGTGTAATAATTTTCGTAAGCAACCGGATCATTTTGCTGTTGTACGATTTGTTGGAACTGAGCAGTACCTAACTTACCGTCATCATCCGGATTTCCGGTTGTAGGATAGACATCCAGTACATTCAGAGTATTAAATAAATTTTCTACAGTTAAATAAACATTCAAATCGAGTTTTTTCTTATCCTTACCTTCTCCTTTGCCTACATTAATTGAGAAACTCTTATCAATTCGCATATCCACTGTAAACCTGGACGGTTTTCTTGCTGCATTCATATCTCCCAATAAGGAGTTAGAGACAACATCCCTTTTACTATAAGGAGTACCTGTTCCGTATCGGAAGGTAAAGTTGGCACCCGTATTGGCAAATACATCTTTTCCAAACCATCTGGGGCCATTATATTTACTACCGCCCGGGAATCTGTAATCAACATTGGCCACAACCGAATGTCTTTGATCGAAAGACAATGGATAAATATTTCTCACATTCGGCTGATTATTTCTAATCAAACTTAACGCCGTAGTCGGATCGGAACCGGTTCCGTCTGCAAACTGCAATGTGTAACTAACCATCAGCTTCACATTATTGGTCCTCCTGAGGTCGTAGGTTACGGTCAATCCTTTTACCGTAGCAAAGTCAATATTGGTATAGGTAATATAATCTACCGGATAAGCTCCATAGACATATTGCACTTGCGCCATATTATTCATTTCCCTATAAAAACCGGAAATCTTAAGAGCCGAAACATCGTTCAATTTTTGTTGGAATCCCAATTCATAATCTACGGTCTTTTCCGGTTTCAAGTTCGGGTTGTTGATCACATTTTGTCCTTGCGTAGTTATATAATAATATTGTATCATATTCAAACGTACCGCATCATAAGGTCTTTTGGACAAAATATCATAGTGTGCAAAGAACAAAGCC
>CAYMVE010000120.1:0-6562 GCA_964393715.1 uncultured Bacteroidales bacterium | reverse complement strand
GGGTGTTATACGATTGTTATATGGTGACAGGGTGATGTTTTTTTTTAGAAAATCAAACGAATGAGGGTCTATTTCTACGGCATCGATTTGTGCTGCATCGAAAAAAGAAGCCATAGCAAGCGAAAGGATGCCTGTTCCTGCTCCGATATCCAATATTTTAAGAGGTTTCCAATCTCTGTTTACAAAGGCTGCCAGCAACACGCTGTCGGTAGATACTTTGAGTACTTGGTTGTCTTGGTAAACGGTAAAATGTTTGAATCTGAAATACCCGCTTCCCATTAGTATTTTTTTACTTTTAAAGTATCGTTTCCCGGTGTGTATGAGGTGGTTAGGTATTTGTTGTACAAGGTGCTATCCGACAGTATTTTTATGGCTTCTTCCGTTTCCGGATCGTATTTCAAAAAAGCTTTCAACTTTCCTTTTTGATAATAGTATCTTCCTGCTATTTCTTGTTCCAGGATTTGTTTGATCAGTTTGCGGTGTTTTTCAAAATCTTTTTTGCGATCTTCGCGTAATTTTTTGTGTATTTCTTCTATATCTTTTTGTAGGGCATGGTAATATTTTTCATTTTTGGCGGTTTTTTCCAATTTGTTCAGTTCTTTTTCGGTCGAGCATTCGTAAGTAAAGTGTATGGTATCCAGATAATTTTTAAAGTCGTTCATGATGCTGTCCGTTATTTCAAATTCCGGAGGTTCGGGTATGTGTTTTACCCTTGTATAAAACAAGGTGGCATAATTGAAAAATGCGTCTTGCTTGATAAGTTCGATTACATAATTTGGAAACTCCGGCAGTTCTATGACAATGTCCGGTAATATTCCTTTACCGTCAAATACTTTTCTGCCTTTTTGGGTTTTAAATTCTTTTATGAGTGAGTCGGGGATGCTGGTTGCATGTCCTTCTTTGTCTTTGTGTGAATAATCGAGGGCTTGGATACACCGGCCGCTTGGAATGTAATATTTGGCTGTAGTGAGTTTCAGTTTGGTGTTGTACGAAAGGTCTCGAGTGGTTTGTACCAATCCTTTTCCGAAGGTTCTTTGTCCCATTAAGATGCCGCGGTCGTAATCCTGAATGGATCCCGAAACAATTTCGCTGGCTGATGCGGATCCATCGTCCACGAGTAGTACCAGATGGATAGAATCGTCCAAAGAGTTGGAAGGGGTTTTGTAAACTCTGTTCCATTGTTTTACTTTGCCTTTGGTGGCTACTATTTTTTTATTTACGGGAATAAATACATTGGCTACATTGATGGCTTCGGTTAGCAGTCCGCCGGGATTGCCGCGCAAGTCGAATATGATGCCTTTTATTTGGGGGTTTTCTGCTTTGAGTTTTTTCAGTGCGGTTCTTACTTCGTCTCCGCATCCCAATGTAAATGAGCGTAGTTTGATGTATCCCACTCCGTTGTTTAACATGCCGTAGTAAGGAACGGCTGCTATTTTTATTTTTTCTCGTTTTATTTTGAAGGTAAGGGGTTCTTTTTTTCCATATCTTTTTATTTTCAGGGTTACGGTGGTGCCGGGTTCTCCTTTGAGTAGGTCGCTGACATCGGATACCGATTTGCCTTTGACCGATTTCCCGTCTATTTCCAGAATGATATCGCCGGATATTAAGCCGCTTTTTTGGGCAGGCCAACCTTCATAAGGGTCTGAAATAGTGATATGTTCGCCTTTTTTGCTGATAAGGGCACCTATGCCGCCGTATTGTCCGGTGGTCATGAATTTGTAGTCTTCGAGTTTTGATTCAGGGTAGAATACAGTATAGGGATCCAGTGTTTCCAGCATTTTGTCGATGCTTGTTTTTACCAGTTGTTCCGGATTTATTTCGTCCACATAGTACAAATCAAGTTCTTGAAGCAGTGTGAAATATATATCCAGATTCTTGGATATTTGGAAATAATGGTCGCTTATGGTGTCTTTTGTGCCGACAAAAGCCAATGTACCGAGTATTATCAGAAAAATTGCGATGTATTTTTTCATTGCTATTTGGTTTTAAAAGTTATATGAGAATCCGATTCCCATTATTTCTTTAAATTGTAATCCTTTGGTGGTTCCCACTTGTGTTTTTTGTCCGTTTACCAGTTTGTAAACCGGGATGTTTATATCATCGTCGTATATAAAATGCAGCAACAAAGTTACCGATAAATATTTATTTATTTGCATTTGGATTGTAGTTTCGGAGTTGATGTCTATATTTTGCGGGTTATGGATATAGTTTGAAAACAATTCCAATCTTGTGTTTACATCTATGTTTTCGTCAAGTTTGAATTTATAGAGTACTTTTATGTAAGCCCCTTTTTCGTTTTTGATACGCTGACCTTTTTCCAATCCGTATTTGGTTTCGTCCACCAGGTTGGTTTTGCTTACTATGGTGGTTTTGGAAGTAAGAGGCGATAAGAACAAGGAAAATTTGTCTTTTACCTTTAAGTCCATTCCGAGGGTTATTATCCAATATGCCGGAGACATAAATGCCGAGACTACCACCGAGTCGTTGGGATAATTGTAGCCTCTGAAAAGTTGTGTCCTGAAATTGGCGGCAATGGAATAATACCAGTTGCCAATGGCTTTGAATCCGTATTTGGAATTAAGTTCTATTTTGTCTTCGGTTTTTTTCAATATGCCGGTTTCTCCCGATTTGAGCAATCCGAATTTGTAGTCGGCGGAGTTTGTCCAAACACTTCTTTTTTCTTTGTAAGTAGCATGTATATTAAGGATAGTGAGAAGCGATACGGAATTTTCGCCGCCTTCCACCCAATTGGATAATACGCCTTGTGAAAAATTAAAACTACCGATGCCGCCTATTTTCCAATGAGGTAAAGTGTCTGTTTTGGAGGTAAGTGTTGAGTCTTGGGGTACGCCTGCAAAAAGTTGCCATGCCGACAACAAAAAAAGAATAGCGGTAAACGGTGTTTTGTGCATATTTCTTTCAACTAATTCCGTTGCAAAATAAATAAAATTTATTTCACATTTTTATTTACTAACGATTTTACCGTGTATTTAATGCGAAAAAGTTTCTTTTTCTTTTTTGTACAGCATTTGTAAGAGTTGATAAGATAATTGCGGTCTTTTTTCTTCGGGGGTTTCTTCTATCAGTTTTTTTACTTTGTCCTCAAAATTGTTTTTGAAGGATTGCATGCCCGTAATGTTGCCTTCGTAATTGGAATTTACTATTTGGGTTATCCGGTGGAATACGGAATAGGCATGTTTGGGGTTTGCTTCAAATGTGTGTGAAGCTTTGTCGAAATGATGCTGCATTTCTTGTTGGTATGGTTCCGATTGGTATTCCTCGGGGAATCGTGGTATTCCGAAATATATGGGTACTCCCGGATGGGTACATGGATTTAACGGATGGAACCATAATATGGCTCCGTATGCTACGGGGGTGTTGCTTTCGAGTTCGGCTATAACGCTAAATTTGGTACCGGCATTACATATTCTGTTTACTATATTGTTGTGTGGATTTTTGTGTATTTTGTAATTGGTTTCAAAATCTGTCCACTCAAAGTGATAGGCCAATACTTTGTGTATGTCGAGTCTCGATACTTTTTTTTCGGGAATAAAAGCAAAAGGTAGATTTTCTCCGTAAGGAAATTTTTTCTTTGACAGCAGGTTGATACCTGCCCAATGTCTAGGGGTATTGCCTATCGAAAGCAATGATTCCGGGGTGCCGTATGCTTTTCGGAAATTGAACGGTTTGCCGGATTTGGGATTGTACCACTTGCGTTTTACGGCATATTTTATGATGTCTTTGCTTCCTAAAAAGTTGGCCGTATCTTTCAGGTTTATTGTGCCTATGGTATAATAGTTGGGGACTATAGCTATGCTACTGTCGGGTACTCTTTGGGCTATCCAGTGTTTGCCTTTCACCACAGCCAATAGCCATGCTTCCGAACTGTCGGCAATACAATAGGTGCGGCCCGATGATGAGTATCCGTATTTTTCTATCAGTTTGCCGGCTATTTTTACGCCTTCTTTGGCCGATTTTGCTTTTTCGGCAATGAATTTGCGCAGTTCGTATCCTAATATGCCGATGGCTTTATCCTCTTTGGACGGGCAGGCATTGGAGCATATAAAAACTCCGTGTTCGTTTAGATATACATCTCCGAATTCTTCTGTCGTTGTTTCCAGCAATAGGTATGAGTTGGTTTTGCCTCCCAGAGATATGGATTTGCCACTGTGCAATTTTATGGTTTCTTTTGGGCTTCTTTCGCTTCCGGGTACTTTATACATGTTTACTATCTTGTCTCCCCAATCGTCTTCATTGTGTCCTACCATCAAGGTGCCGGTTTGGGATGCTTTTTGGCCCACTACGATAGTATAGCAATTGTAATCGCTGTTTTGTGCTTGTAATGCCAATGAATACACAATCAGCAGAACAATAAAAAAACTATTTTTCATTTGGTGTAAAATTTTTCTCATTCAAACTTAGTTATAATTTGCTGTTGTTTTGTTCTTCGGTACATTTTTTTGCGTGTATGTTTCGGTATTTTTTGTTTATGTTTGTTGGCTGCCTGAACTTGTGGGAGGATGATTCATTTTCGGATGAATATTATTGGGGATTGATACTTAATACGGGTAATTGGGCTTTGTTTACGATTTCGGAGGCCAAAGATCCCAAAAAGAATTTTTTGATGCCGGTTTCCTGTTGAGTCATGATCATGATTAGGTCTGCCGATATGTCGTAGCAATAATTTAGGATTTTGTGTGCCACTTTGGTCGTTGAGTTGCTTTCGTATTCAATTTTTGTTTCGCATTTTATATCTTCGGCTTCTATTTTGCGTCTGGTTTGTTCTAACTTGAATATCAGGGTGTCGTTTATGATATAATTGTCGGAGGTTACTACCGATATAAGGTGGATGCTTGCCCCGAAAAATTTTGCAAATTTAACGGCGTATTTGATTTTTTTGGTAGTTTGTTTGGTCAAATCGAGTGGTAGTACGATTTTTTTATAGGTTCGGGGAGGAATGATGTTTTTTATGGATAATACAGGAAACGAGGCTTCTTTAATTACCCGCAAAGTGTTGGAGCCGATTATTTTTTTCCTGATGTCTCCGGAGCCGGTTGTTCCCATTACAAGCAGTTCAATGTCGAGTTCGTGTGCTTTTTGCAATATTTTATCCACAATGTTGCCTTTTTCAATAAAGTACTTTGCTTCCAGTCCTGTTTCTTGCTCGGAAATTGCTTTCAGCTCTTTGAATTTGTTTTCCACCCGGCTTATAAGTTCTTGCAACTCAGTCTGGTTGACGAATGCAAACAAAGGGTTTCCGCTTTCTATCACATACAACATGTTTACATGTGACTTGTATAGCGAAGATATTATGTATGAATGTTTAAGTGCATTTAACGAAATGTCGGAAAAATCAATAGGAATTAAGATATTGGACATAGCTTGATTTTTTTACAAAAATAGAAAAAATATAATTGACAAAACAATGATTTATGGTTGGTTTTTTCTAAAATTAATTGAATAGTAAGCAAACAGACTTTTCTTCCGGAAAAATATTTTGGACACTATGGGTAAGATTACTTGGTTCAATAAAAAAAATATTAGATATTTGTAGAGAGGTTTTGAGGAAGGATGCGGATTCTAGCCGACAAGTAAAATAATGAAGCATAGTAGTGGTGAATTTATGTTAGTAAATGAAAAAATAATAACTTCATACACCCAAAAAATATTACCTTTGACAAATAATTCTAAAAGTGAATGTGATAGTAATAAATAAACATAGAAAAAACCGGAAAAATGCTATTATAGAGTTGAATAAACAAAAGTAAATTATATTATTAACGCTTAAAAATAAAAATGGAGTTTCGAATTCTAAACAGGGGATACTCCGAAAAGTTAATAAATAGAAAAGAATATGCAAATGAAAACAGTTGTTAAAAGTTTAATTAGTTTGACTCTCTTTTTTATGTTAGTGTCATTTTCTTGGCCAAAAGGAATTTTCAACGGAATTTCTCCTGATTCAACTAAAGTTTCTATGACAAAAGTGAAATCTGTGGACGAGGTTATTATTACCTATGAAAAACCGGATGTTTGTCATTTGAATTATTTAGGAGACATAAAAGTTACGGAGAAATTTTTGTTTTTTATTAATAACGGGTTGAAATCTAGTACAATCACCAAACTTAAAAAACTTGCTTTTGAAAAAGGAGGGAGTATTGTTTATGTTTATACCGATTTGCATAATGGAGTTGGAATCGGGTTTACTAGAACAATTTCTGCATGTGTTTTTACACCCCAAAAGCCTAGCCCATAACGAAAAATCTGTTGTGTGCTACCATGGGTTGTAAATGTGACGGTTGTTGTATAGAAAGTCAGTGTTTCAAATTACACGCTACATGAGTTTTTTCCGGAACTATGTATAGATATGTAAAAAAATGCCGTAATGAGTTTACGGCATTTTATATAATATTACATTGACATTGAGGCCGGCTCCTACCGAGGCGAATACCAAATAATCACCGCTGTTGAATTGATGGCCGGGCAATTCTCCCCGGTTTATCTTGTCGAACATAATAGGTAAGGTGGCTACGGAATTGTTTCCCATTTTTTCAATAATCATCGG
>CAYMVE010000119.1:0-6589 GCA_964393715.1 uncultured Bacteroidales bacterium | reverse complement strand
TATCTATAATATAAATCTTTTGGTTTTTAGAGAAAATAACCGTATCAATAACTATCGTCCTGTTTTTCTTAATTGACTTTAATGTCGGTATTTTCCCTTCCTCTCTTTGATAATCTACCGGAGGTAAAAATAAGTCATACATCTTTATATGCTTTAAGCTTTTTCCTATGGTAAGATATTGATCGGCAATAATATTTCCTCTGACAAACCAAACATCGTCTCCATAGCCTTCCACTTGTGTAATTGTTTTTCTGTAAGCAATAAACGAAGAATCTTCCTTAACAAATTGCCGCACAAAAACATTGGTAGCACACAACGAGTCATAAATGTTTTCAGGCGTGTTTTTTATGGCTTCATAAAGTATTTCTGCAGGATCAGGCTTTTTGGTCTCAACAGATATTGTATTAATAGTTTGGATGTATGGATACAAACGGATTTTTTTATGTTTTCTCAAATTTTCTACTATTGTTTTGTATTGTTTATAGCCAACATAACTAAATACAATGGTGTCGTTAATATATTTTTTCTGTATCGGCAAATCAAATTTCCCTTCAATATTGGTTACCGTCCCTCTGTTTGTCCCCTTAATGTAAATATTTACATATTGCAAAGGTTGGTCGTTGCGACCATCAACCACAGAACCACTCAGAACAATATTTTGTGATTGTCCGAAATTCACTAAACCTATAAAAAATAGAATCAGTAATTTTTTAATATTTTTCATTTTTTAATATATAAAAGACAGAGCAAAAATAACTATTTATTTGCTCTGTCATGCTTCACCAATGCTTTATACATGGTAATGGTGTGATGTATAATTATTCGTTGCCGCATCATGTCCTTCATTTGCTCTTATCCCCACCTGACTACACCAAGTTGCACAGGCACAACGACCTTTCATACCCTTATGAAATCCTATCCACGGTAATCCTCCTCCTTTTACTTCTTCCATTTCTTTTTGTGGCATTTTTTCCAAATTTGTTAATTTCAGATTTTTCATAGCTTTCAATTTTTAAAAGTTAAACAATTCATTAATTTCATTGACTTCGGGTTGGCCAACCGGTCAATTTTTCGCCACAATGAATAATAAATAAAAAAAGACAAGCTATTTTGGAACATTTTCTTGAATTTTTGAAAAAAGAATAGTTCCCAAAATATTTTTCCAAAGGAAAAAACTCCGTTTGATTATCGGGCTATTTATCTTGACTTCTAGCTTTACCCAAAAGTAACAAGAAGTCAAGACCGCAAAAACTCTGTTGTTTGCACTGAGCCGTAATAGAGGTTGTGCAGCACGCTTTTCTTTACTACCTTTCTTTTCTAAAAAGAAAGTGGAAGCGGGCGGAAGCATTGTTAGAGAGTATTTGCTTGGGTTCGTTTCTTTGTCGCCACAGAGAAATGAACAGAATAGCCGACATAAGAAAAATATGTGGAAATCAACCGGTTTTCCCTTCCGAGTAACTATAACTTTTCCAGACATTCCCGAAGACTGCTTCGCCAGTGTGGAATAGTCAGTCCGAAAGTGGTTTTGATTTTGGTTTTGTCCAAAACCGAATAGTAAGGACGACGAGCCGGAGTAGGAAAATCTTCCGTAGCAATCGGTTTAACCGGTTTGTCTATATGTTTTTCTTCCAAAATGGCCTTGGCAAAATCGTACCAACTGGCCACCCCTTCGTTGGAATAATGATAAATTCCGTTTTGAAAGTATCCGGCATGCAAAATGTTCAACAAAGCAAGGGCAAGGTCTCCTGCATAGGTAGGTGTACCTATTTGGTCGGACACAATGGTAAGCTCCTTTTTCTCGGCGGCAAGCCTTAGTGCGGTTTTTACAAAATTATGCCCGAAAGAAGAATAGAGCCACGAGGTTCTGATAATCATCACATTGTCAAATTCTTTTATGGCATTTTCGCCTTCAAGTTTGGTTTTGCCATACACACTTACAGGATTTACGGGGTCATCTTCCCGGTAGGGGCGGTAATGTTTCCCGTCAAACACATAATCGGTAGAGATATGAATAAGTTTTGCTTCGGGGTTATATTCCGTTGCCGCCCTTACTAGAATCTCAGGAGCATGGGCATTGACCAACTTTGCCAATCCCGGTTCCGATTCCGCTTTGTCCACGGCGGTATAAGCCGCACAATTTATCACATAGTCGAACGGCTGTTTGGCAAAAAAGCAAAATACTTGTCGGTCATCTACCAAATCCAAATCTTCTATATCGACGAAAGTAAAATCAAAGTTAGGAAACGAGTCCGTCAAAAGGCGAATCTCGTTTCCCAATTGACCTTTGGCGCCTGTTACCAGTATTTTTTTCATTTATTTTCCGGTATGTTTTGGATAATGTCTTTCAGCAAATCATAAAATTTTTGTACGGTTTCTATTTCTATTCTTTCGTCCGGCGAATGAACATCTCTAAGGGTCGGACCAAACGAAATCATATCCAGATAAGGATATTTTTCCAAGAACAGTCCGCATTCCAATCCGGCGTGAATAGAACGCACTACCGGCATTTTACCGAATAATTTTTTATATGAATTTTCCGCCACTTTCAAAATGTCTGAATCCGGATTGGGTGTCCATCCGGGATAACCGCCATTGTGTTCAACATGTGCGTTGGCCAATGTAAATACCGACTCTATGGAATGGGCAATATCATATTTGGCCGAATCTATTTCACTTCTTTGACTGGTAGTAATCTCTATGGTATTTTCATCAATAAATTTAACGGAAGCCAAGTTGGTAGAAGTCTCAACCAGTCCGGGCATTCGTTTGCTCATGGCAATGACTCCGTTTGGCAATCCGTAAATGGCATTGAGTAAGTTTTCTTTGGTTTGGGGGTCGATTACAAATTCCGGGGTTTCTTGTGATTCCAATTCCAATTTGATGTCCGGTTCTACGATTTTGATTTCGTTTTCTATTTCCGCGATAAACCGGTTAAAGTAAGCTCTGGCTTCTTCTTTGTGTTTGTGCGGCACGGTAAATATGGCGTATGCTTCTCTGGGGATGGCATTTCTCAGGTTTCCGCCTTCAAATTTATGCAGTTCTATTCCGTATTTTTTATTGGCATTCCACAGGTAGCGGTTCAAAATTTTGATGGCATTTCCCCTGTTTTTGTTAATATCATCTCCCGAATGTCCGCCTTTCAAGCCGGAAATTCGCACTTTGAGTGCCTGATGAGAGGCCGGAGCCGGCTGAGCATGAAAATTCATTCTAGCCACGGTATCAATACCCCCTGCACAACCGATGAATATTTCGCCTTCATCCTCCGAATCCAAATTCAAAAGAATTTTTCCCTCGAAAAAACCTTCTTCCAACTCAAATGCACCGGTCAGTCCGGTTTCTTCATCTACGGTAAAAAGGGCTTCGATAGGACCGTGTGCCACACTATCGTCAATCAGAATGGCCATTTGAGCCGCCATTCCTATACCGTCATCTGCACCCAAAGTGGTTCCTTCCGCCGTCACCCAACCGTCTTCGATTTTGACTTTGATAGGGTCGGTATCGAAATTGTGGGGCGTATCGCTGTTTTTTTCACATACCATATCCATGTGGCTTTGCAACACCACAGGCACCTTATTCTCATAGCCCGGGGTAGCCGGCTTTTTCATTAAGACATTACCGGCTTTGTCGGTTTTTACTTCTATATTGTGTTTTTTGGCCCAATCAATTAAAAATTGTCTGATCTTGTCTTCTTTTTTGGAACAGCGTGGTATTCGGGTAATTTCTTCAAAGATAGACCATACCAATTTAGGTTCCAGCTCTTTTATTGTTGTCATAATTTGTATTATTTTTTGTTCTTTGCAAAGGTAAAATATTATTTTGGAAAAAACACATGTCTTTGTGTTTGTACCAAAGTATTGCCGGTACTATTGTTTTCAAAACAATTCTGTTCCAAACTTTTTTCATACAATGTAAAATGTTTGCAATCAATATCCTATTTACTTTTGTCTTGACCCAAAAGTAACCAAAAGTCAAGACCGCAAAAACTCTGTTGTATGCACCGGGCAACAATAGAGTTTGTGCCTCACGGTTTTTTTGGGGTACCCGCCCCACGAAATTTCCGTCAAGAAAACTTTTCTGTTTGAACATGCAGCCATAAGGCGGAATGTGAGTTTTAAAGTTTTCAGGAAATGAGTGGGTAGCGGGTCAAAAAAATCCGTGCAGCACGATTTTTTTGCCATCTTTCTTTTCTAAAAAGAAAGTGGGGATAAAACAAAGCATCGTTTCGGAGCGTTTCCATTGGTTCGTTTCTTTGTTGCTACAAAGAAATGAACAGAAAAAGTAAAAATATTTAGAACACTGCTGTTTTCAGAAGTTTACCGAAAAAGCCCATCCGTAAGTGTTATGCCGTATCAACGGTAACCCGGTTATTTGTGCTTTGCGGGACGGCTTCAAAGAGAAACGCCTCAAAAAAGGCAACCGGTACACCAATGCTACGGACAACATACCGATACCGGCACCTGCCAATACATCGGATGCCCAATGACGATTATTGACCATCCGGAGCACGCCTACCGAAGTAGCCACTAAAAATCCGGGTACGAACCATTCGGGACGGTGCGGATATTCTGCCAGCAACAACGAAGCCCCTGTAAAGGCAAAGGCCGTATGGCCGGACGGAAAAGCATAAGGGGCACCGTCCGGTCGGATTCTACCTACGGTAGGCTTTAGTACTTCTACGGCTAATAAGGTTACGAAATGGGAAGCCGCCCAGTACTTCACCTTGTCCCATCCGGCCGAATAAGAACCCTTCAGTGCCAGCCCTAATGAAGGCAGAAAAACCAGGTAATCGTCTGCATGAGTACGCTGGCCGGTATTGAAAATTTTGACTGCCGCCGCATCTCCGCCGCTACGGAAAGCAACAGCCGCTCCTAATAAAGACGCTGACGATGCATATACCAAGAATTTACCGTTTCGGTACTTCCCCGGAATGCTGTCATTCGTCCGGTTCAAAGAATAACTCCGGACGGAAACGACCATAAGAAACCCCAAAACAATCCGGTAGCCCATATTATTCCGGAAGATTTTCGTCTATAAGTTCCCGTATGGGCTTATCCCACGAAGGTCTTGGGGCATCGTTCGAAATGACTTTTCCGTCGGCATCGATCAACAAATATCTGGGGACACCGTTTACTAAAAAATGGGTAAAAAACGCTATGTTTTCTTCCGGAGCAAAAAGTTGTATGCCTTTCAATTTATTTTTTCGAACCGTTTTTTTCCATCGTTCGTAATCATCGTTTTTGCAGATGCTTACAAACTTTATTTTCTTTCCTTTATAGGATTCCATTAATTTTTCCATCGGTTCTATTTCTTTCAAGCAAGGCAAACACCAAGTGGACCAAATGTCAACATATACCAGATTACCTCGTAACGAGCTCAAAGTGACTAAATTGCTGTCGATGTCATACAATGAAAATTCCGGAGCTTTTGTGCCGGGTTCCATGGCTTTTAGGCCTTTGTAAATAGAATCCAAAACCGCTATGTTGCCAGTATCGTGGAGCATAGCTTTTAACTTGCGATACGAAGCGTCCAAATTCAAAGCATTCTTAAAATGAAAGCTAATAAATTCATCGCTTAAAATCTTTTCTTTAATTTTTGGAGATTTTAACAGAGTGTCCGCCATATTCAAATAAATGAGGTATGGATCCAATGTTTTCCTAAGGGAAGAATCTTCTTTTACGGCATTTCTTTTCATTTCAAAGGCTTTGTCGGCTAAATATCTATCAATCAATATCAAGTAATAATCTGCTTCTACCAGTCTTTCGTCGTTAAAATCAAAATTCACAAAAGGATCCGGAAAAGTATCCGATGGGCGATAATCTTTATTACCGGTTAGCCACCTGTATAGTCCCGGGTAGCTTGTGATATGGTCGTAGTGCGTAAATAAAATACTGTGCGATTCCACATAAAAAAATTCGGAATCCATGGAACAAATTTTATTGAAACTATCCAATAGAAAACTAAACAAATGGTATATGGAGTCGTTTAACTGCAAAAAGCTTTTTTCGTCTAACTTACCCCAATAACCGTAATAGGTTTTGAGTCCCAAACTTTCGTTATACAAAAACTTTTGGGCCAAATAATTATTTTCACAGGCGCCTTTGCCGGAATACCGGACGGTTTCGTCAAACTGGCGGGTATCCAAGGTCAAATGTAAACTGTCGCCGGGAACCAAATAACATTTGGTAAATTCGGTGCCGTCGTTAATGTCATAAAACCCCCGTGTAATCATAAGCGTATCCGCTACTTCGTTATTTTTATCCAACTTGAAGACTTTCAGTATTTTTCTCGGATAATCGGTGGATATAAACACGGAGTCACTGTTCGGATGCTCTATATGAGCCGAAAAAAACATAACTCCTTTCTCTTCCTTATGCGTTGTGGTTTGAGAGAAAACCGCTCCGAAAACCGCAAAAACCAAAAAACATAAAAAAATACTTTTTTTCATTTTTCTCAATTTTCCGGCAAAGATAAACGGTTTTTGGCATCATATAAGGGATGCGGATATGTGTTTGTTAGAAAATGTGCCGGAAACCTACAAAACTTCCGCCACTACAAAAGCACTTCCCGTAACCAGTACAATATCTTCCGG
>CAYMVE010000118.1:0-6808 GCA_964393715.1 uncultured Bacteroidales bacterium | reverse complement strand
TCACCACATCCACATCGCTCAGAATCTTCTCAAAAAAATCATTATATGCCTCAAAATCAAGAATTTCAATATTTTTTGGAAATACGGCAGCAATTTTTCCTATCTTATTTCTTATATTTTCTACATAACCGTCTATGAGGGGAACAAAACCGGCATAATCCAATTGCGGAATATATTCGAACTGGCCGGTCTCTGACGCTTTTTTTAATTCTACCGTCAAAGCCGTCTTAACCGTTGCTATCTTATCAAAAACTTCTTTTTGAGCATCATTAAGTAGCAACTTCATATGGTGCCCGTAAGCGGCATCGGCATAAGCAAGTAAAAGTTCCACCTTGACTCCATTGGCAAAAACAAGGATATTGCGAACATATACGGAAGGAAAAGTTTGTAACAAAGACACCAATTCCTTTTCATTTGTCTTTTTTGCATCCGTCGTAAGAGCAAACAACTCTTTGGTAAATTTATTCAGTTTGTCATAAATCGCCTCAAATAAATCGTTTTCCACATCTTCCCTTGTCCACAGTTTCTTCACCGCAAAATCAATTTTACCCATCTCTTGACCGGCATACAATCGGTTTCTTATTTTGGAAAGTTCTACTTCGGCTTCTTTTACACTCTTTTGTACTTCCAACAAATAAACAACCGACTTTTTCATTACCGTTTCTACCAATCCATATATCAAATCATACATCAACCATTTATGTTTTCGCAAAATGGAAGCGGGATTCATTTTGTACTCATAAGCACCTTCCACCTTTTTTGACCTTAATCTGATTAAAAACGGAGCAACCAACCTTTTGCGTCCGGATTTCTTCATTTCGTTCAAATCCTCGGATGTTATCTTCACTTTTACCGATTCAGGCAATTGGGCAATCACAGCCTTTGCCGTATTAAAAAGTCCGGCAGCAATTTTTTCAAAAAACGCTTCATCCTCTTCAATCATGCCCATTTGTTGGTCTATAAGTTTTACCGCATCCTGAGCAAGTTTCTTATGTAATCCGATTAAAGCGGCAGTGATAGTTTGGGGAGTCTGCGCTTTGTTCAGCACGGTAGCGGCAGATTGGTAATACGAAGCAATAAGCGTCTCCAACTTATGAAATAATCCGGCATACTCTCCGGACAACTTGGCTACCAAAGCCGCCAGTTCTCCCTCACGCACAGCCTCCACCACAACGGAAAATTTCTCAAACTCCCTGCTATCTGTTACTTGCTCTGGAATTTTGATAATCCTTTCCTTTTTTTTAGGGGTTCTTATTTTCAAGTTGGGTTCCGGAACCAATGTACTTTCCTGCTCTGCATTAATCCCAAGGTCCAGTTTCTTGAACAACGACGAGGCCCTAACCAATACCACCGTACCGACATCATGCAACAACCCGTTGGTTCGTTCAACAAATTCTTTTTCCTTACCTTTTTCTATTTCCGGTATCCCGACAAACACCAAATCGGAATTAAACGATTCTTGCCGAATAATATCATACACAGGTTTTCGCTCTATTTCATTATTGATAACCTTTATTTCGGCATCGATTCGCAAGTTCTCCAACATGGCATCCACCTTGCGGTAAATATAAGAAGCCTTATCATTCTCGTAATTCACTATCAACAAACGGATTTTGGCTCCGTACCAATCTTCGGAGTTTACCATGAATTTTGCCAAAGCCAAAGCCAGATTACCGTTATTGCCGGCACCTCGCCACCAAATATCTATCACTTGTTTTTTGCCGTATCCGTATCGTTTGTCATAATCTATCAGCACCAAATTATAATCCAAATCGTTTATTGTGTTGATTAAACGGACAAATCGTTCGGGATCACGACTTTGGCGTCCCCATCCCATAATAACCGTATTGGGTTCCAAACCGGCAAAACCATAAGTGCGGACAATCATTTCTATCCCCTCGTAAATATCCCGGCACGACTGACGCCGCATAAAGACCCCTTTGCGCAACAGTTCCCTGTCCACCATTTTTTGTTTGTGCTTCGGAAACAATACCGTAGCTTCTTTCGATTCCACCAAATCGAAATTTGTAAGTATGCCGAACTTTCCGACCAGTGCCTTACCAAATTCTATCAAGTGCGGACGCTTGGATGTCCCCCCGCTAAACAAAATAATATTGGGTTGCCAATTCCGTTCTTCAAAATCCTTGGTGTTGATTTTTTGTAAACCACGCCTTATCACATTAATCCATACGCTCTGCCACACATCACCGTATTCCAGTCGCATCTGACGACGCTGCAAAACAACAAACAACATCCCCATCAGAATAAAAGCCAAAATCATGGACAAGACATCAATGCGAAACATAATGGCAAAAGCAAAAACAAAACCCGTAATGGCAACTCCCCGCGGAATTTTGAAGGAAGGACGAAAATCGGTACTTGCCCAACTTTCCAGAACATACGCAAGATTGATAAATCCGTAAGAAGTCAGATAAAACATCGTTACAATACCGGCTATTACATTCAAATTGCCAATCAATATCCCTCCTTCTGCAATCAAGGCAATGAATAGCAAGGCATTACGGGGTTCATTATTGATTCCGTAACCTTTACCAAAAAATTTAGGAGTTATTCCGTCATTGGATATGGCTTGCAGGATACGCGGCCCCCCCAATATTCCTCCCAGCGCCGACGACAAAGTAGCCCCCCAAACTCCGGCAACAACAAAAGGGCTGTACCATGCTACTCGCATAGCGATATTAAAATCTTCCAGCAACAATTCCCTTTTTACATAAAATCCAAATCCCGTAGCCAACAACAGATAAACCACAAACCCCACAATGATAGCCGCAATGGTACCCAAGGGAATATCTTTTTTCGGATTTTTAAGGTCGCCCGACATAGCCACCCCTGCCGTAAAACCGGTTACGGCAGGGAAAAATATGGAAAATACATATTCAAACGACACATTATCGCCGGCAGGAGAAAACAACGGTGCTACCGGATGAAACTGCACATTCACAAAAAAACCGGCAAATATAGACACCAAAGACAAAACAATGGCTGATAAAATGATATACTGCGTCTTGATAGCCAAAGAAGTACTAATAAAGGCTATAATCGTAAGCACCAACAATACAATACTCCCCACTACCCGGTAGCTTTCCACTCCCGGAGTCATTCCCAAAAAATCGCTGATCTCCTTTACACTCAAAAAGTTTTCTACAAACCCGATAATGTACATGGAAATACTCAAAGCCGTTCCTACAAACAAAGCGATTCCTATCGTCCCCCCCATAGGCAATCCCAAACTCCGCGACAAAATATAATAGATACCGCCGGCTTTGATTTTCTTATCGGTGGCAATGGACGATACACTCAACCCCGTAGTAAACGATATAACATGAGCAATGGCAATGATGGCCAATGCCGCTATCAACCCGGCTTCTCCTACAACCCAACCGAGCCTCATATACATAATTACCCCCAAAATGGTAAGTAACGAAGGGGTAAACACTCCCGAAAAAGCACCAAACTTCTTTTGAACTTGTGCCATAAATACACTATTTTTTACAAATGTACACGGAAAATCATTTACACGCAAGCAACCGGACGGGAAAATTGGCTATCTCTTTTTATTTCCTTAACAGCGTTTGCCTGAAAAAACCGGCTATCTCAAAATCTTCCTTACAAAAGCCACGGTAAAATAACTCATCAAAAACACCCCAATAAAGCCTTCTGCCGCAGACAATCCCCGGATAGCCCCCATCGGGTAAAAATCTCCGTAACCAATTGTAAGAAATGTGATGGCTCCAAAAAAGAAAGATTTGGCCAAAAGAGGAATTTCCGCATGCTCGCCACCAATGCCGGAAACAATATCGCCCCATTTCAACAGCATCAAAACAAAATAAGTCAATGAAAAAGACGAATACACCACCAACATTGAAAATAAAACCCTTACCGGATTGGTGGCATAATGCCCTACCTTATCAAAAACCAGCATTTTAAACCAATAAAGCGGATAATACCACAAAGCATTCCAGCGGTTCTTGGCCAAAATTTGCAAAAGTTTTGCTTTTTCTTCAAAACGCTTAAACTCTACATAAGCCCTATCTTCATCGTCATAACGCCCTATATCGGAAAAATTCTTTTTCAATGTCCTAAACTGCTCGGCTTTCTGCATAAAATCCGTATTCTTCTGAGAGATTATCAGCCTGTACAAATTATTTTTCTCCCAATCTATCAACAAGTTACCCAGCAATCTCATACCTTCAAAATGCAGATTTTCTATATGCACCTTATTGTCATCCGGAAAAAAGTCTATAATATCGCGCACGATAGAGTCGGATAAATCCAATTCTCCACAATATTCCACACGCATATCCAAATAGCGATCGATATTACAAGATTTGAAAGACAAAGTACCTATTTTAGCCCCATTAAACGAAATTTTGGAAGCCGAAAAATCCGCTTTGTCCAAAACAAGTAAGGAAGAAGAAAAATCCGTAATCTCAAAATTCAAGGTACCTTCACCGAAAATTGCTTTCTTGAAAGTAGCCTTTCCGTTTTTAAGTTCGCTCCCCTCAAACGATACTTGTCCCGTACCAAAAACGGCACGATTGAAATTTAACTTGCCGGCACCAAAATCTATTTTAGAAAAATTCACCTCTCCATTACCAAATTCCGCTCGCTCAAAACTAATATCTCCCTTACCGAAAGAGGAGTAATGAAAGTCTTTGATTCCGTCTCCGAATTTGGCTATCTTGAAATTTACCTTCCCGTCACCAAACATCGTATGGATAAACAACACATCTCCATCGCCAAAATCTACATTTGAAAAGTTTTTTTCTCCCTTTCCGAACACACTGTCATGAAAAGAAGTTTCACCCGATCCAAATACCGAATTTTTAAACACTACATCACCGTCGCCAAATTCCGTATTGGTAAAATCCAAATTTCCTTTGCGAATAAGAATATACGAAAAATTTTTTTTGCCGCTACCCAGTCGGGCATTGTTAAATAATAAGTTACCTCTCAAAAAATAAGAGTTTTCAATCTCAAACACACCGTCTTCTATAATAGCGTAAGAAAAATCCGTGGCGATATAAGACTCAAAAAAAGAATGGGCGGCACTAAATTTCCGAATCTTCACCGGCGAATATTTGGGCAAATCATAATATTTACGATAAGCAGTTAGCGAAAAGTTTCTAATGTAACAATGACTTAAATTCAGTTCTTCTCCCTTGTAAATTTTTTCATAAATTTCGTCAGTAAACAAGTAGCCAAGTTCAAAATAAGCAATTTCTTCATTGGTTTTGCTCAAAAAAGTAACAGAAGCCGTATGTGGGAATATCCCTCCTTCCGGCGTTACAAATTTAAGATTTCTATAAATTTCAACCTTGTATTTATCAAAATGAGTTATCATCCGTGAGTTTTGCTCACAAAGATAACCATTATCCGTAAAAATATAAAATTCTTATTCGGGTAGCAATCATTGCACCTCATTTTTCTTTCTTATCCAATATTTTTTGATACTGTTTGAAGATAATAACCTCCTCTTTTATAATCCGGTTTTTGATGAGAACAATCATCTTAGAAATATCCTTTATAAAATCACTTTTCCGGTTTTCAATGCTGGCAACATCCGGATAATGATTGAGAAAATTATTTAGTTCTTCCGAAATTTGAACCATCTCATCACGAAACATGTCCAATGTCAGTTTAAGCTCCAAATTTTCCTGAGCCAAGCGTTCCAATTCGGGGTAAAGAAGTTCATCTTCTTTCTTAATGTGTGCCACCAATTTTTCTTTAAACTCGAAAATCAGTTGTAAACTTTCCTTACCGGTAACATTCCCACTTTGCAGTTTCCGAAGTACATTTTGTACTTCCATGTGTTCGCTTTTCAGGGTATCAATAATATTATTCATAAAAATATTTTTGTCAAATATACCAAATATCTAATAAAGAATAAAAAACATCCGCCAAATAATAATAAATATTTGACGAAACAAAACCATCAAAAGATGATCGGTAAAAAACAAACGACAAAATTTCATTCTCAACCACACAGGCTACCGTCACTTCTTATTTCCCCAAGGAATACCAACCGCATCTTGCACACTCACAAGTTCCTCATTAGTAGGCACTACCATAACCGTAACCCGGAAATTTCCGGAAGATATAACGGCTTCTTTCCCTCTCAAACCGCTATTTTTTTCTTTGTCCACATCAATACCCCAATATTGCCCGGTAAAGACCAGAATATCCACTCCATTCACAGCTGCAGCATAAGCTCCAATGTATTTTTTCACCCTATAATCAAACATGTTCAATGCCAATTAGGCTCTGTACTCACCTCTTGCAGCCGCATCCTCTATCTCACGCAAATCGGAAGATATGCCAGAAACTCCCAGCATTCTGCTATGCTTGTTCACCAAAGTATAAGCCACATTCTTTGTGAGTTCTTCTTTTTCCATAATAAAATTGTACACCCCCAAATCCAAATCTCCCGACCGGGTACCCATTATCAAACCTTCCACAGGGGGCATTCCCATAGAAGTATCGACACTTTTGCCGTACATTATGGCAGCTACCAACGATCCGTTACCCAGATAGCAAGTAATTATTTTTTGCTTTTCATACGCCACTCCCAGTATTTCACAAGCTCTTCTCGATACATATTTGTGGCTGGTACCGTGAAAGCCGTACCTTCTTATCCCGTAAGTCTCATACAAGGAATACGGTATGGCATAATTGTAGGCATAATCAGGCATGGTTTGATGAAAAGCCGTATCAAACACGGCTACTTGCCCATGCTGCCGTATGTTGTCTGTATTAACTCGCCCATTTTCAAGGGTAAAGATAGTAA
>CAYMVE010000117.1:0-6934 GCA_964393715.1 uncultured Bacteroidales bacterium | reverse complement strand
ACTTCCTAAATTTTTGAAAGTATTACGAGAATCTATTCCTGTTATTTTCCTTATAAAATAAAGAGTTATGAAAAAACTGTTTTTTGTATTTTCCATAGTGCTTTTGGCTTTCTCTTCATGTAAAAAAGATCCGCCGAAAGCTGTGATTACGGTAACTTATCTTAACGGAAGACCGGTACCGGATGCTACCGTAAGGGTATATGCCGGTCCGTCAGACGAAAACACCGAAGGTAATGTAGGTTATATAGAGCCGTACTCCAGAGAACGGGATGCCGTAAAAATGACAGACAGCGAAGGAAAGGCGGAATTTGAATTCCAGTACGAAGCCATATACAATGTATTTGCTTTCAAGCTGGAAAACGGAGATACCTTGAAAGGAACGGGAGCCGTAGTTTTGGAAAAAAACAAAGTGGCGGAAGAAACCGTTATAATAAGATAAGGTATTGTTTATGAGGAGTATCGTTCTTTTTGACCTTAAAGATAACTTTGAAAATCTATTACCGCTTACTTTTACCAGACCCGTTGCGGATTTAAGGGTGGGAATTACCAAAATAAGCGAAAAATGGCGGTTCTACGATAAGAATCTAATAACGGGATTTTATCCTTATGTGGAATATTTAAGGGAAAAGTTTCCGATAGCAACGAAAGGTGAGGCCGTTTTTGTAAATAGTGCTTTTATTCCTGACCAAAAACTGTTTGAGGCTGTTTTTTCACTCCGAGAAGGAGAAGCCTTGCAATATTCCAACGGAGAATTACTGGCTTTCAGGTCGATAAATTATAAAAAAATAATAACCAATAACGACTTTGCAGCATTAAAAATCACTGAATATGACGGTGAACTAATCAAAATTTCTTCTCCTTGGGATATATTTTCCGTAAACGGTCAAGTGTTGGAATCCGATTTTTTACATCTGACACAAAACCGAAAAAGTAAGCCGCTTTCGGACACTGTAAATATTATCAATAAGGAAAATGTCTTTGCAGAAGAAAATGTCGATATAAGTTTTGCTACCTTAAATGCTCAAAATGGTTACATATACCTTGCCAATGGTGTTACCGTGATGGAAGGTACACTTGTGAGAGGTTCGTTGGCTATGTGTGAACACAGTCAGTTGAAGCTCGGGGCCAAAGTATATGGACCTACTACCATAGGACCGTATTCAAAGGTAGGCGGAGAGGTCAATAATGTGGTCATACAAGGTTATTCCAACAAGGCTCACGACGGATTTTTAGGTAATGCCGTAATCGGGGAGTGGTGCAATATAGGTGCGGATAGCAACAATTCCAACCTTAAAAACAATTATGCAGAAGTGAAAATGTGGAATTACAAAGAAGAACGATTTATAAAAACAGGATTGCAATTTTGCGGTTTGATTATGGCTGATCATTCCAAATGTGGCATCAACACGATGTTTAATACCGGTACGGTGGTAGGAGTTAATGCCAATATCTTCGGGTCGGGATTTCCGCGCAACTTCATACCGTCATTCAGTTGGGGAGGAGCACAAGGCTTTACGGAATATAAACTCTCAAAAGCATTGGAAGTAGCGGAAAAAGTGATGAAAAGGCGGAATAAGCTATTGGATGAAAAAGAAAAAAACATTTTAACTGCCGTTTTTGAACTTACTTCCAAATACAGAAAAAAATAATTATTGGCATACTAATTGCCTAATATGACGCATCATTCAATATTTTGGTGGGTGTAAAACTTTAATTTTATGAAAGATATGGAAGAGTTTTTTTTCAACATGATAGAGTCTCCAATAGAAAAAAGTGACAATATTACAGAACTACCTGACGAATTACCAGTGTTGGCACTCCGTAATCTGATAATTTTTCCGGGAAATGTACTGCCTGTACCGATAGGAAGGGCCAAATCACTGACCTTAATCAAAGAAATAGAAAAAAGTAAGGAACTTTTTGCCACTGTTACACAAAAAGATGTGAAGGTGGAAGAGCCCGGCCAAAAAGATTTGTTCAAATACGGAACACTGGCCAGATTGATAAAGACTATTGATATTCCGGGACAAGGACTTACGGCTATTATAGAGGGAGTAGAACGAATTAAACTAAAAGAAATTACAGCCGATCAACCTTACCTAAAAGGAAGTTTTGAAATAAAGTCTGACCCGAAACCCAAAAGAAAAGATAAATTTTTCGATGCCAAGATTTCACTCCTTAAAGATACAGCCATAAAATACATCAAACTTTCGCGGGATATTCCCGAAGACATACTCATCGGCATAAAAAATATGTCTAACGAATGGATGCTGCTTAATTTTATAATCTCCAATTTGGATGTGGATGTGGCCAAAAAACAAAAATTGCTGGAAGCCACCTCTTTTTCTAAAAGATTGGACGAAACATTGTCCATTTTGTTTGAAAAAATAAACTTGGAAGAAATAAAAAAAGATATTGAGCTCAAGGTCAAAAAAGATATTGACAAGCAGCAAAAAGAATACATCCTGAACCAACAAATCAAAGCAATACAAAAAGAACTGGGCGAGAATCCAATAGAACAGGAATATGAGGAATTGTCCCAAAAAGGCAGAGAGAAAAAATGGCCTCAATATGTGGCAGAGCATTTTGAAAAAGAATTGAAGAAATTGCGAGTTATGAATCCGGCAATGCCGGACTATTCCATGCAACTGAACTACCTGAATACTCTTGTGGACTTACCGTGGGAAGCATATACCGAGGATAACCTCGATATGAAACATGCCGAAAATATTTTGAATAGAGACCATTACGGTTTGGAAGATGTCAAAGAACGCATCTTGGAACATCTTGCCGTTCTGAAATTGAAAAAGGATATGAAAGCCCCGATTCTGTGTCTGTACGGACCTCCCGGAGTAGGAAAAACATCGTTGGGAAAATCTATTGCAGAGGCTTTGGGTAGAAAATATGTCAGGGTATCGTTGGGTGGACTGCATGACGAAGCGGAAATTAGAGGACACAGAAGAACCTATATAGGAGCCATGCCCGGCAGGATTATCCAAAATCTGAAAAAAGCCAAATCTTCCAATCCCGTATTTGTGTTGGATGAAATAGACAAAATAGGAAGTGATTTTAGAGGAGATCCTGCATCAGCTTTATTAGAAGTATTGGATCCTGAACAGAACAATTCTTTTTACGACAACTATCTGGAATTGGAATACGATCTGTCGAAAGTAATGTTTATAGCCACTGCCAATACCACCTCTACCATACATCCGGCTCTGCTTGATAGAATGGAACTGATTGAAGTAACCGGCTATACTACCGAAGAAAAAATAGAAATTGCCAAGCGACACCTTATACCCAAACAACTTGTGGAACACGGTTTGGAAAAAAATGTCCTCTCGTTTGGAAAAAATGTACTTGAAAAAATAATAAAAGATTATACTCGCGAATCAGGTGTCAGGTTGTTAGACAAAACATTGGCAAAAATTATAAGAAGATATGCCAAGAAACTTGCTTACGGAGAAAAAATTAGCAAGCGGGTTACCATCAATGATGTAAAAAATATTTTGGGACCACGGAAATTCTTTTCGGAAACATACGAAGGAAACGATTTTGCCGGGGTAGTGGTAGGTTTGGCTTGGACTGCATACGGAGGAAGTATTTTGTATATTGAAACAATCGTGAGTAGAGGAAACGGACGATTGACGCTTACCGGTAATTTGGGGGATGTTATGAAAGAATCCGCTACCATTGCTTTGGAATATGTGAAGTCAAAAAGCAAAAAATTGGGCATACCCGATGAAATATTCCGCAACTTCAATGTTCACTTGCATGTACCGGAAGGTGCTATCCCCAAAGACGGTCCCAGTGCCGGTATTACCATGGCAACGGCATTGGCATCGATATTTACACAACGGAAGATAAGGCCGCATCTGGCAATGACAGGAGAAATAACTTTGCGGGGTAGGGTATTACCGGTAGGAGGAATTAAAGAAAAAATTTTGGCAGCCAAAAGAGCCGGAATAAAGGAAGTTATTTTGTCAAAAGAGAACAAAACCGATGTGGAAAAAATTAAAAAAGAATACTTGGAAGACATTCAGTTCGTATATGTTGATACGATAGATGAAGTGTTCGATTACGCCTTGTTAGACGAAAAGGTAAATGATGCGGTGGATTTTATGAAAGAATTGGAAGAAGAAAAAGTCCGTAAAGAAGATTGTAAGAAATAAAAAAATATTATTTTTGTAACGCTATTTTTAACGGTGAGGTGGCCGAGTGGTCGAAGGCGCACGCCTGGAGAGCGTGTTCTCGCGGAAGCGGGACAAGGGTTCGAATCCCTTCCTCACCGCTTTTTTTATGGCTTCTTGTTTTTCCTTCCAACAGAAAATTGTTGATAAATTGCCAAACCAAAATTTAACAGTAAGGTATAAAGGTTGTATTTTTGCAAAAAATAAAAAGAGAAATGGGAAAAGTAATAAGTGTTGCCAATCAGAAAGGTGGTGTCGGAAAAACAACGACTTCCGTCAATTTGGCTGCTGCCTTAGCTACCTTGGAATACAAAACTTTGATTATTGATGCCGATCCTCAGGCAAATACAACTTCGGGATTCGGTTATGATCCGGAAAATATTCAATTGTCATTATACGAATGTTTGATAGAAGACAAAAGCTTGAAAGAAGTCAAACTGAAAACCCAGTTTGATAAGCTGGATCTAATACCGGCTAGTATTGACCTGGTTGGAGCTGAAATAGAATTGCTGGAACACCCGAATAAAGAAAAAAAATTGAGAACTTTAATTGACGAAGTACGGGATGAATACGATATGATTATCATAGACTGTGCCCCGTCATTAGGGTTGATTACCTTGAACTCGCTGACTGCTGCCGATTCGGTGATAGTACCTGTACAATGCGAATATTATGCTCTGGAAGGACTAGGAAAACTACTACATACCATACAACTGGTACAAAGGTCGCTGAATCCTACTTTGAAAATTGAAGGATTTTTACCAACTATGTACGATTCCAGGCTTAACATATCGAATCAGGTATTGGAAGAACTGAAAACACATTTCGACTCTTTGGTTTTTGATACTTTGATTCACAGAAATGTAAAGCTTGCCGAAGCACCTAGTTTCGGACAATCCATAATAGAATACGATGTAAATTCAAAAGGCGCTAAAAACTATCTTGCTTTGGCAAGAGAGATCTTGCAAAAAAACAACATGACCAAAATGAATACGGAAGATAAAATAATCGATTGAATATGGCAAAACGAAAAGCATTGGGAAAAGGCTTGGGGGCATTGATAGAAGGAGCGGAAAAAGAAAATGATGCGGTAGGGTTTATTAAGGAAATTCCTATTGCCGACATTAAAACCAATCCATATCAGCCCAGGACGGAGTTTGATGAAGAAGCATTGTTTGAACTGGCACAATCCATCAAGGAATTAGGGGTAATACAACCTATTACCGTGACCAAAGATGCCGAAGAAGATGGCAAGTACATTCTAATCTCCGGCGAAAGACGTTTTAGGGCTTCACAAATAGCCGGCTTGGCAACCATACCTGCCTATATCAAACCTGCCGGCGACAGAGAAATGCTGGAAATGGCTTTGGTTGAAAACATTCAACGCGAAGACTTGGATGCTATCTCCATAGCAATAGGCTACAAAAGGTTAATTGACGATTACCGACTAACACAGGACGATCTCGGAAAAAGAATCGGTAAAAACCGTTCGACCATTACCAATTATCTCCGTTTGTTGAAATTACCTGCCGAGATTCAACTTGCCGTAAAACAAAAACAAATATCGATGGGACACGCAAGAGCCTTGCTGAGCCTTGAAGAGGATGTGGAAAAACAATTGGAGGTATTCAAAACCATTTTGGAAGAAGGCTTGTCGGTGAGAGCCGTGGAAAAGCTTGTAAAGGATGCTTCCGCAGAAGATAAAAAGGAGGCAAAAAAGACTTCTACCAAAAAGAACCATCCCAAAAACAAAGAAGGTGTCTTTGAGGAATTGCAAGAAAACATTGCCTCCTTTTTAGGAACGGATGTCAAAATTTCGCAAAATAAGAATGGAAAAGGAAAAATAGAGATAAAGTTTCGCAATGAAGAAGAATTGATAAAAATTATTACTCTGTTTGATAAATTAAAGAAAAATACGGATTGAAAAATTTATTGCTCATATTTTTTTTGTTTATATCATTGATTGTTTCCGGACAGGAAGATACTACAAGGTACAAGCCTGCCCATTCTCCAACTCTTGCCAGTGTGATGTCTGCCATTGTTCCGGGGGCAGGACAAGTTTATAACAAAAAATACTGGAAAATACCTATCATATACGGTTTGGGAGGCTACCTTGCCTATTCCGTGTATTACAACAACAAGCAGTACATGCGATATAAAGAAGATTATAAGGCACTGACTGACAATGACCCCAATACCATTGACGAATTTAACGGAGAGGTTCCGGCAGACCAATTGAAATATGCCAAAGATCAACACAGACGCCAACGGGACTTGGCTTTTATGGGGTTATCGCTGCTTTATGTCCTGAACATTGTGGATGCCAGTGTGGATGCGCATCTTTATGATTTTGACATTAGTGACGATTTGTCTTTAAAATTATTTGATAAGAAAGGACTGGTAACGCTGTCTTTTAAGTTTTAATTGCTTGTTTCCGGTGTTTTTTTCACAATACTCTTTTTGTTAGGCAACAAAAAAAGCCTGCCAATACATGATGACAGGCTATTTAAGGTGTGCGGTAAAAAGTTTGTTACCCTACTAATTCTTTTACTTTTTCCGCTGCTTCGGCTAGCGTCGTAGCAGAATATATTTTCAGACCCGAATCGTCGATAATTTTCTTACCTTCTTCGGCATTGGTACCTTGCAAACGTACCACTATCGGCACATTAATTTCACCTAATGCTTTGTAAGCATTTACGATACCGTTAGCCACCCTGTCGCCGCGAACGATACCGCCGAATATG
>CAYMVE010000116.1:0-6957 GCA_964393715.1 uncultured Bacteroidales bacterium | reverse complement strand
AAACATAGTGTTTCCGTTCGGTAGAGAAAAACATGCCGATTTTTTGTTGGATAGGGTTGAAGTTTATTCGTTTGGACATTTGTTGAGGAAATATGCATTAAAATATACTTATGACGGTCTCTATTCCAAACTTTACGAAGTGTGGGAAGAAGGTTTGAACGGTAAAAAGAAAAATCCTACACGAATAGAATATTACCATAGAGGTGGGGACAGTTATACTTCCCGCCAATTGGATGTATATAATCTCAGTTCTACGGGTGATTTCAACGGAGACGGTAAAACGGATGTAATTACTTTTCAGACGGAAATTATAGGCCAAGATACTACACGAATTGAAAAAATCAAAATAATTATTGACGGAAACAATGGAAATACCATAGAAAAAACCTTTGACCCCAATTCTTTTACCGCTCCCGCTTATCTTTACGGAAACAATATTTATGACCAAGCCCACTTTTTTGCCAGTGCCGATTTTGACGGGGACGGCAAGGACGAAATCGTATTGTTTCATTTGTTTCCGTATCCGTACGATTCTCACAAAAAAATACTTTATTCCTTGGAATTTTGGGGAATTGACAACAACCAGCAATTAGTATTGGAAAAGTCTTATGTGTTACCGCATCTTTTTAGTGATCATGTTTGTAATGTTTGGGAGTCGAAGAAAAACAGTGTGAAAGTAGGAGATTTTGACGGAGACGGAATACTGGATTTGTTGTTGATACTTAACAACATAAACGGCTCCGGACAAAATGCTATTAATGATTACCTCATGATAATGGTGTTTCCTGCCCAAATTTACCAAGGAGAGACTTTGCCTTATAGAGTGGATAGAGTGAAAAACACCCCATTAATAAAGGCTTACGAAGACGATAAGGATATACTTGTACGAGATTTTAACGGAGACGGTAAAAGCGATTTTATGGTGTTGTATCCCGATGCCGAAGCGCTAACCAATATACAGAACGGGACTTATAATGCACAACAGCATCCTGCCGATTTACCTTCGGGAAAAACCAAAATTTTCAGAGCGGATTTTACGATTTTTTATGGGGAGCCGGTATTTTATACTACGATGATTCATAATAGCAATTTTGTGGCTTATTCGTATCTGAATACCGATGCCCATTTCCCCAAAATAATTGCAACCGGAGACTTTAACGGAGACGGACGAACGGATTTGGTAGTGGAGAATAGCGATTCCGTAGCCACGGTTTATTTTATGAAACAAAATACTTTTGTCCCGGGAAACAGTTTTGATATGCACACTACCAGTGCATTTAATGCAGAATATTTTTTTATGAAAAAAATGGCACCCACTCTATTTCCTGTAAATTGGAATGGAGATGACAAGACCGATATAGTTATGTTGTACAGAATAAAGCGAATGCTTACTGTTGGTTTTTCGCAACAAGTACTTGGTGTAGAGGTGGATGTACATCTATCCAACGGGAAAGGATTTTATTTTACCGATACTATTTTTAATCCGGGAATAGATTGGTCGGGAGGCATAAACACTTTGGTTTCGGATTTTGACGGGGATTTGAAGCAGGAACTATGGGTAAAAAATAATGAATTTAAAGCAGCATATTCTTTCCGTTATCCTTTTCTTGTTCACAAGATAATTAATGGGAGAGGATACAAGGATGTGTTTGAATATACTACTACTGCCAACACTCAGGTGTATTCCCATACGGATTATCAATATCCCGAAATACGATCAAAGTTTACTTATCCCGTGCGTGTGGTACAATTTCATTCTTTTTCCAATCCGAATGGTGGAATGAATAGCGATTCGTACTTTTATTATGCCTTGCATTTTGACAGGGAAAGAAAGCAATTGCTCGGTTTTTATGCCTTGGAAAAAACAGCCGGCTATTTGCACCGCAAACAGGTTGTTCACAACAGTTTTATTGCGGACAAGCATATTATGCTTCCCAAAGATTCGAAAGTGATAAATACTTACAACCAGCAGGAACTTTCAAAAAACATCAACTATTACACCTTTTTATATGTGCCCGATTCTTCGTGTTACAAAACCTTGTTACAAAGAACGGTAGCCCAAAATCTGCTTACCGGTGTAACTACTACTACGGAAAACACCTTTGACGATTACGGTAATAGGATACTTACCCGAACGGTTCTCAATGAGGGGGATACCAAGGAAACTACATTTGCTTACGATGATCCCACCGGATACGGAATACCTTCTTATCCGGTATCCACTACCCAAACACATACGGTTCCGGGGCAAGAATCCTATTCTTTATCCAAACAGTTTTCTTATGATAATCACGGGCATATCGTTTCGGTAAAAAATTTGAAAACCAATACTACGGTTTTATTTTCCGACTTTGACGCATTCGGTAATTTCGGAAGAAAAAGAACCATATACGATGACGGAACAACCCTCGAAGAAATATTCAATTACGACAACAAAGGAAGATTTATCACCCAATATACGGATGCCTTCGGAAATCAAACGACCTATACCTATAATCAACCCAAAGGACTGCTTACTTCCAAAACCGATTTTTTCGGTCGTACCACCTCTTATTTGTATGATGAATTTCTTGTGCCCAAACAAACCGTTTTTCCTACGGGATTGAAGAAGAAAACAACCCGAACCCTACTTTCCAACGGAGATGTGTCCGTTAATACCACTATGCTTACCTCTTCGGATAGTGAGGTGGACAATAATGCTACCCAGTACAATATTACCGGACAACCCGTACGATATGCCGATTTTGATATAAGCAAAACCTATTCTTATTATGACGATGGAAAAATTAATGTTTCCGAAACACAAGGCAATGGCAACATGCTGCATATAACCTCAACAACTCAATATTATTACGACGGCAGAATAAGGAGTAAGGACATTAACGGAAATACTTCGCAATATGCTTATTACGGCAATACCGTATCCGTAACCGATCCGGCCGGATTGACATACACCAAAGAATATTATGCCAACGGAAAGTTGAAAAATTCATTATTCCCCGAAGGCAACACATTACACTTTGTGTACGGTTCAACCGGCAAACCGGTACAAATAACCGCCAACGGAATCCAAACGCTAATGCAATACGATACGCTGGGAAACAATACATTGCTGGATGACCCCGATGCAGGACCAACAAACTATCAATACGACCTGAAAGGAAATCTGATAGAACAAACCAATGCCAATAGCCAGGCACAACAGAACGAATACGACCCATACGGAAGAATAATCACCGAACATTTGCCCGAAGGCGATATCGTTTACGAATATTACGCTTCCGGACCCGGCAAAGACAAACTGAAAAAGATTACCGGATACAACGGCTGGTACACCGAATATACTTACGACAATTTCGGAAGAACCGCTTCCGTAACATACGGTGTTGATGGTCAGGCATATACGGAAACATTCCAATATGATGAAGCCAACCGTGTGGTACAAAAAAACGATGTGTGGGGAAATACGGAAACATTTCAGTATGATGAAGGCGAGATAAAAAATTACCATACCTCCTATAATGGAATATTGAGTATAGATGAAGAAATTTGGGGAAGCTTGTTGAACAGCGTACGGTTGTCGTTTGAAGGAAACAACAATGCAGCCGATTATATACAAGAATATGAGTATGACAGTTACGGACAACTGGTACGAAAAACCGGTACGGTATCGGACAATTCTTATTCTTGGTCTTACATTATAAGCGAAACCTATACTTACGACAACATTAAGCACGACCTCATAAAACGAAAAACCGAAATAACGCAAGATAATACACCGGTTACCATAAACGAGGAAATTTTTGCATACGACGACTTGGACAGACTCACGGAAACGGTGGTAAGCAGAAAAAACGGAGCCGGAAACACTCATTATAGCTACCAATACGACATTACCGGAAATCTTATTTACAAAACCGGCCTGGGGCAGATGAGTTACGACCCGCAAAAAAAACATGCGGTAAGCCGTATTTCAAATCTTGAACTTCCTGACGGCATACAATTGCACCACCGTATTATAGAATATACATCGTTCGGAAAGGTAAAACTCATAGCCGAAAACGGCGATTCACTGTTTATATATTACGGACCCGACCGCAACCGGTGGAAATCCGTGTATAAACACGGTGACGAGGTGGTTTATACCCGCTATTATTTCTCTGATGGTGAAAAAGATGTATATCCCGACGGAACTTATAAGATTTACAGATACATAACCGGCACGGATGGAATATATGCAGTGGATATCAAAACTCCCAACGAAGATAAAATATATTTTGCGGTAACAGACCGGCAAGGCAGTATAACCGGGTTAATAGATCCAGACACTAAGGAAATGGTTTGTTCAATAGGATACGATGCTTGGGGCAGAGAGCGAAAATACACCACTTATCATTATCAATACATAACCACCCCAAGCGATTACATTCTTGACGGTGATACCCTGATAATACCGCGAGGCTACACCGGTCACGAGATGCTGCGTCCGTTCGGACTTATCAATATGAACGGCCGCGTGTACGACCCGCTGACTTCCCGCTTCCTCTCACCCGACAACTATGTGCAAGACCCCTCCAATCCGCAAAACTACAACCGCTATGCTTATGCCCTAAACAATCCGCTGAAATATACCGACCCGAGCGGGGAATTTTGGAATTTAGTAATTGGGGGGCTTATTGGTGGCACAATAAACTGGCTGGTACATGGTGCTGAATTTTCCTGGGAAGGTCTTGAATATTTTGGAGTGGGAGTTATAGCTGGGGCTTTGTCTGCAGGTGTCGGTTCTGGAATTAGTTCTGCTTTGGCACCAGGAGGAAGTTTTTTATCTGGATTTATTGGGACCAATACAATTTCTACTACAGGAATTGTTTCAGGGGCAATTTCTGGAGCTGCTTCAGGTATCACTAGTGGACTTATTATGGGAACAGGAAATAGTGTGATAAAAGGAGAAAATTTTTCAAAATCATTCAATAATGGTTTAGAGCAAGCTGCTATACAGGGTTTTGTTGGTGGGGTATTAGGTAGCGTTATGGGTGGGCTTGATGCTTATTTACAAAAAAAAGATATATTGACAGGAAGTTACCATAATTATGAAAGGGTTACTGATGGTAAAAATTTATATTATAAAAAAACTTTTGAAAAAGATATTAGTGAGAAAATGTTGAAAAAAATGGGTATTAAAGAATTACCGGTAACAGATGATGAATTTTCGATAACTATTAAAGCCCCTAAAGGCACCTATATGGAAAGACCTTTGTATATAGTTCCTAAAGGTGAAGGACTTCCATTTAACACAACTATTATTTCTAATAAAGTTCTAAATGTTCATTTTTATGGCAATCCGTCTTCCGGTAATTTTGTTTTAGCAATTGTTAAGCAGCCATTCCGTATAAAAGGTCAATATTTTTATAATTCTCAACAAACATATTCATCAATATTTATGTTTCTTAATTACCTGTTCAAATGAAATACTTTTATTTATTTGTTATTTATTTTTGTTTCAGTATCAATGGTTTTGCTCAAAATAATTCAGCAGAAAGAAGAATTGTTTTTCTTGAAAATGGTAAGTTCATTCCGATTACTATGCTTGTGCATTGTCCATACTTTTGGATGTTCGACTTTATGAATATTGAGTATGGACATAAAAAAATAGAAAGGGAATATGATTATTATATGCCTAATCCGGATAATTTAAATAAACAAATATTTACTTGTGATACATTCAATAAAATAGATACCGTAAAAAGTTATTTTGTTGATAAAGGTGATTTGTGTCATGATACGGGATTTTCTAGTATAAAAAGAAAGTTGTTATACTCTATTTTGTTAAACGATGCACATGTGTCAAATATTTACAATGACACAATAAAAAAAATCAGAATTGTCTTTCCTCAAAATTTTGATAGAAAATATTTTTATATTGTTACTATAAATATTTTTAGCCCGGATTCTATTGATTTGGATTATATTATTACAAAATCAAACAGAATTGATAAATATGATGTAATAAGCAAATTCTCATTTAATGCTAGCAAAAAAGTTGTTAAAATATTAAACAAAAAACTTTCTAAAATTGAAGCAATTATTTCATCTATTGGTTGTTTAAGTGATAGCAATCATATTGAAACGGAATCATTGTTTGAAAGCAGTATAAACGAATATAAGTATAATTTTATTACTCTTAATTCCAAAAATAATAAAACTATGGACAGAACAATAAGAAACTATTTTAGATTTATAGAATTTATACGATATCTGCCATACGAACAAGGTATTAAAATGCCTGTTTTTAAGTAATTACTGGTTCAAGCCTTCTTGTGCGAGCCTGTGGGGAGGTGGAACTTGTGTCCTGTTAAACTCATACAACAATAATTTCTAAAAATTTATTATCTTTATCCTTGAAAATGGGAGCATTAAGACAAACAACATACGGCAGCACATGGCAAGTGATTGATAGGGGTGCGGTAGCGTTGAATAGGGGCGAGGTGCAAAGCTGTGATATAACAGTGATGTATGTTTCCGAAAACGGCGGCATGTTGTTCGGAAATGTTACCTGTACCGTGGAGCAAATCGAATACTTCGTCCAAGACCCCGCCAACCTGCAAAACTACAACCGCTATGCTTATGTGCTGAACAATCCGCTGAAATATACCGACCCGAGCGGGGAATTCTTTTGGGTACCTGTGATAATTGGAGCAGTCATCGGTACATATATTGGAGGTACACTTGCCAATGATGATTACAATCCCGAAAATTGGGATTATAGTTCCGGCAAAACTTGGGGATATATGTTAGGGGGTGCTATTGTTGGAGGAATAAGTGGTTATGTCGGTGCGGCAATAGCTGCCTCGGAAGTGCCGATGGCAAATACTCTTGGTATCGCCGGAGCTTCTTTTACAAATTCCATTGGTACCCATATTTATACGGGAGGACAGACGGATATTAGTGTGAGTTTCG
>CAYMVE010000115.1:0-6999 GCA_964393715.1 uncultured Bacteroidales bacterium | reverse complement strand
CCGAAGGTTTTGAAGTGGTGAAAAAAGGTAAAAAACTTGTGGTGAAAAATTTTCAAAAATATCTTTGGGAAGTAGATTTTTAGATTTTTTTCGTTTTATGATTTTATTGTTTATTGGTAGTCAATAGGTTTTTATTTAAGTTTATGCTACCTAAATGTTGGTATTTTATTGTTTTTTGTTTTCCGATTGTGAAAATCATATTATTTTTGAAATGAATTTAATGTAAAATTTATTTTTATGGATAAAACCAAAATTGTAATTCTTGGGGCCGGAATTTCCGGTCATACCGCGGCGCTTAATTTTATCAGGAAGTTAAAAAAGAAAGCCGAAATTATTGTAGTATCTCCCAATGCCAATTATCAATGGGTACCTTCCAATATTTGGGTAGGTACGGGGCACATGAAAGCCGAACAAGTGTATTTCCCGTTGAAGTCCGTATATGACAAATTGGGTATTAATTTTAAGCAAGCCAAAGCTTTGTCTATTCATCCGGAAGGGGATGCCGGAGAAAACAAGCCCTATGTAACCGTAGAATATGTTTCTGAATCTAACAAGGGAACTAAGGAAAAAGTTTATTACGACTTTTTGGTGAATGCCACAGGTCCGAAATTGAATTTTTCGGCGGTTCCGGGATTAGGTCCCGATGCCGGCAATACGGTTTCAATTTGTACTTACGGCCATGCTACGGAAGCTTATGCCAAGCTGCAACAAGTTATTGAGAAGATGAAGCAGGGACAAAAGCAAAAAATATTGATAGGATTGGGACACGGAGGGGCTACCTGCCAAGGTGCGGCTTTGGAATATACAATGAATGTGGCCTATCTGATAAAAAAGTTGGGTTTGGAAGATATGGCAGATATTCGCTATATCACCAACGAAATGTTTATCGGTGATTTGGGAATGGGAGGTGCCTATGTCAAAAATGCCGGATATATTGCCCATACCAAAAACATTGTAAGTGCTTTGTTCTATGAATATGGTGTCAAATGGCATACACAAAGTTCCGTATATAAGGTGGAACCCGGAAAGGTGTATTATGAAACCTATTCCGGTGAAGAAAAAACATTGGAATACGATTTTGCCATGCTCATACCTCCGTTTTCGGGAGTAGGAATTACCGGTGTGGGACCCAACGGAGAAGATTATACCGACAAGTTGTTCAAGCCGAACAAACTTATGATTGTAGATGCCGATTACGAAAGCGCCAAAAAGCCGTATCATGAGTGGAGCGGGGACGACTGGCCCAAAAAATTGCAAAATCCTACTTACCCCAACATTTTTGCCATAGGTATTGCTTTTGCACCGCCACATAGCATATCCAAACCGCATACCACACCAAGCGGCCGTCCGCTTACGCCGGCACCTCCGCGAACCGGTATGCCCAGTGCTGTAATGGCACATGCCACGGCCCTTAACATAGCGGAATGGATCAAAACCGGAAAACCGGAGTTTAGACATAAAGCATCCATGGCGGAAATTGCCAGTATTTGTGTGGTTTCTATTGGATACGGATTGCGAGGGATAGCCGGTAGTATGTCGGTGTATCCGACCATTCCCGATTTCAAAAAATATCCGGATTTCGGACGGGATGTACGCTATACTATTGGTGAGGTAGGTATAGCCGGACACTGGTTCAAATGGCTTATGCATTATGTGTTTATGTGGAAAGCTAAAGCCAAACCGTTCTGGTATTTGATACCGGACTAAAATATTTTTTGAAATTTATTAAATTAAAGTTGAATCATAAAAAACTTGTTAACCATGAAAAACAAGAAAAAAATAAAAATACCGTGGGAAGAAAGAGCCTATACCGATTGGAACTTCGGAATGTATCCGACTCGGTTCGAGCGATGGAAAAGAAGATGCTTGATTTGGCAATTTTTCCGTTTTATTACGCTTTCTTTGAAATTTAAGAAGACCGCATCAATTAATGAGTAAAAGAAAAATTCACCGGGGCTTTTGCTTCGGTGAATTTTTTTGTACAATGTTTTAATATTGCAAAAATAAAACTATCTTTGCACATTCAAAGCAAAGGTATGGCAGATCAATCAACCTCATTAAGGCTTACATATTCTTATATAACTACTGTCATAAGCATCACGCTTGTATTGTTTTTGCTTGGACTTATCGGGTTCCTTACCATTAATGCCCGAAAAATTTCCGATTATGTTAAGGAAAACATTAGCATATCCGTTATTCTGAAAGATAATGTGAAAGAAGCGGACATTATTTATTTGCAGAAAAAATTGGATGCCGCCCCTTATGTAAAATCTACGGAATTTATCCCCAAAGATAAGGCTGCCCGACAATTGTCAAAACAACTCGGCGAAGATTTCGTTTCGTTTTTGGGATACAATCCGCTTTTGTCTTCTATCAAAGCACATTTGTATGCCGATTATGCCAATAACGATAGCATTGCAAAAATCGAAAAAGAACTTTCCAAATTCGGGCAAATCAAAGAAATTTATTATCAAAAAAACTTGGTGCATCTGCTGAACGAAAATATTAAAAATATTGACCTTATTTTATTGATTTTCACTTCATTGATGTTTTTTATCTCTCTTACACTTATCAACAACACCATTCGGCTGTCGGTGTATTCCAAACGGTTTCTTCTTTATACCATGCAACTAATTGGAGCTACACGCGGTTTTATTAGAAAACCGTTTTTGATTTCGGCAGTTATTCAAGGGTTTGTCAGTGCTTCATTGGCCGGAATGATGCTACTTGTCCTTGTTTATTACCTGAAACGCGAATTTCCCGAAATTACATTTTTTTATGATGTGAATACAATATTGTTATTATTGGGCAGTTTATACATTGTCGGTATTTTTATAACGGTTGTGTCAACTTATTTTGCATTGAATAAGCAACTTAAATCCAAATTAGATAAATTGTACTATGGATAAGAAAAAATTACACTCAAACGAAGACGAAATGTTTGCCATTCCGCAACAAAATTTGAAGTGGATAGGAATAGGTTTTTTAATAGTGGTTATCGGCTTTTTTTTGGTAAGTGGTGGTGGTAGCGACGATCCTAACAAATTTAGCTACGACATATTCGATTTTAGACGGATTGTGCTGGCCCCCTTAGTGATGCTGTTCGGGTATTTGTTTGTGATTTATGCCATAATGAAAAAACCTAAAAACAAAGATTAGTGGATTTATTACAAGCGGTTGTTTTGGGAGTGTTGCAGGGGCTTACCGAATTTTTGCCGGTAAGTAGCAGCGGGCATATAGAATTGGGTAAAGCCTTGTTCGGCATAGACGGAGAAAGTACTTTGATGTTTACCATTGTAGTACATGGTGCTACGGTATTGAGTACCTTGGTGGTGTTCCGCAAAGATATTATCGACCTTTTCAGAGGAGTCTTCGCTTTTAAGTGGAACGAAGAAACCGAATATACAGCCAAATTGGTTGTTTCCATGATACCGGTCGGTATTGTGGGGTTATTTTTTAAGGATTATATTGAGAGTTTTTTCGGAGGTGGTAATGTGGCTTTTGTCGGTTATATGTTGCTGATAACATCGGTATTGTTGGCTCTCACTTATTTTTACCGTCCGCAAAAAACCGGAGAAGTTAATTATTGGAAAGCTTTTGTAATAGGAGTGGCGCAAGCTGTTGCCGTACTTCCAGGCATATCGCGTTCAGGTTCTACCATTGCTACGGGCTTATTGTTGGGAGTAGATAAAGAAAAAATCACCAAGTTTTCTTTTTTGATGGTGATTATTCCCATATTGGGGGAAAATTTGTTGGATGTGGTAAAAGGTGATTGGGCGGCCTCTTCCGGTGTAGGAGTACTACCGCTTGTAGCCGGATTTATTGCAGCATTCTTATCCGGTCTCTTTGCTTGCCAACTAATGATTAAAATTGTGAAGAACAGTAAGTTAATTTATTTTGCAATATACACGCTTATTGTGGGATTGATTGCTATTGCGGTAGCGTAGATTGAAATATTTATATGATAGACAAAAAAAATTTTGTACATGATTTGACACGATTTGCCGAAGGCGAAGTAATTCTTATTGATAAAGATAAAGATTGGACATCTTTTGATGTGGTAAACAAAATCCGCTCCTTATTGTCCAGAGCTTTGAAAATGAAAAAATTGAAAGTAGGACACGCTGGCACTTTGGACCCTTTGGCAACAGGGTTGCTTATTGTAGCAACGGGCAACATGACAAAAAGTCTTTCCGAATACCAAAGCCGTACCAAAAAATATACGGCCACTATCCGTCTGGGAGCTTCCACACCCTCTTTTGACAAAGAAACCGAACCTGACAAAATGTGTGGTTACGCTCATATTACAAAAAAACAAGTGGAACAAGTGATCAAAGAGCGTTTTTGGGGAGAAATTACACAGTTTCCGCCTTTGTATTCGGCTGTTAAGATTGACGGCAAGAAGGCTTATCAGCTGGCAAGAAAGGGAGTTGAGAAAGATTTGAAGCCCCGCAAAGTAAAAATATATTCCATGGAGATTTTGGCATTTAATTTGCCGGAAATAACTCTTTCGGTAGCGTGTAGTGCCGGTACCTATATCCGGTCGTTGGCCAACGATTTGGGTAAAGCATTGGGCTCGTGTGCGTATTTGGAAGCGTTGAGGCGGACGGCTATTGGCGATTATTTAGTAGATAATGCCTTGAAAATTAGTGAGTTTCAGGAGCTGGTTTTTAAGTTGGAACAATCAAAAAATACATAAATTATGAAGCTATCACAATACGGTTTCAGATTACCTAAAGATTTGGTGGCATTGTATCCGCCGGTACACAGAGACGAATCAAGATTGATGATTGTTGACAAAAAGACAGGAAAAATAGAGCATACCGTTTTTAAGAACATAATTGACTATTTTGAACCTTATGATTTGTTTGTGTTTAACAATACCCGTGTTTTTCCTGCCAGATTGTATGGTTACAAAGAAAAAACGGGTGCCAAAGTAGAAGTGTTCCTGTTGAGGGAATTGGATCCCGATACCAAAATGTGGGATACTTTGGTGGATCCGACTAGAAAAATACGAATTGGCAACAAGTTGTTTTTTGGCGAAAACAATGAATTGGTGGCCGAAGTTATAGATAATACCACTTCACGCGGAAGGACTCTGAGGTTCTATTATGACGGTACTTACGAAGAATTTAAGAAAAAACTGTACGAATTGGGAGAAGCACCTATTCCGAAAGGATATTTGGACAGGGAAATCACCAAGGACGATCTGGAACATTACCAGACTATATATGCTAAAAAAGTAGGGGCAGTAGCGGCACCAACGGCGGGTATGCACTTTACCCGCGAATTGCTCAAGAGGTTTGAAATAAAAGATATTTTGAGGGCTGAGGTAACTTTGCATGTAGGCGTAGGCAATTTTCGCGAGATACAAGTGGAAGATTTGGCCAAACATAAAGTGGATACGGAAGAATTGGTAATACCTAATGAAACGGCCGATTTGGTGAACAAAACCCTAGATAGGGGGCATCAGGTTGTGGCGGTGGGAACTACCGTGTTGCGTGCATTGGAAACCAATGTGACCACTACCAACCGGATCAATCCGTTTGAAGGATGGACCAATATTTTTATCAAGCCGCCCTATGAACCTAAAATCCCTACGGCTATGGTAACCAATTTTCATTTTCCCTATTCGCTGATGCTTATCAATGTTTCGGCCTTTGCGGGTTATGAGTTGCTAATGGAGGCTTACAATGTGGCGGTAAAGGAAAAATACCGATTCGGTATTTACGGCGATGCCATGCTGATTATGAATGAAATGCCGTCTAAAAACAGCAGCCGGGAAGCAGCCGAAGAACTTTCAACTTCATCCAAGGCTTCCAAAGTATCCGGAAAAAAATCGTCAAGAACTCGAAAAAAGAAATAATAAGTGATTTGGACAGATACGCATACACACTTGTTTTTGCCCGAGTTTGACAACGACAGGGCAGAAGTGGTAAAAAGAGCGGTAGAGGCGGGAGTTTCCCGCCTTTTTGTGCCTAATATCAATGAAGGTTCTTTACAACCTTTGTTAGAATTTACCAATGCATTTAAAGACTTTGCTTATCCGATGATAGGATTGCATCCGGGCGATGTACGAAATGACTGGAAAAACAAAGTACAACTTATAGAAAAGGACTTCGAAATAGCGAATTTTGTGGCTGTTGGTGAAATAGGAATAGATTTGTATTGGCCTGAAAATAAGGTGTATGAGAGGGAACAGAAAGAGGCTTTTGCCTATCAGGTAAGTTTTGCCGTGGAGCACGGATTGCCGGTGGTGATTCATACGCGTAATTCTTTTGAGGTGACTTATGATGTGCTGAAAAGCGTGTACAAGCCCGGCATGAAAGGGGTATTTCACTGTTTTTCGGGAACTTATGACGATGCTGTAAAAATTGCGGATCTGGGATTTTACATAGGAATTGGTGGAGTAGTTACTTTCAAAAATTCCCGATTGCCGGAAGTAGTGGAAAAGATACCACTGGAACAGATTGTTTTGGAAACGGATTCGCCGTATCTTACTCCGGTACCGTTTAGAGGCAAACGCAACGAAAGTGCCTATATTCCTTATATCGGCAAAAAGATCGCGGAAATTAAAAAGATACCTATCGTAAAAGTGGCTTCCGTAACTACTCAGAACTCGGTGGATTTGTTTGGTGTTTGAGGTAGTGGGTGAGTAATACGGCTTCTTTGGCTTCCTTAACATCATGCACTCTTAATATCTGAGCACCTTTTAGCAATGCCACCGTGTTTAGTACGGTAGTTCCGTTTAGTGCTTGTTGCGGGGTGGTTTGCAGCAGTTTATATATCATTGATTTTCTTGATATCCCTACCAAAACCGGAAGGTCAAATATTTTGAATTTTTCCAGATTGTTTAACAGTTCGTAATTATGTTCCAATGTTTTGCCGAATCCGAATCCGGGGTCTATAATTATATCGTTTACACCGAGTTCGAACAATTTGCGTGTTTTTTCTGAAAAATATCTGATGATGTCCAATGTTACATCGTCGTAATAAGGG
>CAYMVE010000114.1:0-7122 GCA_964393715.1 uncultured Bacteroidales bacterium | reverse complement strand
GCGACCTCCTGCTCCCAAAGCAGGCGCACTAACCGGGCTGTGCTACACCCCGTTTGTTTTTGTGGCTGCAAAGATAATACTCTTTTTCATGCAGCCAACAAATTTCTATAAGAAAATTTGTCAGTAAAACAGATTTGAGGCAAGACTTTTTGTCAGAAAAATCCGGTGGCACACCGATTGTAATATTTATGGCAGAACTAAAAAAACAAAAGGAGGAACAAGCCATGTTAGCAAAAAGAGATGATTTTTGGTTTCCGATTTCAAAAATATTTGACGATTTTTTCAATACGGAAGTAGCCGAATGGGCTAAACAAAACTTTTCGGCCACAGGAACAACAATCCCGGCTGTTAATGTAAAAGAAAACGACAAAGCCTTTGAAGTGGAAGTGGCAGCACCGGGAATGAACAAAAAAGATTTCAAAATTGAAATTGACAACAACATGCTTATTATTTCATCTGAAAAAAAAGAAGAAAAAACAGATGAAGACAAAGACGGCAAATACACAAGAAGAGAATTTAGTTACCAATCGTTCCAACGCAGTTTTACACTGCCAATGGACATCATAGACGAAAAGAAAATTGAAGCCAAATACAAAGACGGAATATTAACCATCACCATTCCCAAAAAAGAAGAAACCACGAAACCGACAAGAGTGATTGATGTAAAATAAAAATCAAAAAATACTCCAAAAAACCGCTCCAAAAAAACGGAGCGGTTTTTTTATTGCTACGGTAATAAAGTATTATATTTGCAACTTAAATTAAATACGGAATATGTACGACAAAAACACAAAAGAAACACTTGACTTCATCATAGACAAAATTGAAGATAAAAAAGGAGAAGACATTAAAGTTTTAGACCTGACGAAAATTGATAATTCGATAGCGGATTATTTTGTAATATGTACCGCCAATTCCAAAATTCAAGCTCAAACCATATCCGACCATATCATTCGTGAAACCAGAACTCAAATGAAAGAAAAACCCTTGAATGTAGAAGGCGAACAAAATGCATTCTGGATTTTGATTGATTACTCGGATATAATAGTCCATATTTTTCAACCCGAGTACCGGAAGTTTTATGACCTGGAAGGCTTGTGGGGAGAAGCTTTAACGGAAATAAACCCATAAAATATCCATTTAGAACCAACCAAAAAAACATATACCAAAATGATAAATAACAACAATAAAAGCAATAACAAGACACCTATAAAACATAAACCGAATATAACTTGGATTTATGCGGCAATTGCAATATTATTCGTAATAATCTCATTGTTTTTCAACAATACTCCGGCAAGCAAAGAAATCGGCTGGAAGCAACTTGCCCAAATGATTAAGGAAAATGACATCAAAAAAATAGTAATCGTTAATAACGAAACCGCAGAAATATATCTCACTCCGGCAGCCAAACAAAAAGCAGATTCTACCGGCACACAAAATGAATTTAGCAAATATGCGGTTACCACTTATCCGGATTTTTACATGACAATAGGTTCGGTAGAAGCATTCGAACGAAGGTTGGATGAGCTCCAAAGCAACATCCCCCCCGAAAAAAGAGTGGACTTACAATACGAAAAACGGGAAAACTACTTTTACGATATCATGAGTTGGATTTTCCCCATACTGATATTCTTTGCAATATGGATATTCTTGTTTAGAAAAGTAGCCGGTGGCGGAGGCGGCGGCAGCCAAATCTTTAACATCGGAAAATCCAAAGCCAAGGTTTTCGACAAAGAAAACAAAATTAAAGTGGACTTCAATGATGTGGCAGGACTGGAAGAAGCCAAAATAGAAATAAAAGAAATCGTTGATTTTCTGAAAAATCCCGCAAAATATACCCAATTGGGCGGTAAAATTCCCAAAGGTGTTCTTTTAGTTGGCCCTCCGGGAACAGGAAAAACCTTGCTGGCAAGAGCTGTTGCAGGAGAAGCCGATGTTCCCTTCTTTTCCCTTTCCGGATCGGACTTTGTAGAAATGTTTGTAGGAGTAGGAGCCAGCCGCGTAAGAGACTTGTTTAAACAAGCCAAGGAAAAAAGCCCCTGCATCATCTTTATCGATGAAATCGATGCCATTGGACGCGCAAGAGGACGAAATATTAATGTAGGCGGAAATGACGAAAGAGAAAGTACCCTTAACCAGCTTCTAACCGAAATGGACGGATTTGAACCCAATAGCGGCATCATCGTTATAGCAGCCACAAACAGAGCAGACATACTGGATCCGGCATTGCTAAGAGCAGGACGGTTCGACAGGCAGATATACCTTGAACTGCCCAACCTTAACGAACGAAAGGAAATATTCAAAGTGCACACACGCAAACTGAAATTGGCAGATGATATTGACTTGGAAATGCTTGCCAAACAAACCCCCGGTTTTTCCGGTGCCGACATAGCCAATGTATGCAACGAAGCCGCTTTAATTGCAGCCAGAAAGAACAAAAACAAAATTTATCGCGAAGACTTTATGGATGCCATAGATAGGGTAATTGCCGGACTGGAAAAACGAACCAAAGTAATCACCAAAAAAGAAAAGAAAACAATAGCATTCCACGAATCCGGCCATGCCATAGTAAGCTGGATGCTCGAACATGCACATCCACTCGTAAAAGTCAGCATAGTTCCGAGAGGCAAAGCATTGGGCGCCGCATGGTATATGCCCGAAGAACGACAAATTACCACCTATGAACAAATGCTCGACGAAATGTGTGCCACTTTGGGCGGAAGGGCTGCCGAAGAACTTACATTCGGTACCATATCTACCGGAGCATTGGACGATTTGGAACGAGTAACCAAAAAAGCCTATGCAATTATAGCTTATTTTGGCATGAGCGATACACTGGCAAACATAAGCTATTATGACTCTACCCACCAATACGACATGTACCTAAGTAAGCCATACAGCGAAAAAACAGCGGAAGAAATTGATCGAGAAGTCCAAAAACTTATTGACGAACAATACAAAAGAGCCAAAAAAATTCTGTCCGAACACAAACAAAACCTGCAACAACTGGCGGAATTACTGCTCGAAAAAGAAATCATTTTTGCCGAAGATGTAGAAAAGGTAATGGGCATCCCAAAAGCCAAACCGGAATGTGAAGAAGAAAGCGACAAAGAAGAAAATCCCCAAAATACCCATGAGCCCCCATCCACAAAAGACAATGATTCCGCTACCGAGAATACCGAAACCCCGGTAAACATAAACGATAACGACAAAAATACGAATAATGGCAATTAGAGAAGACATACTGTTGCCGCTCACTCAAAATAAAAACAAAATTCCGTTTGACTTTCACCGAAAAGAACGGATTGAAAAAAGTATTTCGGAAATAGACGAAACGGTATATATTGACAAACCCGAAACGGTAAATTTTATAGAACTGCTAACCAAAAGATTGGAAGCTGTCAATGGAAAAGTTTTGGAAATAAACAACAAAGAGGAACTGCTACGGACACTCCTAAATATAGAAAACGAAAACAACAAAACCATATACTTTACATACAACGAAGAAATAAAAAAAGGCCTGTCTAATATCCACTGGACAAATGAAATCACACAAGCCAATACTTCAATAACATTTTGCGATTATGTAATTGCCCGAACAGGGACCATAATGGTTTCCGCCAACTCCGTAAAAGGAAGAAAAGTACTCTCATTTCCGGATATACACATTGTAATTGCTCAAAAAGACCAAATTGTATTCGGATTGCACGATGCCATTAGCAAATTTCACACAAGACACAAGGAGAACTTCCCCTCATTCGTATCCTTTATTACCGGTCCCAGCAAAACTGCCGATATTGAAAAAACATTAATATTGGGAGCACACGGCCCTAAAAAAATTTATTTACTTTTGTCAAATCATAAAATTTTATAAAAATGAACGGAAACGATTATGTAAGGGTGTATTACCACAACCAAAAGCACAGAATAATGCTTCTCAAAGAATATTTGATAGAAAACGGCATCGAAGAAGTAGTTGAATTGAACAAGAGAGGCTCGATGCTCCTGACAGGAGACATTGAACTTTATGTAAAAAAAGAAGAAGCGGAAAAAGCCAAAAAATTAATCGAACAATTCGAAAAAGAAAATGAAGATTAAAAACCTTATAACCCGTACCATAGCCGGTACGGGATTTGTTATTATTATTCTGGCTTCCATTCTTTTGGGCTCAATTTCTTATTTCCTGCTTTTTTCAATTCTGTCCATAGCATCCTTGGTAGAATTTTATAACATAATAAAGAAAAACAAAGAAATTCATCCGCAATTTTTGTTGGGAATAGCCATAGCTTTTTTAGCATTCACTGCAACATTTTTAAATGCAATAGGCTATATTTCCGGTTCATTGGTACTGGCACTCATCCCCATAACCCTCTTAATATACATTACGGAAGTAATATCGTTCACTAAGCGTTCTTTGTCCAATATAGCATACACAATGTTCGGGCTAATATACACCACCATACCTTTTTCATTGACAAACTACATTGTGTTCAATGCCGACAACTTTGCCCCCGTTTTCAGCAACAAAGTATCGTTCTATACCGATGATCTGCTATTTTCATTAAAACCCTCCGCCGATGTTTTTTACCACCCTGAATTTTTAATATCCATATTTTTGTTAATCTGGGTATTCGACTCATTTTCATATCTTTGGGGAGTAACCACCGGACGCCATTTGCTCATACCCAAAATTTCCCCCAAAAAAACATGGGAAGGATTTTGGGGAGGAACAGTGTCCACCGTATTTTTTGCCTATCTGTTCAGTCATTGGATGCATTTCTTTTCACCGCTCCAATGGATTATGCTGGCATTTATCGTAATATTCTTCGGAACATTCGGAGACCTTACCGAATCCCTCATCAAACGGTCGTTACACATAAAAGACAGCGGGAATATAATACCCGGACACGGCGGTATATTAGACAGGTTCGATAGTTTTATAATGATAATTCCGGTTTATTACTTTTTCTTGTCAATAATGTCGTTATGAGCTCAAAGTCTGCCAAAATACACAGAGAAGGTTACCAATACATTATCAAATTTCTCTTTTTTGCCTTACTTTTCGATGTAGCAGTTATTTATTACTTTAAAAACAATCAAATTATCTCAACATCCCTCATAATTTTATCCCTCATAATTTTTGGAATTTTATACAATTTCTTTCGTATCCCCAAACGGCAACACATACACGATGAAAACCTTATATATTCTCCGGCAGATGGAAAAATCGTAGCCATAGAAAAAATAAAACACCCCGAATTTCCGGATAACGAAGTCAATTTTATCTCTATTTTCATGTCCATTACAGATGTGCACATAAATTTTGCCCCTATCTCCGGAACAATAGTGAAAAAAGAATACTATCCGGGTAAACACATGGTAGCTTTCAATCCCAAATCATCCGAAAAAAACGAAAGGGCCTATATAATAATAAAGAACGGAGCAAAAAAAATCCTGATAAGGCAAGTGGCAGGCATTTTGGCCCGGAGAATTGTAAACGATTGGGTAGCAGGCGATAAAATTAAACAATTTGAAGAACTTGGAATGATAAAATTAGGTTCACGCGTAGATATTATTACCCCAAACAATATAAAAGTAAATGTAAAACTCGGACAACAAGTTTATGCTACGGAAACGGTAATTGCCGAATTTAAATAACACTTTCATCAATTTTTCTTAATCCTTTCCTTTTTTTTTTGCAACAAGTAATTATTTATTTCGTATATTTGTGTAAATTTAATAATCAACAAAACACATCATTATTATGAGAAAAAATATTTTTTTATTTTTTATCGCGTTCTTTTACATTATGCTGGCTCACGCACAAACAGGAACCGATTTCTGGCTGGCACCACCCAATATTACCAATGACCACCGTCCGGCAGATTCCAATCAGGTTTACCTGAACATTACAGCACTAGACAGCGATGTAACCGTTACCATAGAGCAACCTGCCAACTCATCTTTTTCCCCGATTACCGTAAACATTCCTGCCAACACTTACCAGCGTGTTTCTCTGGTAAATTATGTACACATGCTGGAAACCAAACCCACCAATACCATCCTTAATACAGGGTTACATGTATATTCGGATCACCCTATCTCGGTATATTACGAATACGACAATTATAACAATCCGGACATCTTGGCCCTCAAAGGATCTAATGCTCTTGGAACGGAATTTTATATTCCCCTAACCAACTACTCCGCGTTCTACAATCATACATTTACGGATACCGCTTACGCATCCTTTGACATCGTTGCAACCGAAAATAATACAACCGTACGAATTTACCCCATGCGAGATGTAAACGGACACCCCGGCCTCCAACAATTCACAATCACATTAAATAAAGGCCAAACTTATTCATGTGCTTGGACAGGAGACAACTATCAAGATCCGTCAACACATCCCTACGGATCTGTCGTTTTATCCGATAAACCTATTGCAGTATCCATAAAAGACGACTCCGACCATAATCCATCCGGAGGATGTTACGATTTAATGGCCGATCAAATAGTTCCCACTAATATTGTAGGACAAGACTATATTGTGGTACAAGGACAGTTAAACGGAGGAGAAAGCATATTCGTAACGGCCATAGAGAACAACACGGAAGTATATACCAACGATAATACGGACCCCGTCGCCGTCCTTTTTGCAGGTGAAGAATACAGAATAGATATAGACGGAGCAGGAAACGAAAGAACCTATGTACACCTATCTAAACCCGGATATGTGACACATGTTACCGGATTCGGCTGCGAAGAAGGTATCGCCATATTACCCCCACTCAATTGTGCAGGCTCCCAAAGTGTTAGCTTCTCTCGCTCCACCAACGAAGGATTTTTCCTTACCATCCTTATTAAAAACGGTTCACAAAACGACTTTTCGGTTTCTCCACCGGACTTTAATATCGACGGATCCGCATTTGAAGTAGTACCGGGGACTAACGATGAATGGGTTGCCGCCAGACTGGATCTAACTTCTGATGCAGCCGTAGGACAAGCATATACTATCACCAATTCGTCAAACATATTTGCATTGGGACTTATAAACGGAGGACAAACCTCAGGATGCCGTTACGGATATTTTTCGGAATTTGTGGCAGAAATAAT
>CAYMVE010000113.1:0-7150 GCA_964393715.1 uncultured Bacteroidales bacterium | reverse complement strand
GGATTTTGATGAAATAAAATTTGTAGTGTTTGACCTGAACGGAACGCTATCTAATTACGGGAAAATAGATATGAACATCAAAGAGTTGTTCAATATTTTGCATCAACGCGGTATAGAAACGGTGATGATAACCTCCGACCAAAGAAATACCGCCCATGCCATAGCTAAAAAACTCGGCATAAAATTTGTCATTGCCAAAAACTCCGAAGAAAAAGGAATCTTTATCCGTGACAAGTTGGAGGGAAAATATACCGTAGCAATAGGCAATGCCAGAAACGACATTCCCATGTTTAAGGAAAGTGCCCTATCCATCGTAACTTTGCAATCCGAAGGTATTCATACCCAGGTATTGTTGCATGCGGATATCGTGGTTCCGTCATTCAAAGATGCTATTAATTTGCTTATCGACAAGGATACATACGAAGCAACATTGAAGTCTTAACAGATAATTTTCCAATAAATTATATCTTTGCAACCCGAAAAAAAGAAAAAACATGGAAATATCAGCCAAATACAATCCCGTAGAAGTAGAAGACAAATGGTATTCACAATGGTTGGAAAAAAGATTTTTCCACTCGGAACCGGACGAAAGAGAACCCTATACCATTGTTATTCCGCCTCCTAATGTAACCGGTGTACTTCACATGGGGCACATGTTAAACAATACCATTCAGGATGTGCTGGTCAGATATAACAGAATGCTCGGCAAAAATGCTTGTTGGGTGCCCGGAACCGACCATGCATCCATTGCAACGGAAGCCAAAGTGGTTGCCTATCTAAAAGAACAAGGAATAGACAAATCCGACCTTACACGCGATGAATTTTTGAAACATGCTTGGGCATGGAAAGAAAAACATGGTGGCATCATCCTTGAACAATTGAAAAAACTGGGTGCTTCCTGTGATTGGGACAGGACAAAGTTTACAATGGATAAAGATTTGTCACGAAGCGTAATCCATGTTTTTGTAGATTTGTACCGTAAAGGAAAAATTTACAGGGGTGCCAGAATGATAAACTGGGACCCGCAGGCCCAAACCGCTTTGTCCGACGAAGAGGTTATTTACAAAGAAGTAAAAGGGAAACTCTATTATGTCAAGTATAAAATAGAAGGAGAAGACCGTTTTATCACAATAGCTACCACACGTCCGGAAACGATTTTGGGCGATTCCGCTATTTGTGTCAATCCTGCCGACGAAAGATACAAAGGCTTGGTAGGCAAAAAAGCCGTTGTGCCGATTGTAAATAGAGTAGTGCCGATAATTGCCGACGAATATGTTGATATGGAATTTGGTACCGGTGCTTTGAAAATTACCCCTGCTCACGATATAAACGACTATGAACTGGGAATGAAATATAACCTGGAAGTGATTGATATTTTCAACGATGACGGTACATTAAACGAAAAAGCCCGATACTTCATAGGCAAAGATCGCTTTGAAGCAAGAGAGTTGGTGGTAAATAAATTGAGAGAACTCGGCTTGTTGGTGAAAGAAGAAGATTATACCCACAGTGTGGGATTTTCGGAAAGAACCGATGCCGTTATAGAACCTAAAATATCCACGCAATGGTTCCTAAATATGCAAGAATTGGCAAAGCCTGCCCTTGAAAATGTTTTGAACGGAAACATTAAATTTCATCCTGCCAAATTTGTCAATACTTATCGTTATTGGATGGAAAACATCAAAGACTGGTGTATTTCGCGTCAATTATGGTGGGGACACAGAATACCTGCATGGTATTTGCCGGACGGAAGTTTCGTAGTGGCTCATGACGAGGAAGAAGCCCTGAAATTGGCCAAAGAAAAAAATCCGGAAATAAAAGCCGAAGACCTCCGGCAGGATGAAGATGTCCTCGATACGTGGTTTTCTTCATGGTTGTGGCCACTTTCGGTATTCAACGGAATATTAGATCCGGACAATCCCGATTTCAAATATTATTATCCTACAGACGATTTGGTAACCGCACCGGAAATTTTGTTTTTCTGGGTAGCAAGAATGATAGTGGCCGGTTACGAATATGCCGGTGATAAGCCTTTCAAGAATGTGTATCTTACCGGTATCGTACGCGATAAATTACGCCGTAAAATGTCCAAGTCATTGGGTAACTCGCCCGATCCGATAGAACTGATGAAAAAATACGGAGCCGACGGCGTAAGAGTAGGTATGCTTTTTTGTTCGCCGGCAGGCAATGACTTGCTCTTTGACGAAGCCTTGACGGAACAGGGACGAAATTTTGCCAATAAAATATGGAATGCATTCAGGCTTGTGAAGTCATGGAAACCAGTAGCCAAAGATACGCCGGCTTATGCCCAAGAAGCCGCTCAGTGGTTCGAAGAAAAATTAAAAGAACAAATAGCACAGGTTCGTAGCAATATTGAAAAATACAGGATATCCGATGCTTTGATGAATATCTACACACTGTTTAGAGAAGATTTTGCTTCATGGTACCTTGAGATTGTTAAACCACAAGATACCAAAGAGATAGATGAATTGACTTATCGCAAAACTATAAGTTTCTTTGAAACCCTTATGAAGATGCTTCATCCTTTTATGCCGTTTATTACGGAAGAAATTTGGCATCTTATCGGCCACAGGTCAAAAGACGAAACTATTATGTTTGAAGAATATCCCGAAAATCAGGATTATGAGGAATCGATTATCAAAAACTTCGAAGAAGCCCAACAAGTGGTAATGAACATTAGAAATTTCAGAAAAGAAAACCACATCCCCAATAAAACTGCTCTCAAACTTTATTTTGACAACCAAGGTGATTTTAATAAAGCATTTAACGAAGTGATAATTAAACTTGCCCATCTTGAAAAGTTTGAAGGTATAAGCGAAAAACCGGATAATGCCATATCTTTTATGGTGGGCGTAAATACTTTCTTTATCGAACAAGACGGCACAGGCATTGATGTCAATAAGCAAATAGAAAAGTTGGAAGAAGAACTGAAATATTACGAAGGTTTTTTGAACGGTGTAATGAAAAAGTTATCCAATGAAAAGTTCGTAAATAATGCCCCCAAAGCCATAGTGGAAAAGGAATATAAGAAAAAACGGGATGCCGAAACCAAAATTGAAAATCTGAAAAAGCAATTGGAAAGTCTGGGTAAAAGTGTATAAAAAGAAAGCGGGCTTGTTTCCGCTTTCTTCCAATATCTTCTTGCTTTATCAATAATCTTTTGTAAAAAAATCAAGTTGTCTTTTCATTTCTTTTATTTCCATTTCCATATCTTCTATTCGTTTTAGAAGGTGAATGATGATATCGATGCCTTCCAGATTGACTCCCAACTCGTTATTTAGCCTTAGTATTCTCTCAAAATCACTCAACATATCGGAAGGTAGCCATAAAGTATCGTCTTCCTCTACAAAATCCACAAGCCCCAAATCATATATTTCTTTCACAAAAGATGGTTCAATGTTATAAATGTGGCATATTTCGTCAAATTTTAACATTTTCCTGTTCATAGTCAAAACTTTTTTAATAGTTATAGCCTCTTATTCTTGCCAATTCTTTGAACAATTCTTTTTCTCTATCCGTAAGGTTTTGCGGAATTTTTAGGTTAAATGTTACATATAAATCCCCGAATTTACCCTCTTGTTTGTATATTGGCATTCCTTTCCCTTTGATTCTCACTTTTGTACCGTTTGGGGTTTCGGGTTTTACTTTAAGTTTTATTTTCCCGTCAAGCGTGTTGATGATTACTTCGCCCCCCAGTATGGCAGGGTAGAGGTCCAGATCGTAATTCAGGTACAAATCGGCTCCTTTTCGTTTGAACGATGTATTGTTGATTATTCTGAATGTAATGTACAAATCGCCGTTGGGTCCACCATTAACACCTGGTCCTCCGTAACCTTTTATTTTTATGGTTTGTCCGTCTTCCACACCGGCAGGTATGGTAATCCGGATTTTTTTGCCGTTTACCTCAATTACTCTTTTATGGGTACGATATACATCGGTAAGGGGCAACTCCATTTCGGCATGGTAATCTTCTCCTTTGAATTTCATTGAACTGCGAAACCCCGAGGTTCTCCGTTTGCTGCCACCAAACAAAAATTCAAAGAAATCTGAAAAGTCCTGATTATCACCACTATAAGTAAACCCTTCAAATCCGGAAAAACCGTTTCCGCCAACATCTCCGCCACTGGCATAAAATCCCGCTTTTTCATAAGCTTCGGCATTTTTCCAATTTTCGCCGTACTTATCATATTTTTTTCGCTTTTCCGGATCACTCAATACCTCGTAAGCCTCGTTTATTTCCTGAAACTTTTTTTTGGCCGATTCGTCATTCGGATTTACATCCGGATGATATTTTCTTGCTAATTTTCTGTATGCTTTTTTTATTTGGTTCTGTGTTGCGTTTCTATCAACCCCCAACACTTTATAGTAGTCAATAAACTTCATATTGTTCTCCTCCTTTTTTGACTTGGGGAATTATCCAATTTTTATGCCTTATTTGTTTTTTTGACTTTTTGTCACAACTTTTTCACCTTTCAAATTTTATCTAAAAAAACAAGGGTATCAAAAAAAATACTTACCTTTGAAGTGGGAAAATAAAAACATCAAAAATCATGAATATTCCTGAAAACCTTAAGTACACGGAAGAACACGAATGGGTAAAAGTAAAAGGTGACGAAGCCATTATAGGCATCACCGATTTTGCTCAAAGCGAATTAGGCGACATTGTTTATGTAGAAGTGGAAACTGTTGGCGAAACCTTGGACAAAGGTGAAGTATTCGGTACAGTGGAAGCCGTAAAAACCGTATCGGACATTTACATGCCGGTAAGCGGAGAAATAATTGAAAAAAACGAAAAACTGGATGATGAACCGGAACTTATTAACAAAGATCCTTACGGAGAAGGTTGGATCATAAAAGTTAAAATGTCTAACAAGGAAGAATTGGACGAATTGTTAAATGCAGAAGCATACGGAAACATAATAGAAAAATAATTTTCTGGGAGATTAAGGACGGCTTTGTGCCGTCCTTTTTGCTAAAAAAACACAGCATCGTACTATGAAAAAAATTAAGGTCAATGTAGAAGGAATCACCCCGACAGCCTTAAAATCTCACACATCTTACGCATTGATTCTTACCGACGAATCGTCTCACAAAAAAAAATTACCCATCATAATAGGGCCATTCGAAGCACAATATATTTCATTGGTATTGGAAAATATTTCCACACCACGCCCTCTTACACACGATTTGTTAAAAAGTGTAATAGAGCACTTGGGAGCAATACTCGAAGAAGTCATTATTAACAAATTGGAACAGGGCGTATTTTTTTCTACCATTGTGCTTAAAAAAGGTGAAGAAACCATAAACATAGACAGCCGCACATCCGATGCAGTAGCACTGGCTCTTAAAGCAAAAGCCCCCATTTACATATACAAACACATTTTTGAAGAAAATGCCATTGTGGTAGAAGAAACTGCTATCAAAGGACAAGAACCGTCCAACGAAACTATGACAGAACAACAACAAGAGGAAGAATACGAATTAACCAACTCCACAAAACTGGTAAAATTTTTATATCAATTAAAAACCAAATCGGAACACGAAAAAATAAAAGCCATTATCAAAACCCTAACCGTAAGGAAATTGAATGAAATGCTTGATATAGCCGTAAATAATGAAATGTACGAAATTGCAGCCTATATAAGAGACGAAATCAATTCCAGAGAAAACCGGTAACATTATGAAACAATACTTGAATCTTTTAGATTATACACTCAAACATGGAGTCAAAAAAGAAGACCGTACCGGTGTAGGTACCATAAGTATTTTCGGTTGGCAAATGCGGTTCAATCTTCAAGAAGGATTTCCTTTGCTTACTACCAAAAAACTTCATACACGCTCTATATTTTACGAACTGCTATGGTTTATCAAAGGAGAAACCAATATTAAGTATTTGAACGACCATAAAGTAACCATTTGGGACGAATGGGCGGATGAAAACGGTAACTTAGGGCCGATATACGGTCATCAGTGGCGTAAATGGACTTCCAAAGAAGGCGAAATAGACCAACTGAAAAATGTCATAGAAAGCATCAAAAACAATCCGACCTCACGGCGACACATAGTGAGTGCTTGGAATGTCGGTGATTTGCCTAAAATGAAGTTACCTCCCTGCCACATATTGTACCAATTCTATGTGGACCCGATAAACAAACGCCTTTCGTTGCAATTGTATCAGCGTAGTGCCGATCTGTTTCTCGGTGTGCCCTTCAATATTGCATCGTATGCTTTGCTATTATCGATGGTAGCACAAGTTACCGGCTATGAACCTTACGAATTTGTTCACACTCTGGGAGATGCACACATTTATTTGAACCATGTAGAGCAAGTTAAATTACAATTGACAAGAGAACCCAGAGAATTACCGAAACTTGTATTGAACCCGAAAGTAAAATGCTTGTTTGATTTCCAATACGAAGACATAAAAATTGAAAATTACAATCCGCATCCTCATATCAAAGGAGAAATTGCCGTATAAGAATGAAAAAAGTAAAAATACTGGTTTACATAAGATCGTTTTTATTAAGTAAAGCAATATCGAGGACATTGGTGGAAAGTTTTCCCAATGCCGAAACCATATATATAAATCCCGATGACAAGTCTTTACAGGATGCCATTGAAGCCTCTCTCCCCGGAATTGCAATAGTGGATATGGAATGTAAGAAATCTGTATTGGACAATCTGTCGGCCAAGTCTCCTTTTTTTATCGCCGTATCTACTCAAAAGGATATAAAGGAGCAAGAATGCTTTGATATTTTTGATGAAATTATTACCATTTACGACTCCAAAAGCGAGTTGCTGCATAAAATGGAAAATGTATTCAAAAAAATACTGGTGGCTACCGAGAGTACTCCTAATATGGAATTGAGCGAAAGAGAAAAAGAAATCCTCAAATATGTGGCAATGGGGTATACCAATAAGGAAATTGCCGACAAACTCTTTTTGAGCGTTCATACCGTAATGACACATAGAAAAAACATTACGGCCAAATTAGGAATAAAAACCATATCGGGACTTACCCTTTACGCAATATTAAACGGGTTGGTGTCGTTAAGTGATGTTGAATTGAAATAAACGGAAATTTGTCATGAAAAAATTTTTGCTGGCCATACTGTTGTCGGTTGTCGTC
>CAYMVE010000112.1:0-7153 GCA_964393715.1 uncultured Bacteroidales bacterium | reverse complement strand
GATAGAACTACGGACTTCGGATCCGTTGGTGGGGGTTCGAATCCTCCTCGGGGCACTTTTATTTCAGACTGTTTGTTTTGGCAACTGCTATTAATCGTGTAAATCTGCTGCCGGGCGGACGGAAATAAACATAAGCCAGATAATCGTTTTCGGTGTCGTTGTAACTTCCTTCAATGATTGAATCATCAATTTTTCCTGTTTTTTTGTCTTTGAATGAATAACAATAGTTGTAATATCCTTGTTTTAGCAATAAGGTTCCGTAATATGCTTTATGTTCGTAATCGTATTTTAGCTTATTTGTATTGTCATAGTTCCAATTGGTAAGTTCTCCGGTAATGTACAAATCGCCGGTGGCAAACGGATAGTCGTAAGGCAAGTAAAAGTGAACATATACATAATCTGCTTGTAATTCAGGATCGTTGCCTTCTTGGAGGTCTATTTGGTATTTTCCGTTCAAGTCTTTTTCATACAGATATTGTTTGTATTTTTTGACGGGGTCGGCATATAAATAAAAGTGGTACAATGGCTTTTCATACCGTATGGTTGCCACATGTTGGGATAAAAAACGGGTGGTTTTGGTGTTGAAATATCTGAATTCGTTGTTGCCTTTGAATAGTAAGTCGTTGGTGTATTTGTAAATTAATTTTTCGTTTTCTACAAGGTACGGTTTGATATTTTTATGTGCGGTGTGCCATCGATTATTTTGCAAAATAAACAATTTGATGTCGTTGATTGGTGTGGTTGATTCCTTGAAACCATTCAAATCTATTTCAACATACAGTTCTTGGTAATTTTTTCTATACAACGGGAGTTCCGGAGTTTTTACTTTTAGGTTTACACCTATTTGTGCTTCGGTTATGGCAAAACGTTTGGACAGTAAGATTTCGTTGTTGTCATTATCAAACACATACACGAGATAATTTCCGGATATGCGAAATTGGATGTTGTCATTGGGAAAAGTATATCGGTAGTGGACATAATATTGCAGGGTGTTGACGGAATAGTCGTAATCTGTGATATAGTCCGTTTCAAATCCGGTCATATACTCCATAACCGAGATATTGGAAGGTGTCCAGTTTTCGTCGCAATGTATAAATTTTACCGAAAGGTTTCTGGCATTTCCGGTTATGTCGTCAAACATCAGGGTTAATTTTTCTGTTGAGTTCAATTTTATTACGGGGTAGGTAAGCGGGTTGTTGTTTTTGAAGAGCATTACGGTTTTTACGGAATCGTTGTACACAAAATTATCATATCGGAGTTTTTGTGATTGGGCGGTGTGCAGCAGTATAATAAAAATTGCCGTTAGAATGATTTTATAAGCAGGTTTCCGTTTTCGTCCCATTCTTTTTTATTTATAAATTTACCATTGTCAAATATGGCTTCTTTTTTCTTTTTTCCGTTTTCGTGCCACCAAGTGTTGATTCCGTCCATTTTACCGTTTTTGTAATGGACTATCATTTTGAGTTGACCGTTGGGGTACCATAGTTTCCATTCGCCGTTTTTTATTCCTTGGTTATAGTATCCGACGAGTTTCGGTTTGCCATCGGAATACCAGTATTCCCATTTTCCGTGTTTTTTCCCGTTTAGATATTGTCCTGCTATTCCTTTTTGTCCGGATTTGTAATATTTGAAGCATTTGCCCGTATAAGGTTCTCCGTTGAGGAATGCCATTTTTCCTTTTCTTTCCAACAGATCCATGCTGATTCCTTGTTTCATCGATTTGTCCAGTAGGCTTTGAAAATGGCTAATTACCACATCTTTATATTTTTCGGATTCTATTAGGTTGCCGCTTTTTTTCCCTTTTACATACATGGTTACGGTTAGCGCTCCTTCTACCGGACAATAGGTGCATGGCAGTATGGCGAGTATTATTTTTATTTTTTCATTTACATGGTCTATTTTTACTTTTTTCCACACATACAAAAAGTCGGTTTTCTTTTTGTTTTTGCGGTGATATTCTTTGAAAACTTTCAGAAAATTATCTATGGTACCTCGATCACGGGCGGCAAATGTAAGCAGGTATTCTTCTTTTTTATTCCTTTTGTTTTGCCATTTCAAGGGCATAAAATAGTTATAAGCGATGGTTTTGACTTCGTCCAGCAAGAATAAAGAGTCTTCCAGTTCTACCGTGATGTTTTTCGGGAGTTCGGCTAACGGTTGGCGGTATCTTTTGTAGCCTATGGCTGAAATGAGCAAGTCGTGACTTTTCTTTAACGAGTCCGGATATTCCAAAGCAAATTTCCCGTTTTCGTCAGACATGGTTCCCAGGGTTGTGCCGGGAATAACTACATTGGCATATTGAATGGGATTGCCAGCCGAAAACGATATGATTTTCCCCTTTATTACCGATTGGGCATAAATGTGTAATAGAAAAGAAATTGAGAAAATGAAAATAAATATTGCTTTTTTTGCCATTTTTTTCAGGTTTGTGTATGCAAAGGTATTCAAAAAAAATCAAATATTCAAGCCTCCTTTTAGTGTCCTGCCAGTTCAATTCCGGTATTGGCCGTAAAAAGTTTTACGGAAATGGCAATTAAAATGATTCCGAACATTTTTCTTAGGATGTATATGCCGGTGGGGCCCAAAATCTTTTCAAAAAAACCGGCCAGTTTCAATACGATATAAATGACCATCATATTTAACAGTAAGGCTACTACTATGTTTATAGTGGCATATTGTGCTTTAAGAGAAAGGAGGGTTGTCATGGATCCGGCTCCCGCAATCAGCGGAAAGGCTAATGGTACAATAGAGGCTCCGGAGATATTCTGATTGTGAAAAATTTCAATGCCCAGTACCATTTCCAAAGCAATGAGAAATATCACGAAAGCACCGGCTATGGCAAAAGAGGATATATCTACTCCGAACATGTGCAACAGGGATTCTCCGATGAAAAGGAAAGACAGCATGAGGGCAAAAGAAACCCATGTTACTTGAAATTCATTGATTTTTCCCACCTTGTTTTTGATGTCGATAATTATCGGCAACGATCCTGTTATATCAATGATGGCAAACAGTACCATAAAGATGGATAAGATGTCGTTAATATTAAGATTATTAAATACTTGCATGATTGTTTGGTTTTTTATTTGAGGCGGCAAAGGTAATATTTTTTTGAATTGGGTATTGTTTTGAAATAAAATATCATATTTTGCCCGTGTGGGAGATAAGAAATAAATTTTATGAGTGCTCAAAGCCAAAAATAACTACCTTTGTGGTTAAAACAAAATAAAATTAGATTCATGAGATTCGGAATAGTTGTTTTTCCCGGCTCCAACTGTGACAGGGACATGCATTATGTGCTCAAAAATATTTATGGACAAGAAGTTGTTTATTTGTGGCATAAGGATACGGATTTACAGAATGTGGACGGTGTGATTTTACCTGGCGGATTTTCTTACGGTGATTATTTGCGTTCGGGGGCTCTTGCCAAGTTTTCTCCCATAATGAAAGAAGTGGTAAAATTTGCGGAATCCGGGAATTTTGTAATGGGGATTTGTAACGGTTTTCAAATTCTTTGTGAAGTAGGATTGTTGCCCGGGGCCTTACTTCCTAATACTAACCAAAAATTTATTTGCAAGAATACGGATATAATTGCGGTAAATTATAAGACCATAGTTACTTCGCATATACCGCACGGTAAGGTGCTGAACATTCCTATTGCTCACGGAGAAGGCAGATATTATGCCGATGACGAAACTTTACGGATGTTGCACTTGAACAATCAAATAATTTTTAAATATAGCAACGAAAACGGGGAAACCGTGGAGGAGGCCAACCCTAACGGTTCGTTGGAAAATATTGCCGGAATATGCAACGAATCAAAAAATGTTTTCGGTATGATGCCGCATCCGGAAAGGGCAAGTGATGTAGAACTCGGCAATACGGACGGGCGATATATTTTTAATTCGATTATTGAAAATTTGATGTAAGGGTCGTATGAAGCCAATTACTCCGGAAGAAGACCAAATAATAAAGCAGAAGTTTGAAGAAATTATTTTCCAATGTGTTTCTTGCCAGCAAAAAGGCAATAGGGAACGCATAGAGAAGGCTTTTGAATTTGCTTACGAAGCCCATAAAAATACCCGTCGTAAATCGGGAGAACCGTATATCTTGCATCCTTTGGAAGTGGCCAATATTGCTATTTCGCAAATCGGATTAGGTACCACTTCTTTTATTTCGGCTTTGTTGCACGATGTGGTGGAAGATACGGATTATACCATAGACGATATCAAATTTCATTTTGGTGACAAAGTTGCTTATATTGTTGAAGGGCTTACCAAAATTAGCGAGATTGTAGAAGGAGACGATAAAAACATTCAGGTAGAGAACTTCCGGAAAATCTTACTTACTTTATCCAAGGATGTTCGGGTGATTCTTATCAAATTGGCGGACAGGTTGCATAATCTACGCACTTTGGATGCTATGCCCGACCATAAGAAAAGCAAAATTGTTTCGGAGACTTTAACCGTTTATGTACCTCTGGCTCATCGTTTGGGACTTTATCCCATAAAAACCGAGTTGGAAGATATTTGCTTCAAATACCGCAATCCTGAGATTTATGAGAAAATACGCCGTAAAATAGAATTGAAAAAAACTTCTGTTCATGAATTGTTCAAAAAATTTATAGAGCCTCTCAAACCTTTTTTGGATGAATTGGGAATTAATTATGAAATTAAGTATCGATTGAAGTCGGTAGCCTCTATCTACCGAAAGATGAAAGAAAAGGGAGTGAGTTTTGAAGAAGTTTACGATGTATTTGCCATTAGAATTGTTTTTGACCCGACGGATCCGAAGTTGGAGAAAAGTCAGTGCTTTACGATATATTCCATCATTTCCGATTTATACAGGCCGCATCCCGGACGGCTTCGTGATTGGATAAACAATCCGAAACCAAACGGGTATGAAGCCTTACATACTACGGTGATGGGACCCGAAGGCAAGTGGGTGGAAGTGCAAATCAGATCCCGCAGAATGGACGAAATAGCCGAAAAAGGATATGCGGCACACTGGAAGTACAAGGAACATAAAGACGAAGAATCGGAAATAGACAAGTGGATTACAAAAATACGGGAAACCCTTGAATTACAACTCAATTCCGGAGAAGACTTTTTGTCCACTTTTGAAGTGGATATATTCAACTTGGAAGTTTATGTGTTTACGCCCAAGGGAGAGTTGAAGGTGTTGCCTTACGGGGCTACGGCTTTGGATTTTGCTTATGAGATTCATACCGAAGTGGGGAATCATGCTATCGGTGCCAAAGTCAATTACCGTTTGGTGCCGCTCAACTATAAGTTGCAAAGCGGAGATCAAGTGGAAATAATTACTTCGGACAAACAAAAGCCTCAAAGGGAGTGGTTAAACTTTGTAGTTACGGTAAAGGCCCGTTCCAAGATAAAAGAAGCCTTCAAAAACGAGCGAAAGCACCATATTGAACGAGGTATAGAAATCGTTGACAGATTAAAGAAAAAAATCGGCAAATCGTTTTCTTTCCGTAAGGTGTTGGATTATTACCAAATAAAAGAAAAAGAAGAACTGTTTTGTAAAATCGGTGCCGGGTTGATTCCGATAGAAAAAGACATTGAAAAGATTTTGGAGCGGAAACGCCGTTACAAATACATTAAATACTGGGGACTGCAATTAAAAAAAGTGTTGCCGGGAACCGGTGTCGAGGATAAAAGGAAAAAAGATAAATTGGTCGTAACCGAAAATGCCAATATTGAGGATTACAAACTGGCTACTTGTTGCAATCCCATACCGGGCGATAAAGTAGTGGGTTTTAAGCAAGAAGACGGTGTGGTTGAAATTCACAAAACCGATTGTGAAAAATTGAAAGCACTCGGTGCCAAATACGGAAAAAATATCGTAGAAATAAAATGGACTTCCTTCCGGGTTTTGTCATTTTTGGCCAGAGTGCGTATAAAAGGCTTGGATAGAGTCGGTATCCTTCAAGACATTACTTCCGTTATTTCCGATAAACGAAAAATTAATATGCGAACGGTGAAGATTGATGCAACGGGGGGATTTTTTGACGGTTATTTGGATTTGTATGTGCATAATAAAGAGGATTTGGATGCCGTAATAGAAGAATTGAAGCAAATCAAAGGCATGAAAACCGTAAGAAGAGAAGAGTTTGTTGAGTAGTAGCGGTTTCCGTTGTGAATGCAATTTTTTTTTCGTCTTTTTAAAAATATTAGGTTGGTGTCGAGATTTTTTTTAGATTTGCCAAAAAATACGCTATTATGAAAAGAGTAATTATTCTTATGTTTCTGGGTTTAAGTACGATAGATTTGTTGGCTCAGGTTGTAATTTCGGAAGACAGCACATATGTTTCTCCGAGTAACAATGCTTTGTTTGAAGTACATTCTGTCAATGGCAACAAGGGGATTTTAATTCCCCGTTTGACAACGGCACAGCGAACGGCTATTGCCACCACCGGAGCAGACAATGGACTGGTAGTGTATGACACCGATACCGGCACTTTTTGGTATTGGGACGGTAGCCAATGGAAAGAATTGGGCGACAAACAAACCTTGTCTTACAACAGTTCAACGGGTGAATTGTCTATCAGCAATGGCAATACCATTACACTTCCAACAAGCAGTGGTGGCGACAACTGGGGAACACAGACCGTGGTAACGGACGGAACTACATTATTGGGAGACGGCACCAGTGCCAATCCGTTGAGTGTAGTGGGAGATTTAACCGATGACCAAAACTTACACATAAGTGGACACACATTAAGTATAGATAATGGAAACAGCGTAACTTTGCCTGATAATGACAACCAAACATTAAGTTTTAATTCGTCAACTAATTATCTTTCCATATCAGGAGGAAACTCGGTAGATTTAAGCAGCTTGGCAGGCAGTAGCAATTCTTGGAACCTTTCAGGAAACAGTGTAAGTACTTCGGACTTTTTGGGGACCACTAATTCCAACCCGTTAGTTTTTAAGGTAAATAATAATTTTTCAGGAAGTATTACTACATCCAGTTTGTTGTTAGGTTATAATGTTGGTGATAATGTAACTGGAGACGATAATGTGTTTTTGGGAAGAGCTTCCGGAAGTTATTTTTCGTCCGGTACAGATAATGTTGCCGTAGGTGCAGCTTCCTTATATTGTTATGATGGCAACCCCGGAGGCGATGATAATAT
>CAYMVE010000111.1:0-7157 GCA_964393715.1 uncultured Bacteroidales bacterium | reverse complement strand
CGGGTTCAAAATTTATCGTTTTCATATCTATTGATTTTTTTAAGGTAATATTTTCAGAACCACAATAAACACAATGTCCTACTTCTTCCCCGCTTTTTATGTCAAAAAAGCGTTTACAATCATTGCAATAGTATTCATCTACATATTCGTGACTGTCACTTACCGTCTCAAATAAAATAGTAGCATTTTCAACAAAAGCTTTCGCCACTTTCTCTCTGAAATTTTGATATATACGCGTAACCGTAGGACGCGAAACCTGCATCATTAATGCCGCATCATCCTGAGTCATGCCGTCATAATCCAACAATTTCATTACTTCGTATTCTTCAGGAAGAATATACACCTTATCGCTTTCCAAATACCTGATACCAAAAGGCTTAAAACCTTTCATAAGCGGTCTGTGCCTGATAAGTCTATTTCTTTTAGGACGAGCCATAATTTAATCATTTATGAACTTATGTTCAAAACCGATGCCAAAAGTATATCATTTTTCACATCCAACATTACTTTAAGCAATTTTTTTCGAAAAATCTTTACCTTTGTCCGAACAAATCACAGAATATGAAAGAAACCATACTTGTTACAGGTGGACTAGGATACATAGGTTCCCATGCTGTCGTATTGTTGCAGGAAAAAGGCTATAATGTCATAATAGCAGACAATTTGTCCAATTCCAGAAAAGAAATTTTGTCAGGTATAGAAAAAATTACCGGGAAAAAACCTGTCGCATATATTACAGATTTAAAAGATGCATCGGCTACAACAAAAATTTTTGACGAAAACCATATTGATGCAGTAATGCATTTTGCCGCTTACAAAGCCGTAGGAGAAAGCGTGGAGCAACCTTTGAAATATTATGAAAACAATCTTTTTTCATTGATAAATACCCTTAAAAACAGTATTCGCCACAAGATAAAAGCCTTCATATTCTCTTCATCATGCACGGTTTACGGTCAGCCCGAAAAACTTCCGGTAACAGAGGAAACACCGGTAATCCAACCTAATTCTCCTTACGGAAATACCAAAAAAATTTCGGAAGAAATCCTGTTTGATACCGCCCGGGCAGAAGGTATTTCCATAATATCACTCCGCTATTTCAATCCCATAGGCGCCCATCCGTCGGCAATGATAGGCGAATTGCCATTGGGAGTACCCAACAACCTGGTTCCGTTCATCACACAAACAGCCTACGGCATAAGACCACAACTCAAAGTATTCGGCAACGATTACAATACGCCGGACGGCACACCTATACGCGATTACATAGACATAAACGACCTTGTAGAAGCACATCTCATTGCTTTGGAAAGATTGTTAAACGGACAAAACGAGGCTAATGTGGAAATATTCAACCTCGGCGCAGGAAAAGGGTACAGCGTTCTTGAAGTAATAAAAGAATTTGAAAAAACCAACAACCTGAAATTGAACTACATAATAACAGAAAGACGCCCCGGCGATGTAGAAAAGATATGGGCAAACCCTTCAAAAGCAAACAAAATATTAGGCTGGCAAACCCGTAGAACTCTGTCCGATTCATTGAAAACCGCCTGGGAATGGGAAAAATACTACCGCAAAAATTTGGCTGAAAAATGAAAAAATTGGTAGTGCTCACCGGTGCAGGCATCAGTGCGGAAAGCGGTCTCAAAACCTTTCGCGACATGGGAGGCATTTGGGAACAGTACAATGTGTATGAAGTGGCAAGTCCGGAAGCATGGCAGTCAAATCCCGAATTGGTTTTGAGATTTTACAACGAAAGAAGAAAACGGTTGTTGGAAGCGAAACCTAACGAAGCACACCAAATGCTTGCAAAGTTGGAATCCGAGTACGATATGACAATAATCACCCAAAATGTGGATGACTTGCACGAAAGAGCAGGCAGTAAAAATATTTTGCACCTACACGGAGAATTGAGAAAAGCCCGCAGCGAATGCAACGAAAATTTGGTATATGAAATTGACGGTTGGGAACTGAAACCGGGAGATAAAGCCGAAGACGGCTGCCAACTACGGCCACATGTGGTATGGTTCGGAGAAGCGGTACCTATGCTCCCCCAAGCCATAGAAATAACCAAGCAAGCGGACATATTCGTAATCATCGGAACATCATTAAGCGTATATCCGGCTGCCAGCCTGATTGAGTATGTAAAATCCGGTGCGGAAATTTTTTATATAGACCTCAAGCCCGGAAATATATTTAGAAACGGTGTAACCGTAATACAAGACAAAGCGACAACAGGAGTCAAAAAACTTGTGGAAAAATACCTAAAACCGAAAAAAATTACCTAAATTTTATTTCAAACATGACCCTTAATTTACTGCCGGTTCTATAAAAAATAATGTATTTTTGTGCAGTCCAAAAATTTAACCTAAACCCAATGGAAAAAATCAATTCGGCTTTAATTTCCGTTTACAACAAACACAAAATAGAGAAAATTGCAAGTTTGCTCATTAAGTACGGCATAAAAATTTATTCTACCGGAGGTACGGCAAAGTATCTGAAAGAACAAATGATTCCGATAACGGAAATTGAAGAAATAACAGGATACCCTTCAATATTGGGTGGTAGGGTAAAAACATTACACCCCAAGATTTTCGGAGGAATTCTTGCCCGAAGAAAGCATGATACCGACGAAAAAGATGTAGAAAAATACGCAATTCCTCTCATCGACATGATTGTTGTAGACCTCTACCCGTTTGAAGAAACCGTGGCATCAGGAGCATCCGAAGCCGAAATAATAGAAAAAATCGATATCGGAGGAATTTCACTGATACGCGCAGCAGCCAAAAACTATTATCACTCATGGATAATCAGCCATAAAAACCAATACGACGAAGTCATAGAAATCTTGGAAAAACATCAAGGTTACACTGACAAAGAAATACGCAAAAGATTTGCTATTGAAGCCTTCAATGTTTCGTCACATTACGACACCCAAATATACAACTACTTCAACAACAATCCATTCCATGCCTTCAAACAAAGTATATTGCAAAACCAACCTTTGCGATACGGAGAAAATCCGCATCAAAAAGGCGTGTTCTTCGGCAAATTCCACGAACTGTTTACCCAGCTTCACGGAAAAGAAATCTCATACAACAATATTCTTGATATTGATGCCGCAGTAAACTTGATAATCGATTTCCCGGAAAAACCTACCATTGCCATTCTAAAACATAATAATGCATGCGGTCTGGCCAGCCGTGAAACTCTAAAAGCAGCATGGAAAGATGCTTTGGCCGGCGATCCGGTATCGGCTTTCGGAGGCATTATAATAGCAAACCGGGAAATTACCAAAGATGTGGCGGAAGAAATACACAAAATTTTCTTCGAAGTGATTATAGCACCATCCTACTCCCATGACGCACTCGAAATATTAAAGCAAAAAAAGAACAGAATCATTCTTGTGCAAAAATCTTACAATTTGCCGTCTCATGTATTCCGGACAGCTCTAAACGGCGTATTGTATCAAGAAAAAGATACCAAAACCGAAACCGGAAAAGACCTGAAAACGGTAACAAAACATTCTCCTTCCGACAGGGAAATAGAAGACCTGATTTTTGCGAACAAGATTGTAAAACACACGAAATCAAATGCTATTGTCCTTGTTAAAAACCAACAACTTATTGGAAGCGGAACAGGACAAACATCAAGAATAGACGCATTAAAACAAGCCATAGCCAAAGCCAAAGCTTTCGGATTCGAACTGAAAGGTGCCGTAATGGCTTCCGACGCATTTTTCCCGTTCAAAGACAGCGTAGAAATTGCACACGCAGAAGGAATTACAGCAGTTATACAACCCGGAGGCTCCATACGCGACCAAGAATCAATAGATTTTTGCAACGAGCACGAAATGGCAATGGTTTTCACGGGAACACGACATTTTAAACATTAAAATAATCAAAAGAATATGGGACTATTTTCATTTTTCACTTCCGAAGTGGCCATAGATTTGGGAACGGCCAACACCATTATCATTCAAAACGATAAGATTGTACTGGACGAGCCTTCTATAATTGCACTGGACAAACAAACCAACAAGCCCGTAGCCATAGGACGCAAGGCTCAACAAATGTACGGCAAAACACACAAAAACATAGAAATAATAAGACCTTTGCGTGACGGCGTAATCGCAAACTTTAACGCTGCCGAAATGATGATTCGCGGCATGCTGAAAATGATCAACAACCGCAGAGGCTGGTTTAGTCCTTCTTTGAGAATGGTGGTATGCATCCCCAGCGGTAGTACCGAAGTGGAAATAAGAGCCGTACGGGATTCTTCCGAACAAGCGGGAGCACGCGAAGTGTATATGATTTACGAACCCATGGCTGCCGCCATAGGTATCGGCCTGGATGTAGAAGCCCCCGAAGGTAACATGATTGTGGACATCGGCGGCGGAACAACCGAAATTGCCGTAATATCACTGGGCGGAATAGTATGCAACAAATCAGTAAGAATTGCCGGTGACGAATTCAACAACGATATATTGGAACACATGCGTTATACCCACAACATTAAAGTAGGAGAAAAAACAGCGGAAGACATAAAAATAAATGTGGGCAGTGCCCTTGCCAACCTCGACAATCCACCCGAAGAGTACATCGTGAAAGGACCGCACCAAACCACGGCATATCCTTTGGAAATACCGGTAAACTATAAAGAAATAGCACATGCACTAGACAAATCGATAAAAAAACTGGAAACAGCCATACTCCAAGTGCTGGAAGAAACACCGCCCGAACTTTATGCGGACATCTACAAAAACGGTATCTATCTCACAGGAGGCGGTGCCTTGTTAAGAGGACTGGACAAAAGGCTTACCGACAAATTTGAAATACCTTTCAAAGTAAGCGAAGATCCCTTGCACGCCGTAGCCAAAGGAACAGGTATAGCCCTGAAAAATATCGAAAACTTCAAATTCTTAATGAAATAATATGGCAACAAACATAAAAGAACTTGGCGAATTTGAGCTTATAAAATATCTGACAAAGGATATAAAATATGTACACCCTTCAACTTTAAAAGGCATAGGAGACGATGCCGCCGTCATTTCGGCAGGCAACAAAGTTATTACGGTAACTAATGATTTGCTGGTAGAAGGTATTCATTTCGACTTGATGTATAGTCCGTTAAAGCATCTGGGATACAAAGCCGTAGTAGTAAATTTGTCCGATCTCTATGCCATGAACTCCGTACCGGAACAAATAACCGTTGGCATAGCATTATCCTCAAAATTTTCATTGGAAGCCGTAGAACAAATTTATGAAGGAATAAAATTGGCTTGCAAACTCTATAATGTGGATTTGGTAGGAGGAGACACTACTTCTTCACTCACGGGATTGATGATTAGCATCACAGCTATCGGTACCGCTCCCGCCAACCAAATAACATACCGTAACGGTGCTAAAGAAAACAACCTGATATGTGTGTCCGGAGATCTGGGTGCCGCATATCTCGGAGTACAAATATTGGAAAGAGAAAAAAGAATTTTCAAAGAAAATCCCGGAATACAGCCCCAACTGGAAAACTATAAATATGTAGTGGGACGGCAACTAAAACCCGAGGCCCGCAAGGACATAGTGGAATTGTTAAACCAAAACGGCGTAGTCCCCACCGCAATGATTGATATTTCGGACGGATTGTCTTCGGAGATAATCCATATCTGTACACAATCACACACAGGGTGTCGCATATACGAAGATAAAATACCCGTACACAAAGAAACCGAAAAAGTAGCCGACGAACTTAATATACATCCGCTTACGGCTGCATTGAACGGAGGCGAAGACTACGAACTACTGTTTACCATAAACATGAATGATTACGACAAAATAAAAGAACTGCCCGGTATTACGGTAATCGGACACATCACACACCAAAGCGAAGGTTACAACCTGATAAACAAACAAGGAATGGCCATTAAACTAAAATCAATGGGATGGAAAAATTTTACGAATGAGCAACCATAAACGAAAAAAAGTGGTCTAACCGCTAAAAATTCCGACATGAAAAAATTATTATCACTTATCGTTTATTCGGCAATAATAAGCATTACATACAGCCAACATCTGGTAAATACCGGCGATATGTTTCAAGGAGGTGTAGCAGACGGAGTAAAACTGGTGGAATATTATATAAAACCGGTAAATAAAGCCATTATATCCGGCATTAACAATACAGAATATAACAACCTCAAACTTTATGACGACAACAAAAGGCTGTCCGTTTCTTTAAGAATAGCCACGATTACTATTCCCGAAGCAGACAGAAAATTCAGAGTGGACACCATGGAATTTGAAACCATAAAAGTTGACAGCGGCATCTATGCACAAACGGTTTTCGGCGATACCATTGGGTCCGTCCTGTTTGTCTCCAAAGACAGTACCATCCATTATGATACCACAAGCACCATTCCCCTAATCGTAAACACCTATTGGGGTCCCGTTTTCAGTTTTTATGCTCCTCCCGGTAGCGGACATCACATAATGCCTATCCCTTATCTTCAAGCGGGTTACAATTTCGGCATAGGTTATCTGTCCGTAAATCTGGTTCCTGCCACACCACTATTGGGTTCTGATATGAGTCTCTTGCTTTTCGGAGTATCCTGGCAACAGAACTTACTACCGTTCCTAAAAGACAAACCTTACGAACTGAGTGCTATTGCCGGTTTCAACACCATAAAAGCATCCGCCCACTTACATGTGGAACCCGATCCGTCACTGGTAAGTTTCGACCCGGAAGATTACGACGACCAATACATCAAAATCAATTACTTAAATTTGTATGCCAGCGTATATGCAGCTTATCATTTATCCGACAAATTTACTCTTTATGCAGGAGCAGGTTACACACAGGGACGCTCCTTAATCAATGTATTGGGTACCTATCCGGTTTATCAAAAAGACCCGTTAGGAGTAACATCCGTAACCGTAGAAAAGGTAAAAGACCCCATGAAAGATTCCCAAGTAGCATACAACCGTTTTAAGGGAGTAGCCGGAATTCATGTCAATTTCGGTTCGTGGTATCTTCAAGCAAATTATACCATAGCCGAATACAGCGGTATAGGAGTAGTAATAGGAAAAAGATTCTAAACTATGATTGCACAAAAAACCATTGTTTTGCCTCCGTTTCCGCAAGGCATGCATCTGATAACGGACTTG
>CAYMVE010000110.1:5262-7170 GCA_964393715.1 uncultured Bacteroidales bacterium | reverse complement strand
ATTCTTTTGTATTTGCTACCTATCTTTTTCCCACTTACAATCATTCATTTTCGCTCAAAACCTTTTTACAATATACAGCGTCGCTGTGGTGTGCGACTTACCATGCCGGCAACAGTAAGTCGTGCCAAAAATCAAACAGGAATTTATTGTTGAACCTTAAAAAATTGAGAAAAATGAAACGAATTATTTTTATGGGTATTGCCATTATGGCTATCTTTGCAAGTAGTTGTAAGAAAGAGGAGAAAATTCCGGAAGCAAATTTAGACTTTCAGATATTTTATAACTAATGTTAATGTTGAATATTTACTAATAGAATTTCCTATTTTTTAATTTCCCCTGTAACTTTTTGTATATTTATCCGTTTTAGGAATAAAAAATTGCGGAAATATAGTGAACCGTAAAGACTACAATATGGCGGTAAGAAGTTTGAGTGATAAGATTTATGCTTTTGCATTGAAATTTATCGGTGATGAAGAGGTTGCCAAAGATATGGTTCAGGATGCTTACGAAAGGTTGTGGATAAATCTTGATAAAATTGAGGCTGGCAAGGCAAAAAGTTTTTTATATAAAACCGTTTACCGGCTATGTGTGGATTATTCGCGCAAGGTAAAGGTTCGTTTGAAGTATGAGCAGGAAAATATTGATTCGACTTACGCAACTCCGGAGAACGAGTTTTTTGATACGTCGGAACATTTGAATGCGGCACTTGCTACTTTGCCAGAAATACAAAGGTCTGTTTTGTTGTTGCGTGATTTGGAAGGTTATACCTATGAGCAAATTGGAGAAATAACGGGACTGAACGAATCGCAAGTAAAGGTTTATATATACAGAGCAAGAAAAGCCGTAAAAAACTATTTTGAAAAACTGGAAAAAGTAAAATGATAACACATCGAAATTACATAGAATACTTTGTGGACTATTATGACGGCAATTTGTCCGACGATGTGGTAAAGGAATTATTTGCTTTTTTGGATAAGAATCCCGACTTGAAAAGTGAGTTTGAAGAATATGGAGAGGCCGTGGTACCCGAATTGGCGGTAACCATGCCGGAAACTTTACATTCTGGAGTTCGTGAAAAAAACGCTGTGGATGAATTTGAATTAGCTTGTATAAAATATCTGGAAGGGGAAGTGGATAAAGACAGTTTATTACGGAAGGCCGCTAACGATAGTCGGTTGTTGCACACAATCTCTTTGTACGAGAAGACCAAAGTGTCCTCCGGCGGGATAGTTTACCCTTATAAAGAAAAATTACTGAAAAAAAGGAGTTTTCCGTTGTTAAAAACGGTAGCGGTTGTTTTGCCCGCTCTGTTGCTCATTCCTTTGTTGATAAACGATCAGCCCGTAAGCCATTATAAGCCAAGAGACACATTTTATACCAGCATTAATTCCGGACGAAAGTTGGAAGCAAATCCAACGAAAGCGTCAAAGAAATCCCAGACCAATACCGCATCCTATAAAGCCTCGGTAGAACCAGTAAAAAGCTCCGGCAAAACTTCCGGGAAGGATGTTTTGCGTGCCGATATTCCTCCCTATATTGCACAAGCTCAAAGTGTCAGACTTACCACCATATCATACGATATTACCTATCTGCCTGCCAAGAAAAAAACATATTCCGGCATTCTGTCCGAACGACACGGGTTAGCCGGATTGAAGTTTAAAGGTTTGAGCTATATAGGATTAAGTTTGTTTCACAAACAGGAATTGAAAATAAAATTCAAAGATAACCGGTTATCTTATTTTACTTTGAATACCAAAAACTTTTTTGTAAAAATTAAAAAAACGAAATCATGAAAAAGATAATAACTTTACTGGTATTGATAAGCCTTTTGATGCAGGCTAATGCCCAAAATGACACCACGACAGCGGAAAAAACGGAAGTGAAAATAGGTAAAACGAAAATTCTGGT
>CAYMVE010000110.1:0-5252 GCA_964393715.1 uncultured Bacteroidales bacterium | reverse complement strand
TTCTGGTGGTAGAAGAAGACGGTAACAAAACCACTATTAACATTGCTCCGGGAACGGACATAGAAAAACTTCTGGATGATATGTTTGATTTTACCGATTCGCTAATCGATGCTACTATTGATGCATTAAGTGTAAAAGATACGGTGGAAGTGGTAAATGATCATCCTGAGTTTGAAGAGAAAAATTGGGCGGCTACGACCGGAGAACCCATGTACACCGATACTGTGGAAATAGGGGTGGGAAAAAACAAACTGGTAATTGTGGAAAGTGACCACAAAACGCTGATAAAACTCTATAACAAAAAAAATAAGGAAGGGAAAACGATTGTGCACATGCAAAATGACGAAGTCAAAAATAAAACCGACAAGACACATGTGGAAGTTACCTGTAATGATAACAAGGAACATAACAAAAAAAATGGTTATTATTTCGAAGGAGACTGGCCGGGGGTAGAATTGGGAATAAATACATTGTATAACGGAACGGATTTTTCCATGCCTCTTTCTTATTCCGATATGGAAATTAATTATGGTCGTTCGTGGTTTGTCAACTTGAATTTGCTTCAGTATGATGTGCGATTGATAAAAAATAATGTAGGATTGGTAACGGGACTAGGGTTTCAATTTAGAAATTATCGTTTTGTCAAGCCTAATCTTGTGATTGCTAGCAATGATACGCTTCTGCCTTTATTGGATACGGCCAACCGGTATATTAAAAGCAAACTCCAAACTTCTCATTTGAGGGTTCCTCTGTTTATCGAATTCAAATTGCCCGAAAAAAGCAATTTTCACATTATGGCCGGGGTAATAGGCGACCTCCTTATTGGAGCACATACCAAGAATGTCTTTTATCAGAATGATGCCAAAAAGAAAATTAAAAGTCATGATTTGCAGTACCTCAATTTCCTGAATTACTCTTTGTCTGTCAGGGTTGGTTTCGAAAGTATCAGTATATTTGTGGAATACGGAATGACACCGATGTTTCATAAATACCGGGGACCTGTTTTGTATCCGGTAAATTTCGGTGCCAGTTGGAACTTTTTCTTTTAACTAAAAATAAACAAGCATGAATACAAAAAAAATTACGGCTTACATTCTTGCCATTTTGGTAGTTATCGTAACGGTGATATCGCTTTTGGCAGTGTGGGATATTATTGATTTGCAAAATGTAACGGGTAAACTCATCAAGTCGTTGATAATTATCTTTTTGTCATCAGTTGTAGTACTTTTTATTTATGGAGTGGTACTGAACGAAAATAACAGAAATTAAACGAAAAAAGGGGGCTAAATAAGAAAGCCCCCAGCTTTCTTTGCTAATGTTAAATGCTATTTATGGGTTCCAGCATTCGTTAAAATTATCCCTTTTTAACATTTTGATATAGGCTACAAACCAATTTCTCAAAAAAGTGTGTAACTCTTTACAACATTCTAGGGTTTGCGAATCGTTGAAGTGCAGGTAACACAATTTGACCTTATCCAACAATTGACTGTGTAGTGCTCTGTGTTTTACATATTTTGACTTGTCGCAATTTATCAGATTCATATCTTTTTCTATCATGTAATGCTCTATGTAATAGATAATTTCAAAAAACACATCGTGTATTTCATGTTTGCAGTCTTTGTTGATAGCATCGGAAAGTTTATTGATGAGCGTTACGAATTTTTTGTGTTGATCGTCTAATAATTGATTGTGTAACAAATATTCCTTATTCCATTCCAATGATTTTATTTTGCCGTGTTCCATTTTGTTTTTTAACAACAAAGGACAGGATTATTACTTTTAACAATAATGATAAAAGTCATTTTGCTACAATTTTGTTCGAATAAGGTATTATATTTATGTTTTATTTGTTAAATTGTTGATAATGACTCGGTTTTCTTTTGTTGGTCAGTGTTTGAAGAACTATTGCACCTGTTTTAATTGATAATTGCTTACATTTGTAAATGAATTAGAAAATATATATTTATGGGAAAAAGAAAAAAAAAACTTACCAAACAACGCATTGTAAGCAAAATAAAAGATTTATACCACAAAAAACCCGAACTGAAAGCCAATTATAAACAAATATCAAAACATCTGAACATCAATACTCATGCAGAGCGAAAGATTGTAATAGAGGTACTCGAAGAACTCAAACACCAAGACTTTTTGGAAGAAATAAAACGCGGTCAGTATGCTCTAAAGTCAAAAGAAGGGTATTTGGAGGGAACTATTGAACTCACCCCTCAGGGATATGCTTATTTTTATAGCGATGATTTTGAAGAACCGGTATTAATTGCTCCCAAAAATCTACATTTCGCTTTGGATGGCGACTATGTAAGAATATACCTTTTTCCGTTCAAGAAAAAGAAACAGCCCGAAGGAGAAGTTATTGAGATTTTGGAAAGAGCCAACAAGAAAATTGTCGGCACGCTGGAGATTACGAAAAACTTCGGTTTCATCGTACCTCATAGACGCAATGTACCTTTTGATATTTTTATTCCGCCGGATGAGTTGCCCAAGGATGCCAAAGGGCCTTTGAAGGTGGTGGTGGAAATAGTGGAATGGCACGAACATCTGAAAAATCCTATCGGAAGAATTGTGAAGGTTTTAGGTCCGGTGGGAGACAATGATGCCGAAATTCATGCCATTTTGGAAGAATTTGAATTACCCTACGAGTTTCCGCGGGCAGTAGAGAAAGAAGCCGCTAAATTGAGTGACCGAATAACTTTGTCGGAAATTAAAAAAAGATTGGATTACAGAGGAATACTAACATTTACTATTGACCCGTTTGATGCCAAAGACTTTGATGATGCCATCTCGTTTCGTGAATTGGAAAACGGAAATTGGGAGATAGGCGTACATATTGCGGATGTTACGCATTATGTCCAACCCGGTACCATACTTGATCAAGAGGCAGCCAAACGCGGCACATCGGTATATCTGGTGGACAGGGTCGTTCCCATGTTTCCCGAAAAATTGTCCAATTATGTTTGTTCGTTGCGCCCAAATGAGGACAAACTCACCTTTTCGGTAATTTTTGAATTTGATAGTAAAAACCTTGATTTGCTTAGACATCAATTTGCCAAAACCATCATTCATTCCGACAGGCGTTTCAATTACGAAGAAGTACAGGAAATAATAGAAACGGGGCATGGTGATTTTGCCGAAGAAATCCTTAAAGTACATAAGATTACGCGTAAGCTGAGAAAAGACAGGTTTGCCAATGGTGCTTTATCTTTTGACAAAGAGGAAGTCAAGTTTGAGCTGGACGAAAACGGAAAGCCAACCGGTGTTTATTTTAAGGAGTCGAAAGATTCCAATCATCTTATAGAAGAATTGATGTTGTTAGCCAATAGAAAAGTGGCGGAGGAATTTACCAAATATGCCCGTACGCACCGTCGTAGCGGTTTTGTGTACAGGGTGCACGACAAGCCCGATACCGAAAAATTGAAAACCTTTGCCCAGTTTGTAAAAGGTATGGGCTTCAAAATTTTGATGAAGTCGCGTAAAACCATCACTTCGTCTCTAAACAATTTACTGGAAAGTGTAAAAGGTACGGCTATCGAGGATATTATTACCACGCTCACGGTGAGGACAATGGCCAAAGCTTTGTATTCCACGCAAAATATCGGGCATTACGGACTGGCTTTCAAAGATTATACGCACTTTACTTCACCTATACGCCGCTATCCCGATATGATTGTGCATCGTTTGCTGTTTGAACTAATATCCGGACGGGGTGTTAAAAACGATAAAGAAGAATTGGAAAAGCAGTTGAGATATCTTTCCAAACGGGAGCAAGTGGCCGAGGATGCCGAAAGAACCTCTATCAAATACATGCAGGTTGAGTTTCTGGAAGATAAAATCGGCGAAGTGTTCGATGGAGTTATTTCCGGAGTGCACGAAATCGGTATTTTTGTAGAACTGATGGACACCAAAGCCGAAGGACTGGTGCATATTCGTTCCATACAGGGAGATTTTTATGTGTACGACGAAAAAAATTACCGGCTGATAGGCTTGCGGCACAAAAAGGTGTACCAATTGGGCGATAAGGTAAAAGTGCGACTGGTAAAAACCAACCTTCTGAAAAAACAGATAGACTTGAAATTAGTAGAAACCGATACAACCGAAAACCATGAGATTGCCGTTGAAGACAAGAGACGAAGCGGTAAAAGAACTAAACGAACTGACTCAAAAAGGTGAGCCGTATTTTTTTATAGCGGACTTTGAAGGGCAAAATTTTCTGGTACTTTCGGGGCCGGAAGTGCATGCGGGCAGCGAATTGTTTTTTGATTTTGGAGGAGTCTCCAATTACCAGCCGATGCTTTTGGGAACAGATGTCGGGAGTTCTGTGCGTATTATATCGGCTGTCCCTCCTGTTTTCGAGGAATATGCTGCGGCTTTCCGGCAAGCGAAAAAACACATCGCTTATGGGAATACTTATCTGATAAACCTTACTTTTGCCAGTGAAGTCCGTTTGGGACCGGCGTGTACCGATTTGGAAAAGATTTTTACATCTGTCCAAGCCAAATACAAAATTTGGTGGGCGGATAAATTCGTGTGTTTTTCGCCGGAAACATTTATCCAAATAGACAAAAAGGGGCATATCACCACTTTCCCGATGAAAGGTACGGCAGATGCTTCATTGCCGGAGGCTCGACAGATGTTGGAGGCGGACCGGAAAGAAATTGCAGAACATTATACCATTGTGGACTTGCTACGAAATGATTTGGCGTTGGTCGCCGATGCTGTAACGGTAAAGCGGTTCCGTTACTTCGAAAAGATAACTTCGCATCAGGGAGCCTTGTGGCAAACCAGTTCGGAAATAAGCGGAGTGCTAAAACCGGAATTTAAAAAACAGTACGGAAGCGTAATGGCAGCCATACTCCCGGCAGGTTCCGTGTCCGGTGCTCCTAAGAAGAAAACGGTGGAGATAATCACGGAAATAGAGCCGGTACCTCGTGGTTTTTATACCGGGGTGGCTGGTTTTTTCGACGGAGAAGTGTTAGATGCTGCCGTGATGATACGATTTATCGAAAAGTCCGGAGACCGTTTTTATTACCATAGCGGTGGCGGTATTGTTTTTGACAGCGATGTGCAGAAAGAATATAACGAATTGGTGAAAAAAATTTATTTGCCGGTGTAGTTACAGAGGCTTTGAATTATATTATAATCGATTTTGAGAATAACTTTCCGGATAATTTTTCCGTTTCAGAAAAATGATTTTTCTTTGCAAACGCAAAAGGAAACCAAAAATGCTTATCAAAAAC
>CAYMVE010000109.1:0-7256 GCA_964393715.1 uncultured Bacteroidales bacterium | reverse complement strand
TAAAACAATCCGCCGTTTTGATAGATTTCCATTTGAACATCGGAGAACGGGTTGATTTTGGTTTTCTTACCGTTCGACAAGTTTTCCACTTCCCCCGTTTCAAAATTTACCCTTATGGTATCGCCCGCATTCAACTCCAATGCTTCTACAAATCCCTCGTTGTAAGTAAGAATCGGCAATCCGGCATTGATAGCATTCCTTTCATATATAGCCCCAAACGATTCTGCCAATATCGCATTGATTCCCAAAGCCTTAAAACAATCAACGGCTTGCTGGCGCGAACTTCCCGCACCAAAATTTTTACCGGTTACCACGATATCACCGGGTTTGGCTTTTTTTGCAAAATCTTCAAAACCCTCCAAATTATCCAAACAATATTTCCCCATTTCATTTATATCGGTAATAGTCAGATACTTATTGTGGAAAATCATGTCGGTATCAATATTATCTATCATAATTTTCCATACCCTACCTTCCACCACTTTCGGTTTGTCGTGCCCTGTGTGTGTTTCTTCCTTTTTAGCAGCAGCTATCCTCTCTTCCCTCTCTTCCGGTTCAAACACAACAGGTTCGGGCGGAATGTCATCATAGGTAGTAATATAGCCCGCTATTGCCGATGCAGCCACCGTAGCCGGAGAAGCAAGGTAAACTTTTCCCTTACCTTGTTTACCGGGGAAATTACGGTTACCCGTACTGATTGTCACTTCACCGGGACCGTTCATCCCTACCTGTCCGGCCGCACAACCGGCACAACCGGCATTGGACACCAAGGCCCCCGCTTCCTTAAAGATTTTTATCAAACCTTCGTCCAAACATTGTTGCCATACTTTATCGGTTGAAGGAACAATTTTAAGCACCACTCCGGGCGCCACCTTTTTACCCTTCAATACATTAGCCACAATACGCATGTCTTCTATACGGCCATTGGTACAACTTCCGATAAATGCAGAATCTATCTTCACCTTTTTGGCTTCCAGAATATTGACCGTATCGTGCGGATGCCCCGGAAGCGATACCATCGGCACAAACTTGCTCAAATCTATTTCAAACACTTTATCATATACCGCGTTATCGTCCGCCAGCACCGGTCCCACCTTCTTTCCTGTAACTTTTTCGGCAAAAGAAAGTATTTCATTATTGGGCGGAAAGAAAATGATAATGGCCCCCATTTCGGTAGCCATAGAAGCAATGGTTATCCTCTCGTCCAAAGTAAAATTATCTACCTCGTCACCATAAATTTCAATAGCATACCCCAGCAGTTTGTTGGCACCGAATATATGCAAAAGATTTAGCACAATATCCTTTGCAAACACCCCGTCGGGTCTTGGACCTTTCAAAATTATTTTTACCGAGGGCGGCACCTTGAACCAAACTTTACCGAAAGCAAAAGCAGCGGCAATATCTTTATCGCCCATTCCTTGCCCGAAAGCACCTACCGCACCCAAGATGTTGGCATGCGAGTCGGTGGTTACGGCCGTTTTGCCACTATAAACAAGGCCTTCTTGAATCATCAAGTGCGTTCCGATACCGTTGTTAATGTCATAAACCCTTATGCCTTTCTTGCGCGCCCAGGTCCTGATAAGATGCTGATTAGCCGCATATTTTTGATCGGACCCCGTAGGATTGGTGTCGAAAGTAAAAAATGTCTTTTTAGGATCGTCTATCGGCAATCCGTTTTCTTCTATGTTTTTTATTACATTAGCACCGCCAAAGTCTCGCGCGGCTCTTACATCTATTTTAACATCAACAATATCGCCAGGCCTTACCACCTCTTTATCGCTGTGGTTGGCAATAATCTTTTCAATAATTGTCATTCCGTTCATAATACTCATATTTTATCTTATTCTGTTTAACGATTGTATAACCAATTCATCCCGCCTGATGCCCCGAAATGCCATAAACATCAGAAATGCGGCCAACAAAGGGAACAAAACGGGATAATTGAAAACATATTCAAGTTCTTTTATGGCAGAAGCTTGCAAATAATAATAGTAAATCATTGCATAAATCCCCAGAGTGATAATTATGTCAAACAACACCACTCGCATTTGCAACTTGCGGTTTTTATACAAAAATATGGCTACAAAAGCCAATACGGCAGCCACTCCGATCAGTACCGCCAACGGATAATTACTGAAAATAACATCCGTTGCATCGGACTCTTTTACAAACTTGTAACTCAACAAGTTATATATGGAACCGTCAATTAAGAACGAGGCAATGGGCTGCTGCATCATCAATCCTAACAGCAACGAAGCCCCTAATAGATATACCGTCTGAATTCTTTGAATCATTTTTTATAAATTTTTTCGGTTGCAGCATAATAAGTGTTCAAAAGCAATGATGCGATGGTCATAGGACCTACTCCACCGGGTACGGGAGTAATGTACGATACTTTTTCCTTGACGCTGTCAAAATCCACATCCCCCGCCAACCGGTAACCTTTTTCTTTGGTGCTGTCCGGCACTCTGGTTATTCCCACATCAACGACCACGGCACCGTCTTTTATCATATTTCCTTTCAAATATTCCGGTTTCCCCAATGCCACCACCACAATATCGGCATTCTTGGTATAAAACTCCATATTCTGCGTTTTGGAATGGCACAGCGTAACGGTACCATCGGAATACTTGCCTTTGCCACTCAACAATATGCTCATGGGACGCCCCACAATATGACTTCTACCCAATACAACGACATGCTTGCCTTGCACCTCAATATCATACCGCTTCAAAAGTTCCATAATTCCCATGGGTGTTGCAGGAACAAAAGCCGGCATTCCCAACATAAGCCTCCCGGCATTTACAGGATGAAATCCATCCACATCTTTCTTATAATCAATCGCTTCTATCACTTTTTGTTCGTCAATATGGGCAGGCAACGGCAGTTGAACAATCAATCCGTCTATATCATCGTTTCCGTTTATTTCGGCTATTTTGTCCAACACTTCTTGCTCGCTTACCGTTTCCGGATATTTAATCAGCGTGGACTTAAATCCTACATACTCGCAAGCCTTGATTTTTGCATTGACATAAGTCTTGCTGGCGCCGTTCTCTCCCACCAAAATAACGGCAAGATGCGGTACCTTTCCGCCGTTGTTTTTCAGCACAAGGACTTTTTCCTTTAATTCGTCCTTTATTTGTTGCGAGGTAGATTTTCCGTCAAGTAAAATCATGGTTGTTTATCTTTTTTTGCGTTTCTTTTTGTTCTTTTTGGCATTTTTCATCATTCCTCTTACGCCTCCCGTTGCTACCATTTTCATCATTTTTTTTGCCTCATTAAATTGCGTAAGCAATTTGTTTACTTCCGTTACCGAAGTACCACTTCCGTTGGCAATTCTTTTTTTGCGTGAAGCGTTTATAATTTCGGGATGCTTTCTTTCTTCGGGAGTCATAGACAGAATGATAGCTTCCACACTCTTAAATGCGTCGTCGTCAATATCTACCTCTTTGATAGCCTTTCCCATACCGGGAATCATTGACATCAGGTCCTTGATGTTTCCCATCTTTTTGATTTGCTGAATCTGCTTGTAAAAGTCATCCAAGTCAAATTCGTTTCTGGAAAGTTTCTTTTGAAGACGACGGGCTTCTTCTTCATCATACTGTTCTTGGGCTTTTTCCACCAACGATACGATATCGCCCATTCCAAGTATCCGGTCCGCCATACGGTCGGGATAAAAAATATCCAGTGCATCGAGTTTCTCACCCGTACTAACGAACTTTATCGGCTTGTTTACCGTGTATTTAATAGACAAAGCAGCACCGCCCCGGGCATCACCGTCCAACTTGGTAAGCACTACTCCGTCAAAATCAATCACTTCGTTAAATTCCTTAGCCGTATTTACCGCATCCTGACCGGTCATGGCATCCACCACAAACAATGTCTCGTCCGGAGTGAGCTCTTTTTTCAACCGGCTAATCTCATCCATCATCTCCTGATCGATAGCCAAACGGCCGGCGGTATCCACTATCACATTGGTATATCCGTATTCCTTGGCATGCTTTATGGCTTCCTTGGCAATCTTAACGGGATTTTTTTCACCTTCTATGGTAAACACCGGCACTTCTATTTGTTCTCCCAACACCTTCAATTGGTCGATAGCAGCAGGACGGTAAACATCACCTGCCACCAGCAACGGTTTCTTACCCTTCTTCTGTTTTAGAAATCTGGCCAGCTTGGCACTGAAAGTAGTTTTACCGCTACCCTGCAACCCCGCAATCAGAATAATGTTCGGATTGCCTTGCAGATTGATATCTTCTTTTTGCCCTCCCATCAACTCTATCAGCTCATCATGTACCAACTTTACGAGCATCTGGCCGGGCTGAACGGATTTGATGACTTGTTGCCCTATTGCTTTTTCTTTTACTTTATCGGTAAATTGCTTGGCAATTTTGTAGTTCACATCGGCATCGAGCAATGCCCGCCTTACCTCTTTTAAGGCTTCCGCAATATTGATTTCCGTTATTCTGCTTTTTCCTCTCAACAGTCTAAACGACTGTTCCAATCGTTCGGTTAAATTTTCAAACATATCTTTTCCGTTTTACTGTCCGGTAATGGTTTCGAAAGCACAAAGATAAAGCATATTTTGCTATAAATTTACCAAAATAAAAAAAACACAAGATGAGTTGGTAGAATAAAGTATTTATACGATATTTGCTTTCGATATGCAAAACTGTTGTGGGGAATATATGAAGCGTATCAACACCGGGTAGTGAGGTAAACAAGTTGGAGGCAACAAAAAAACTAACAGATATATGAAAAAAGGCATACTAATCGGACTGACCATCTTCTTAACATATTTGACTAATGCACAAGATTGTAGTTGCGCCGACAATTTTGCATGGCTAAAAGAGACTTTTGAAAAAAATGATGCTGGTTTTCAATACGTGATTGAACAAAAAGGTGAACAAGAATATAAGAAGCATTGTGAAATTTATGCTGACAAGGTGAAAACGATTACAGACAAACAAGAATGTGCTGAAACCCTTTTAAATTGGTTAAGATTTTTTCGGAAAGGACACTTATGGATTGGACTAAACAATGATAATGACCCTGCCGAACAAGGTAGTATTGATACTGTAAAAATCAGAGAGCAATTTAGTACATGGGCAACTTATCCCTACAATGAAAAGGAATTCAATTCATATATTGCAAAAATTACAGAACCAGGGCTTGAGGGTATTTGGACATCTCCACCTTATACAATTGGAATAAAAAAAGTAAAAGATGAATATATCGGCTTTATCATAAAAGCAGATGGAGTTTACTGGAGCAAATCACAGATCAAATTTAAAATCCGAGAAAAAGGCGATAAACTCACTGCTACATACTACATGAAAGACCATTCTGCAAAAGAGTTTTCAAACGTTGAATTGCTTGGTAAGAATTATTTGCAGATGGACTTTGTAATACTGAAAAGAATCAAACCGACATTTCCGGCAGACAAGCACATTGATATGTATTTCAAATTCATGACAGCTAAATTCCCGCTCTTTGAAAAACTTTCAAACAATACTGTAGTTCTGAGAATCCCATCATTTGCACATTCTGAAAAGAAACTTATTGACAGTATTATTGAAGTTAATTGGAATACAATCACAAGCACCGAAAATCTTATTATTGATTTGCGTTATAATGGCGGTGGTAGTGATGGAAGTTTCGAAAAAATTCTTCCAATTATCTATACCAATCCAATCAGGACAGTAGGTGTAGAGTTCTTATCAACACCATTGAATAACCAACGAATGATTGACTTTATAAACGATCCTGACTGGCCGGAAGAAGACAAAAGGTGGGCAAAAGACGCTTTAAAAAAACTAAATCTGCATATTGGAGAGTTTGTAAACCTTGATAGTACAACCGTTACAATTAAAACCTTTGACACAATTTACCCTTATCCTAAAAATGTAGGAATAATCATCAATGAAGGTTGTGGAAGTACAACAGAACAATTTCTTTTAGCCGCAAAACAAAGCAAGAAAGTAAAACTTTTCGGCACAACAACAGCCGGAGTACTTGATATATCAAATATGTATTTCATTGACTCGCCATGCAAAGATTTAAAATTAGGATATAGTTTATCAAGAAGTATGCGCATCCCTGACATGACTATTGACAATAAAGGCATCCAACCGGACTATTACATCGATAAGACAATTTCAAAATACGATTGGATTGATTTTGTAAACAAAACACTAAATGAAGGAAAATAAGAAATAAGACACCACAACAAAACATAAAAAATGTTAGAAACATAAGAGATTCAAAGATTTTAATAATATCTTTGTGTTTGTATTTAATAAAGAGACATATGTGAATTTTTGGAATATTGATACGGAAAAAAAATTTTTTGAAGTAGCATTAAGAAACTTTGAAGAATGTGGACATAATTTGAAATGGGTAATCACTAAAACCTCTGAAACAGAAATAAATAATTTCATTGGGACTTTAAAAATAATAATAGAAAAAATAAAAAAAGAAGGGTTAAAAAATAAAGTTTAGCCCGCAAAAAAAATCAAAAAACCATGAAAAAACTACAAAATTCCCTATTGATAGCATTATTACTCTGTGCATCATTAACATTTGGGCAAACCAACAGAGTTGCAATCGGATTTGAAACAGGATCAAGTTTGGTATTGTTATACCAAAACAATGTATTTGATGACTTGGCATGGGGTTTTTCCAGCGGGTTGGCTTTTCAGTACAACTCAACCAACCACACCTCAATCGGCACCGGCATAAGTTTGGAAAGAAAAGTTTTCACTGTACATGCAACTCTCACTGACATAAGTGGTAAAGAACTTGGAGAAATGACTTTTCATCCGACTTACGATTATCTAACCATCCCCTTATTGGTCAGGCAAACACTCGGCAAGAAAAATAACTATTTCGTAAATGCCGGCCCCTATCTTGGTTATTTAATCAACCAAACCAATGTGTCACTTCCCCAACCGGAAACAAATAAAAGATTCGATTTAGGACTAATAACCGGCTTCGGTATGCTATTTCCGGTTGACAAAAATTTATTTTTATCCTTAGAACTCAGAAACAACCTTGAACTTGTGGGTAGTGATTATATTCCCGAGGTAAATGGTCATACCCCTAAGACGAATGCAACCTTTTTATTATTTGGAATAGGGTACGGATTTTTACCGGGAACAGATGAGTAAAAAACCTTATTCTCCCTATATCCATAAAAATTTTTAATTTTGACCGGAAAATGAAGATTAAGGTTTTATTCATATTGCTGGTCATAC
>CAYMVE010000108.1:0-7298 GCA_964393715.1 uncultured Bacteroidales bacterium | reverse complement strand
ATATCCGAACTGATAAAAGATGACTTTACCAAAATTATTCTGTTTAACAACCTGAGGGTAGAAGTTTCGTATCGCAAGCGAAAAGAAGTACTGGAAAAATTGCTGAAAAAATAAATTTGGAATGACGGTTTTGTCTTGGAGAAGGATAATTTGATTATACTTGCTTTCAAAATTCCGTTATGAAAACGAAAACATTTATCGGGTTTGTGATTTTATTGGCTCATTTGTCTTTGTATCCGCAATTAGAGATACCCGTTTACAAAGAGTTCAAACAGGCAGTGGACAAAGGTACCCGGACCTTGTCCGGAATTCCCGGTTCACAATATTTTACCAACTACGGAGACTACATCATATCGGCCGAGTTTGATCCGGAAACGGGAAAAATATCCGGACAAGAAAATATTACCTATCATAATAACAGTGCGGATACATTGCATGTTATCGTTATCCGTCTGAATTTCAATATTTACAAAAAAGGTAGCGGAAGAGACTATATGACCGATGCAAGAGATATTACGGACGGCGTTTCCCTGAAATCATTGATGGTTGATGATTCCGTTTATACGGAAAAAGATTTGAAATACTATAACACCATATTGTATGTGAACCTTAAAAAACCGGTTTTGCCGCATAGTCAAGCCGTAGTGTCAATAGTCTGGGACGAACAAATGGCCATGCACCATGCCATGCGAAACGGGAAGTACGGAGCACATACCTTTTTTGTAGGTTATTGGTATCCTCAAATATCCGTATATGATGATGTATTCGGCTGGGCTACCAAGTCATATACCGGAGTGCAAGAGTTTTACAACGATCACAATAATTACGATGTCAGGATAAGCGTACCTGCCGGGAATGTAGTTTGGGCATCGGGTAGATTACAGAATTACCGGGAAATTTTTAAGCTTTCAATTGCCCGAAAATTGGAGCAGGCTTATGCTTCGGAAAAGATTGTAAACATTATCACAAAAGACGATTTGGCCGCTGGTGTTTTCAAAAAAGAGGGCAAAGTAACCTGGCATTTTGTAGCGAAAAAACATCCTGATTTTGCTTTTGCCACATCCGATCGGTATGTTTGGGACGGTAGTATGCTGGTGCAGGAAAACAGCCAAAAGGTTTTTATTTCTGCTGCCTATAATCCGGACAGTAAGTCCTTTTCCGGTATGGCTTTGTTGGCCCGCCGGATAATCGATATTTATTCCCGTGTGTTTCCAAAGTTGCCTTTCCCGTATCCTTCCATGACAATATTTAACGGAGGTGGTGCTATGGAATATCCGGGGATGGTCAATGAGGCTGATTTTGAAAAAACCTGTGACAATATCTATGTAACTGCTCATGAGATAGGACATACCTATTTCCCTTTTTATGCCGGCACCAATGAAATAATGTATGCATGGATGGACGAAGGTCTTATCAACTTTTTCCCCCGTTATGTACAAACCCTGATTGATACCGGTTGTCACAGCATGAGCCAAATGATAAGGCATTACAAGCAAGTTTCCGGTTCTGCTTATGATATGCCTATTATGACACCTACCGATATTTTCAGCAGTTGGAAACATTACAGGCATATAGCCTACAATAAGCCGTCTTTTGCTTTTTATCAACTTGTTCAGTACCTCGGTAAAGAAAAATTTGCAGAAGGGTTGAGGTTGTTTATACAAAATTGGCACTACAAGCACCCTTATCCTTATGATTTCTTTGCTACATTCAATCGAGTAGCCCGTCAGGATTTATCATGGTTTTGGATACCTTATTTTTTCAATTACGGTTATGTAGATATTGCCATTGATTCGGCAAAATATGCCAATAACGAACTGGTGATAACCTTGCTAAACAAAGGAGGGCTTCCGGTAGAAACTCCCATTCGTGTTTTTTTCGAAGACGGTTCCACAAAAACCGTTGTAAAACCTATGAGTATCTGGAAAGAAGCTGGCGGGTCTGTTGTCATACATCTGGAAGTAAACAAACCGGTGAAAGCCGTTTCGGTAGAAAGTCCTTTTTTGCCGGATATTTATCCGAATGATAATATGAAAGAAGTAAGGCATTAGTGGTTGAATGTAGTTTACCATTCCAAATCTACTACTACAGGATAGTGGTCGGAATAAGATTTTTTTATTACGAAAGCCCGGCAAGGTTTAACTTTTTGGCTTACAAACACATAATCGATTCTGTATGGCAAGAAAAACCGGTTGAAGGTAAATCCGGTTCCCCATCCGCTTTTTACAAAAGCATCATCCAGCAAAGAAGCAAACCGGGCATAAGTATAAGAGCCGGGAATATCATTAAAATCTCCGCAAACGATTACTTTGTTTTGACATTTTTTGATCAGGCTTACAATGCTGTCAACTTGCATGGCACGAATAATGGCAGCGTGTTTCAGTTTCCGGATGATAGGAAAAAGATTATTTATTTTATTCTCTTCCAGATTGGTCTTGATGCTGTCTAAATATTGATATTCCCTGCTGGAGAAACGAATTGATTGAAAATGAACATTAAACAGACAAATTGTGTCATTTCCGGGAAAGATTATTTTGTGTTTAACTACAAAGTTTCTGGAGTCCTGAAACAGGATAGGTTCCGAAGCAACAACCGGGTAATGCGAGAATATGGCCGACCCGAAATGAAAGTATTTGTTGTGTGTGTTAAATGATTCTTTGTAATATGGATATCCCAGTAGTGCAATTAAAGTGTCGCGCGTGTTAAATACTTTTCTATCGTCATAAACATATTCTTGTAAACAAAGTAGATCGGGTGCTATACTGTCGATGAGTCCTATTATGGACTTTTTGTAGTGGACATTCTTAATCCAATCGTATAGATTGAATACTTTGACATTGTAGGTCATTAGGCGTATTTTGTGGGTGCAGTTTTCTGCATCTCTTGCAGTGTTAAGAGCCAAAAATTCCCGGTGCCTTTCCCAACCCGAAGCCAGTATTATGATTAAAAAAAGTGTCGGCCTTTTTTCTTTAAGTAGCAGATTAACAATTAGTAAAAACAAAGAGGCGAACAATAAGGGGAGATACAACAAGTTGAACAATGAGGGCCAATAAGATATATTCGGATTGATAAAAGCCGAAAAGTAAGAAAAAACCAAAAGTATTCCGGTTAAATAGGTGCCCCATACAATGGGTTTATGTATTGGCCTTCGTTTCAATTAGTTGCGTTTTGACGATTCAAACAAAAATCTTTTTTCTTCTTCGGTCAGACTATCGTAGCCGTTTTGGGCTATTTTGTCCAAAATCCTGTCCAGTTTTTCGTTGTCTTCTTTTTTTATGGCGTTATATTCCCAATCGTTTCGGGTTTTATAGCGGTTTCGTTTCACTTTTAACCGGTGTTTCTTTTTATGTGGTACCGAAAACAAGGCAGCTATATCTTTTCCTTTTCTCATATTCACCGCAAACCAATAACCGTACAATGCTCCGCCAAGATGGGCAATATGACCACCGGCATTGGCTCCGTAAGGAATACTGATTAAGTCAATGAGTATGGTAACGAGGGCAACATATTTTATTCTTACCGGTCCTATAAACATCAGGTAGATGACATAATCCGGCATGTAAGCCGATATGGCTGTGACAATGGCCAATACTGCGGCCGAAGAACCGATAACCCGGACAAAATAACCTTCTGCGGCCAAGCCGGGAAAAATATTATAAGCCAACACAAAAAAGACGGCTCCTGCCAAACCTCCCCATATATATACTCGCAAAAAACGCTTTTCGTCCAAAAAATTGAGAAAAATTACCCCAAACCAATACAACCACAGCATGTTAAACAAAATGTGTAGAAATCCTGCGTGTATAAACATATAGGTAATGATACCCCATGGATGTAGTGCCAAGTGAGACAAGTTGGCATACAGGGCGAAAAAATCGGTAATGGTCTGACTAAAAGACATTGTCCCCGCCAAAAAAGAAAACAAATCGACCATTTTTACCACTATAAAAATGGCGGTATTGATTACAATCAATTTGGTGAGAATGGAGCCGTATTTGAACTTATAGGATATTTCTCCGAAAATACCGTTCATATAAAATCTCCTCCTTTGTTGCTACATGTACATGTACCGGTCTCTATCTTTGTTTTGCCAGTACTTTATCAGAATAAAACCAAAAATCATACCGCCCAAATGGGCAAAGTGTGCTACATTGTCGCCGGGTTCGTTCATAACGCCCAGAAAAAGTTCCATGGCTCCATACAAAATGACAAACCACTTGGCTTTCATCGGAAAGAGGAAGTAGATGTAAATCATGGCATTGGGGAAAAGCATACCGAATGCAAGCAACAAACCGAATATAGCTCCGGAAGCTCCTACCATGGGGATGTTGATTATCTTGTAGATTTCCGAACCTAAAAATTTTATGGCTTCATTGGCAAGGCTTTTACTGGCGGGATGCATTTCCCACTGATACAGCCAATCTTGGATGCCGCTGATATATTGCGGAAAATATTCTTTGACGAAAGCCAAAAATTTTTGAGGGGTAGGCGAAGAAGCAAAAGCTTCATAAGCTGCTATCATTTCTCGGTGCGATACCCACATAATCAGTTCGTTGAACAAACCGGCTCCCATACCTACAATGAAGTAAAAATACAGAAAGCGCTTGCTTCCCCAAAAGTTTTCTATGGCACTGCCGAACATCCACAAGGCAAACATGTTGAATAGCAGATGTGATATGCTTCCGTGCATAAACATATAGGTGACAAGTTGATAAGCCCGAAAATATTCCGAATCGAAACTATGGAGTCCTAACAGTTTTACCAGATCGAAATTAAGTGAGGTGACTGCAAAAACCGTCAAAAAGTACATCAGTACATTTATGATGATAAGGTTTTTTATTATGGGGGGCAATACATTATATCCCGACAATCTGTATCTATCCATAATTCAGAGTTTATTTAAAAAAGTTTTCCAAAAAATCGTGAGGTAAAATATCCATTATTTTTTCTCCTGTAACGGTTTTGTCATGCTCCGGTAATTCAAACAAAGAAACCACAAGCGATTTGATGCCTTTCTTCGACAAATTGTTGAGATTGGTTACCACTGCCGAAGTTTTGGACAATTGCAAGGCAATTTTTTTGTAAGCCAGGGTTTCGTCTTCCAAATCCAATCCGTCTTCAAACAGGTAGAACAAATCTCTGACGACTTCCAAGGCTTCTTTGTCGTTGAGTACCGGAGGATAGGCTTTGATGTGCAATTCGTCTTTTATGTCTTCAATTTCAAAACCGAATTTGGCTACCGTTTTTACAAAATCTTCAACCAATGCTTTGTTTTTACTTATGAGGTCGGTTTTTATGGGTTCCAATACATATTGGGATTTTATACGCTGACCTTCCAGTAAATCCAAAGCTTTTTTGTAGTTGATGGCTTCAAGGGCTTTTCGTGCGTCGATGATCAAAAGTCCCGAACTTACTTCCGTGATGATAAACCGGTTGCGGTACAAAATGAATCCGGGGTCGTCCGGCAATAGGGGAGGGTCGTTTTTATTCAGGGATGATTCTATGATGAGTGATGCTCCGGTTTCATGATCCGGAGACAAATCGGGCACCGGCTCTTCGGCACCGTAAACCATTTTCATATAAGTTTCAATGTCTTTTACGGAAGCGCCTCTGTTAGGTGATGGTGGTGTTGGGGGAGGTGAATTGTGATGGTGCATCCGTTTGGTGACGGAGATATTGTCATTGTGGTTTTCCGGTGTGCTCGTTGATGGTGGTACATTATCCAAAACGCGGTTGAAATCTATGGAGGGGAATATATTGTATTTGTAAAGGGTGTTTCTTACGGCTGCTACAAGGTGTTTTTGTACATTGACTTCGTCTTCGAATTTGATTTCTGTCTTGGTGGGATGAATGTTTACATCAATCTTTTTTGGATCTATTTCGAAGAAAATGAAGTACATGGGAGCGGTATCGGGTTTTATCAAGTCTTTGTAGGTCTCTGTTAGTGCCTTATGAAACCACGAGTGTCTGAAATAACGCTTGTTTACAAAAAAGAATTGCGGACTTTTCTTTTTAGCCGTTTCCGGTTTGCCTATATAGCCGTATATCCTTAACAATCCGGGCAAATGCACTTCAACGGGCAGAATCTCTTTTTTGATTTTTTCGCCGAATATATGCATCAGCCTTCTGGCCAAGTTCCCTTTGGGCAAATCATACAGTTGTTTGCCGTTGTGATGCAGTTCGAAGTGTATTTCGGGACGGGCAATGGCTACTTTCTGAAACTCGTTAATGATGAAGCCGAATTCCGTAGTATCCTTTCGCAAAAATTTACGACGTGCCGGTACATTGAAAAAGAGTTTTTTTACCGAAAAATTGCTGCCTTTGGGGCATGATATGCGTTCTTGCACTTTGACTTCGCTGCCTTCTATGATGATATGTGTGCCCAATTCATCGTTTTCTTGCCGGGTTTTGAGATCTACTTCCGCAATAGATGCAATGGAGGCCAAAGCTTCTCCCCTGAATCCCATGGTCAGGATGTTAAACAGGTCGTTCACATCTTTTATTTTGGAGGTGGCATGCCTTTCGAAACACATCCTGGCATCTGTTTCCGACATACCGATACCGTTGTCAATCACTTGTATAAGGGTTTTGCCTGCCTCTTTTATGTTTACCGTGATGTGGGTGGCTTGGGCATCTATGGCGTTTTCCACCAGTTCTTTTACAACGGAAGCCGGTCGCTGTATCACTTCGCCGGCGGCAATCTGATTGGCTATGGCATCGGGAAGCAAATTTATGACATCCGGTTGGCTCATATCAGCATCAGATATTTGAAAATAAGATAAGCTGCAACAAAAAGTGTGCTCATTAGTATCAGTATGATAATCAGTCTTGTAAGTTGGCTATATACCGGTGCCTTACTGGTTTTGAAAGCGTGTTGCTTTATGGCTCCTCTTATTCTTTCGGAATAGCCGGTATATGCTGCATTTTCTGTGGGGACTGTGTTGTCTTTGTAGCGAGCCCTTCTCTCTTTGTCGGGATCGTAAACCCGAGGTATGTAGTTGAATTTCCGGTGTTTGGGTAAGTAAAAAAATCGTATTCCCATTACTTTACGCTATTTAATTACAAAGGTAAGAATTTTATTTTATTTACAGCGCAACTGAATGCGACGATGCTTATCATCTCCAAAACATTTTTCCGGGCGAAAAACTCTATTGTATGCACCGTGCAACAATAGAGTTTGTGCAGCACGATTTTCTTTGCCACCACAAAGAAATGAACAGGGAAAGAATGCAGGTTTATAGCATAAAATTTTGGTGTATTTTTGCATGACAATCAATATACTTTTGCTATGAAGGTCA
>CAYMVE010000107.1:0-7335 GCA_964393715.1 uncultured Bacteroidales bacterium | reverse complement strand
AGAAAATATAACTGAAGATTTATATAAAAAACAAAAAGACGAATTACTAAAATTATCAATCGTGAAATCAAAAATCTATTATAGCCATGGATGTATTATATGAAAAACTGGTAAAACGCTATGTACAAAAAATCCCGGAAATAAAATGGATAGACTGGGATAGCGGACAATTGGAAGCATTTGATACCAATTACCCTGTACATTTTCCGTGTATTCTTATTGACTTGGAACAGATAGAGTGGAAAAGCGTAGGCAACGACTTGCAGGTGGGCAATGTAACGGTAAACCTGCGAATAGCCTTCAAACTCTGGACAGATACCAATAACCTTACTCCCGATAATGTGTTTGCTCAAAGTATGAATGCCCTGAAACTTATCAACAAAATCCACAAATACACACAGGGCTTTGAAGGAGAACACTTCAACGGACTGGACAGGATACTTACGGTAACCGAAAAACGCTCTGACGGACTAAAAGTGGTCAATATGAAATATCTAACAAATATGCGTGATGCTTGGGCTATGAAGGAATATACCGAAACCAATGCCCAACCTTCTATTGAAATAGAATTTGATGTTTAACAACCTAAAAATGTTTTGTTATGATACGATTTGAAAAACTGAAAGATGGCAAAGTAGCCATTTACAAGAATGATGAACTGATGATTTTAACACCTGTTGCCAACTTATTACCCGATGTATATCATCCGGACTATGTGCTTATTACACCGCAATACGACGGCTACGGCAACCGGGACAAAATTGTGATAGACTACAAAGATACCGTTCTGCACGGGCAAAATGTAAGCTCTCGCAATGAACTGATAAACCGGCTAAAAGAAGAGTTTTTTACTACTTTTCGGACCGATATGACCCGTTTTATGGATAGCAACGGAGACGGTAGCGGTGAAACCAACTTTAACAAAGACTATTCAAAGTCTCCCGGATTTGCACGGTTTGTAAACAATACCAAAAAGCATGTATTTATCAACCGTTTGATTGTGTTTATCGGTGATAGAGGAAGTGTAGATGCAGGATATTACGGCAACAATACCGTTTTGTCGCATGGCATCCGGATACTTTTATATGATAGCAGGGGTATTCTACAAAACGATATTACCGGCAATATGCCGATAAAAACCAATGCCGATTATTCCAAATTCGGGTTTCAAGTAAGTGATTTGAGTTTCGGAAGCGGACTTAATTATGTGCACGCCGTGCTTACTTTTTCCAAAAACGGAACACCGTTGTATCTGGAACCGGACGCCAGACTACAAATCAATTTTTCGGATGATCTGAGCAAACTAAATTTTCATCATTTCCGGGTAGGAGTTTATGCCATATAACAAAAAAGGAAGCGTTCAGGCTTCCTTTTTTTCGTTTTTACCGTCCAGTTGCTTTTTGATTTCTTGTAATAATTTGAGTTGCTGTTGCTGCATTTCAACCATTTGTTCCTGATATCTAATGTCAGATTTACGAGGTGATTCCAACCCGTAAATCAAACCAACAACAGGACTTAGAATAAGAGCCAAAATAAAAGGAACCCAAAAACCGGCTTTTCTGTCCATAGACATTACACCTGCAAATACACTTGCAGCAATCCAAACAAACAATGTAAATAAGACATACATACTATTTATTTTTTTTGACAAATATAAAAATTATTTGTCATTTTCTCTTAACCGTTCCAAATAATCCCGGTTTTCCAAGATAATGCGTTCAATGGTTTGCGTACTTAAAAAAAATTCCTGTTCAGACAGCTTTCGTATTACATCGTCCGGACGCAAACGCTTAATGTCATACCAATAATGATAACGCTGTATCAATTTTTTGTTTCGGAGCTCTATCAGTTTTTTATTCCTTCCTTTTGGCATATTAAATAGTATTTAAAGTTTATTTAAAAAGTGTTCATATACTTCTTCAAATTGAGTTACAAGCATAGGCAACTCTTCATAAGTATAGCGATTGAGCGGTTTGTGTTTCCAGCCTCTTTTGATACAAAATTCGTCTATTCTATTAAAATCAAGTTGAGTAGTTCCTTGCCGGTACCATTGCATCAAATGGCAATAGTGCAGTATTTTCTTTCGCATTCTGTCTGCTTTCATGGCTTTGTATGATTGAATATCAACATGCTGTATAAGAGATAATGCTTCATCATAGTTCATTTGGCTGATATTATGTGTTCTACCTGCGGTAAACTTTTCTATCAGTGCTTCTTTTTCTTTATTATTCAACTTATTTTTGTTGATATATGCCCAGATTTTCCGTTTTTGATATTTTGATATAGTTTTCATAGTCTATAAATTTTTATTTTGTTTATTTATAGGTATTAGTTCTCTTCGTCCGTCCTTTATAATACCTATTTCAAAAAATATAGTTTTTGATTCTTTTAATATGCCATATTTTATCATTGCTTTCATAAATCCCATAGAACTTACTCCCCAAGAATGATTCGGAAACTGCTTTATCTCAAATCCGGAGGTTACTTCTTCTTTGTAGTAGAGTTTTCCGTTTTCTATTTCCAAACTAAATTTTGAACTATTCTGTATGGCTAATAATTGTACTGCTTTTTTGTTGAAATAAATACCGACTTTATCTATTCTTATTCTCGGAAAATTCCTTTCTTTAGCTTGAACAGTAATGTTTTCAGGTGTTAATTTTATTTTTTCCATAATTGCCATTTTTTAGTTGTTTACATGGTATTTTAATATTTGGTAATGCATGCCGTTACGGTATTGGTGTAGCATAAGTATTCCGTCCGGATGACGATACAGCATCTTGCATACACCAAATACCAAACGGGCAATAAAACCAAATGGTACAAAAATTTCAAACATAACATATCGTCTTCGGTTTAATGGCTGACGATAATATTCTATTGAATAGGTAGTGCCTTTCATTTTCATTTTATCAGATTTAGAACGAGAATAGCCATAAACAGCCAAAACAATTGCATTACCATTATGGTAAAACCTCCCAGCATAAAGAGAGCATAACCTCGTTCGGTGTTTAATATTTTGATGATGTTTCTAATTGTTTTCATAATCCCATATTTCAAGTACATGTTTGTAAAAAAAGTATTTGTCTTCTGCCGAAGGTTTATGGTCATATTCCTTTTCTATTTTTTGAAAATAGCCTTGTTTATCTTTTCTCTTAGCTACAAGCACATAAGGGTAATATGGAACAAGCGGATCGGCATACTCTATCTCTATGCCAAGCTTACGCAGTCGTGCCATGATGTTTATTTTATGTCTTTCGTTATCTCGTCCCATTTTTCTTTATTTTCTTGATAGAGTAAATAAAATCCTACTAATAAAAGTGAAATAATTATCATAAAGCAGAGAAGTTTAAGGTTACAAGTTTGTATTTACCTTCTTCATCTTTCGCATAAATATTCAAGTAACGCTTTGTGTGATTGATATTCATGCTGTTTTTGAGAATTTCCATAGCTTCTTTCCATTTCGGGTGGTTGATTTTAAGACTAAACAGCTGCATGATTTTTTTGGCATCCAGCCTGCCTCTGCTTGTTTTGAAAGCACTTTGTATGATTACTATAAGTTCGTCATCAATTCCTTTGGTTTTTTCTTCCAAAAACTCATTGATTTTTTGCTGTGCGAAATCAATTGTGCTGTCAAATTCTATGCGATTATGCACTTGCATTTCAATTTTTATGCTCTTGTCAAAGCTGAACAGTGTAAAGTTATGAGGCTTGTCATCCAGCATTATCTTGTTTTCCATGGCCATTTCCCTATACATATCATCTGCCATGATTATAGCCTCTTCCTTAAACTCTTTTAGCATATTGTGCAGTTTCAGTGCCTTTTGGTGTATTTTACTTACCGTTCTGTCTTCTTTCTTTTTGATAGACGGAACATACTTGGCCGGTATTTCGGCTCCTGTGTGGTCTATCCACACTTTTTTGTTACTCTTTTTCATAATTCTTTGATTTTTGATGGTTTTACTATTTGTGAAAACATTTTTTGGCTGATGAATAATTGACTGCTTACAAACTCGTTGAACATCATTTCCAATTCTGTCATGCCCAACCCCGGTACGCCTTGGGTGTGTATGATGAACGAACGCAGATAGTTGCTCCAAACACTTTTCCACCACTTCCAAAAACGACTGCTATGGAGTAGGCGACTGCGAACCGTTTCGTTGTGATAATTCCGCAAAACATATTGCTCGCCGGTATTGTAGATGAGCATATTAAATTGTTCTTCCGTGACTTTGAGTCTTTTACTCAGATACTGTATTTGTGCTTGTAGGGTCATCATACTGCTATATCGTTTTGAATTACTGCTTTTTCTTCCCATATTACATAAGGAGCTCCGCCTCCGTAACGGCTTTGAGGATAGGCTACAAACTTTTCCACCCATATTTTTACATTGGCATCATACCTTACGGATTTGGCTGTTCTGCCGGCCGGATATTTACCTTCGGCATGGCTTACCCACACAAACAGTTTTTTGCCGAAACGGGTAATAAGCTCCTTGTAGCTGTGCATATTCAATCCGCTGTATTGTAGGCTGTCAATGATGACAATAGACGGACTTTTGTGTTTTTCAAGTCTTAATACCAAATCCCGGACAGGTTCTTTGTCTATAAACAGAACTCCTTTATTCATATTCAGTTGTTTTACTTTGTAGCGTAAGCTTTCGCTAATGCCTTCTTCCAAACTGTCGTACAGCACTCTTCCGAACTTACTTAGGTAGTTGGCAAGTTGCAAGGTAAACATCGTTTTACCATTACCGCTGTTGCCCCAGATAATCCAACTGCCGCTCAGTTCGGGCTTGCCTATTGATGCCAACCATTGTCCGTCAAAATCCATAACCTTAAATCGTAATTTGTTCAAATCCTTTATGCTATATGCACGCTTCATTATTCTGCTTTTACTTTCGTGAGTTCTATGTATAAGCGTCTGAGACTACCACCAGTCTTGGCATACAATTGTTGTACATTGTTGTATCCGTTTACTTGGGCAATAGTGGCTATCTGTTCCTTCTTAAAGTCTTCCAGAGCATCGCCTTCCGGACTCACCTTTTGAAACTTGCTGCCAAAACGGCTAAATAACTCGGCATAACCCACTTTTTTGAGTCCGAGATTGCGGTTTATTTTGGCTTTCAGTCCGTCGGCTCCCATCATATACCAACCTACACTGTGTTCGGTAGCATTCCACAATGCTTTCAGCTCCAGAAAAGCATCATAAGTCAAATCACCGGCTTCATCCAGAACAATAAGCGGTTTTTCTATGCTTTTCAGGTAAAAAATCAAATCCTCATACACATCGGCATAACGACCATGGCTGTCAAGTCCGAACTCAGACGCAATCTTTCGTACCAGTCTTTGTTTGGTTTTTACTTGCGAACAATCAATATACACGGCGTTTTTATGATTCCGCACATAAATCTTTGCCGTATAAGTCTTGCCAATGTCGGCAATATCGCACAGCAAAGCACTCAGTCCGTTTTGTTGCACATTTTCAAGCTGGTGCCAGATAAAATTAAACACAGGTGTTTTGGCTGTGTTCCACCTTACTTCATCGCTAAGCTCTATTTGCAGTTTGCGTGCAATGTTTATCAGTTTCCCGTCGCTTACCACATTGTCAATCTCTCCTTTGAGCAACCGACTCAATTGTGCGGCATTCAATCCTAAGGCTTTGGACATTTTGTTGGCACTCGGATAATTTTTTCTTTGTTGTTTCAGTGCCGTTACAATCTTTTGTTTTACCTTTGTTTCCATATTCTTATTTTTTTTGACTTAGGGTAGCGGCTGATATGGTGCCGTTGCCCTTTTTTATTATTTTACAAATCATCTATTGCTTTTTTAGCCCAATCAATATTATTCGTCGTAAAACTCACTGGAACTTCTTCCGGTTCTTCAAATATCAAATCGTCTGCTTGTAAATCGTTCGCACCGGTATCCGGTTTTATCACCTCTACTTTTGTTAGCTTTCTTTGGCTGTTTTCTTTAATCATCTTGTCAAACCGGCTAATGTATTTGCGTTGTTTTATAAATGCTTCCTTGTCTTTTTCGGTTGTTTCTACCCAACTTTCGTTATAGGATTCTATCTTTTCACACTCGGCAATAAAAGTGTCCCCTTGCCACAGATATACTTTGTCTATCTTGCCAGATTCATCGGGTAAGTAGTAAGCCGTTACATTATAATTGCCAGGATCTAACCTCTCTAACAATTCCGGATCGGGCAATCCGTAATATTCGTATTGTACACGCACATACTGATTGCGGCGTATGCTGGTGGTGCGTCTTTCTCCGATGTAACGCACAATCATGGCTTCGTTAAGCCGTAAGAGTTTCGGATGAATATGTTCAAAAAACGCTTGTATCCTACCATCGTTGTTATAATCGTCAATGGCCATTAAGGCAGTACGAACGGCTATTTCGTAAGTGTAATAAGTGCGTTTGTCTTCTATGGTACCGTCATCAAAAAACTTCTTATCCTGTGGCGGTCTGTTGGCTTCCAGTTTGGCATAATGACGACCGGCATGGATGTCATATTTCTTTTCGTAGCCATAGCGTAATTGCTTATTGAAGTGTTCGGCTCGTTTTTCTTGGGCATTACCGGTAGCCGCAAAATGGACAAACGGAAACAGCATTTGCAACTCCATCCTCAATCCTTCTGCAATATGGTGTTCCAATTCTATCTCATAGGGCACGCCCAATTCGTTACGATGCAAAAAACGAAACATATCCCGGAGAGCCTCTATAAACAACCGGGTGTCCTTTTTCTTGCTGAATGCTTTGCCGATAATGGTGCCACTCTTTACATCGTATATGTAATAACCTTTTACACGGTAGGTCTTCCCGTTTTCTCTGACTACAAACGGTAAATCACGGTCATCCATACTTATCTTAGAAAGGGCATATTGCGGACGAGTGCGTAAGTGATGCGGACGGCGGGTGCTACTGTAATACAATCTGTCGTTGCGTTTGGCGTCCACAATAGCCCTGTTTTTCGGGTCGTTGATATAATTCCATGCAGTGGCTTCGCTTATGGTTATAGGTGTGCCGTCGTCTTTGAAAAAATCTTGTCTCCGGTACAACTCTCCGCTACTTACATCTACTATATCTATCTTGCCGGATAAAAATTCAAGGTAGGTGTCCAATACTTCCGTAATGTAAGGCTTGTTTTTCATTACATAAATGCTGAGTATCAAGCCTTCCAAGGCTTGATTGACTTTCCGGCTGTTTTGGTTACCATAATTACGATGTATCAGACTGGTATAGCCCTCTTGACGATAGCGTTTGAGCTTTTCTTTGAACCGACGGGTGTTGGACGGCAAAGTATGGCGGTATTCTTCTTTGAAGTAGGTAA
>CAYMVE010000106.1:0-7404 GCA_964393715.1 uncultured Bacteroidales bacterium | reverse complement strand
GAATCAGGTCGTTTATTTTGGCATAGAAAACGGAGTCGTCATCGCCGCCTCGAACCTGACAATGAAGCACAAACAATAATATTAAGAGAAAGAAATTTTTCATAATAGGTATTGCAAAGATACATTAAATAATAAATTCTTATCAAACAAAAATGTTGCTAAATGTTTAATGTAAGACCTTTGCAAAAATAGTTTTTTTACGGAAGGAGTTAATTTTTTCGTTTTCTTATCAAAAAAACCAATTTTTACTTCTGCATTTTAGTGGCCACCCTTGTAAAGTATGCTTCCTTGTAGATTTCTTGGCTACAAAATAATTGCTGGGACTCACTTGTTCTATTGTTTTTTCCATAAAAAGAAAAAACTCAAACAAACACCGTTATTGAACTAAAAATCAAATAATTAAGCATAGTTTTACCTTACAAAGGTTTCCCAATGTTTTTTGAAATTGTTTTCAGATTCTTTTATACAATTAGAAAAATCTGTGAATGTTGCCTCCTCTTTATAGGTAGGTATTAAGAACCCGTATTTACCTACCTCTCCGCCGTAGCCATTTAATTTGCCGACAGGTTTATAGCCGCCAGTCTCTTTTTGGGGATAGACAAAAACGCCTTTTTCTGTATTTAATACATGTATATAAGTAATTATCTGATACAAATCATCTCTTGAAATATCATTGTCAAGCTGTTTGTATTTTGCATCCAGCACAAGAGTTTTTCTGTTTTTATGATAGTAAAAGTCAGGATAAATTTCACCGCTATTATTCTCAAACAGATATTGCCTTCCTGTTTGTTCTAAGTTTTTAGGGTGTTCAAATCCCAGTGGTTGCAAAAGCGTGTTAATGTATTCCTCCCAGAGCCATGCAACATCAAACAGAATACCGTAAACTCTGAAATCTTTTTCCTGTTCATAAACAAGTCCTTGATAGGTAAGTATTTGCAGGGCAATTTTTCTGATAAGTTCGTATTCCGTGAAATAAGGGTGAATAACAGACTTGCGGTTCTGACGGATAATCTCCGGACGCTGACGCACGGAATAATCCGGCGTAATCTCACGGAAAAGGTTTATTGTCCGTATGTTTTCGTAGTTTGTTCGCAATAGGATGTGAAATTCCGTGCTGAGGATATGCTCAATAGTATGGCGGATAAGTTGTGTTATCCTATTGTTGAAGGAACGCTCACGAACATTGTAAGCAATCTTGCCCCAAAAAGGGATATCCTGCTTTATAAAACGGTTAATGTCTATCGTGCCTTTGACCTTGCTGTCGTTGTAGCGGTTCAGGATGTATTCCTTGTAAATGCCTTTGGAAAGGGCTTTTTTGAGTAGTCCCAGAAATATTGAATAGAGCAGAAACTCCCAGATTTTTTCTTTGTTTGCCTCTGCCTGCCAGTGGAATAGATAAATGGAAAAAACTTTGCTGAGCATATATTGCAGAAAAAACTGCTTGTCCTTATGGTCAAAGCGGGAAGTAATGAAAATAGAAAGTTTTTTGCCATCTTTTTCTATGCCAATAAATCCTGCAATATTGTGGGCGTGTAATTTATTGTCGCTTAATGTGAAAATTGTTTTCTTTTCAACCTCTTTGCCAAAACTATCAGGAAACACAAGCAGACCGGAATTGTTTTGTATCAGTTCATTAACAGACTTGCCTGCAATGGACACGATTAATTCCTTTTGCTCATCGGTGATAGTAACAGAGTTATTATCTTGTATGGTTATTATGTTCATTAGCTTTCGGATTGTTCCGATTGAGAATTGTCATTTTTGTTGGTTAGGCCATCTTCATTATCATAAGCGTTCTTTAAATTCTCAATTTGTTCCTCCACATCTGGCAGACTGCGTAGATATTCCCGCAAAAGTGGTTCCAGGTGATAGTTCCAAAGTTGGTCAAAATCATTGTTATACTCTTTCAACTTCAAGAAATAAGCCGCTCCGATGTGATAGCTGTTGTTTAAACCTTGAATTTCATCAATTTTTTTGTTTAAAGCAGTTAGTTTTTCAATGGCTTGCTGTTTAATATTATCATCTAATTTAGACAGAATACTACCTTTTGTTTCGTCTGCTGTAATTTCAATCCAAGCAAATCGGCGGCGGATAGCAAAATCGAAACTTTCAACGCTGCGGTCTATGTCGTTCATTGTGCCTATGATATACACGTTTTCAGGGACATAAAACTCTTTGTCTTTTTCTCGCAAGTTACTGTATTGTGTCAAGACTTTTCCTTGTTCTCCACGATAGCCCGGCTCTATGGAAAAGAACAATTCGCCAAAAACTTTGGATATATCCGCCCGGTTTATCTCGTCAATGATGAATAAGTAATCTTTATTATCGTTCATTGCCCTTTTGCAAAATTCCATAAAAATGCCGTCTTTGAGCTCAAAGCCGATTTCTCCGTTGTCTTTTTCCACAGGACGCAAGCCCTCTACAAAATCCGTATAATCATACGAAGGATGAAACTGCACAAAGCCTATGCGTTTATTACAGTTATTACTTTTTTTATTTTCCTCTGTGTTTTCATTATCCTTTTTTTCATTACATCCAGTCAATTCCTTTGCTATTTCCTTTGCCAAATAGGTTTTTCCCGTTCCCGGTGCCCCGTGCAAGATGATGTTTTTGTTGAAAGTTAGAAGATTTACTATGTCTTCTTTGAGTTCATTGTAAGTTTTCATTATTTTCCACCTTTTTATGTTATTTCTTAAATTTTTAATTATCTCATACTCCTTACGATTTTGTTTACAACATAAAGATTTTCTAACTCTATTCACCCATTTATATACTAACGGTTGAAAAAATTTTTTATCTATTTTATTCCCTTCGTTTTTTATAAATGCTTTGATTAATAGAATAATATCGTGCCAGTGATTATTAGTTTCTAAATTTCGTCCGTATTGGTTAGGTTTTCCTCCTTCAAAAATTTTTTGAAAATTTTCATATATTTCACCTAAAAGAGATTTGAATTCATCATTACTACCTGCAATTTCGTCAATTATTTCATCAATATCTACCTCCTCACTAGGCTTAGGCCAGTCGTGTTTTTCTATATCTAACCAGTAAATTTTCTCTGTATTGAAAATTTTTTTTAGATAAGAAATATCGTCTTTAATTTTTTTATCATTAATTTTTCTATAATATAACTCATTGGTTTTGTATGTTTTTTCCTTATACTTATACGCAACCCTCACAACTTTTTGATTATCATCTTCTTTTATAGTTTCAACATAGATTTCCATATCATCAAAAAAAGAAAGATATTTAATGAAATTCTCTTCCATTCATAATACATTTTTTAATTTGTTACTTTTGCAAAAATAGTTTTTTTTACGGAAGGAGTTAATTTTTTCGTTTTCTTATCAAAAAAACGAAAGACTACCATGAGAGAAAACCTATTAAGTCCTTTATCCCAATACTCATTTTTTTGTAACTTTACGCCATAAAAATTTACCCGATGAAAGCCGTTTTTTCTTTTCTGATAGCAATATTTTTAACCCAAATTGCCTATTCAACAAACGATACCATACCGCCCCGGCCGGCAACGGATGTGCCCGAAAAAGCCGAATTGGAGGATTTCTACGATGATTTGGACAGCCTGCTCAATCTTTGGTATGTTAAGACATCCATACAAAATACTTCCTACGGACTGGTGGTAGATACTTTTGATACCGAGAGCGACACCATTATACCGGAGTTTGACGACAGCACTTACGAAGCCAGACTGAAAGCCTTACATTCCATAATTCCTTTAACTTACAACAATGTAATACGTCGTTTTATAGAGTTGTACACCGTAAAAAGGCGGAAACAAGTGTCGGTAATGCTTGGGCTGGCTGACTATTACTTTCCCATCTTCGAAAATGAGTTGGACAAAAACGGTTTGCCATTGGAGCTAAAATTTATGCCTGTTATCGAATCGGCACTCAACCCGTTAGCTCGTTCTCGAGCTGGGGCTATCGGAATATGGCAATTTATATATCCGACAGCCAAATTGTACGGTCTGAAAATCAATTCATACATAGACGAACGACGCGACCCTTATCTTTCTACCCAAGCGGCTACCAAAATGCTTAAAGAACTTTATGCCATGTATGGCGATTGGTTGCTGGTAATTGCCGCATACAACTGTGGCCCCGGCAATGTAAATAAAGCCATCCGTCGCGCCAAAGGCAAAAGGAATTTCTGGGACATATACTATTTTCTGCCCCGTGAAACCCGCGGATATGTACCTGCTTTCATAGCCGCCCTATATACCTTTGCATACGCCAAAGAGCACAAAATACCCAAAACAAAAATTAACCTGCCTGTCGCAACGGATACCATCATGGTAAAGAACTACATCCATTTCGGTCAAGTTTCGGAACTGCTAGGTATATCCGTTCAAGCATTACGCGAGCTCAATTGGCAATATCGTCGTGATGTTATTCCGGCTACGCCTGCACATCCCTATCCGCTACGCCTGCCTTTGTCTTATGTTAGCAAGTATGTAGAATTGGAAGATTCCGTCCCTCATTACAAGGATTCTCTTTATTTTGCCTATAAATATGCCAGCAACGAACCCGTTCCCAAAAGAAAATACTACGGCCGAAAATCATACTTTTATGACGAACCGGTACCAGAGTCCAATAAAAATCTGAAAAAACTCTATTATACCGTAAAACCCGGCGACAACTTGGGATATATTGCCAAATGGTACCATGTATCCGTAAAAAAAATTAAACGCTGGAACGGCCTTCGTTCCCACTTTATCAAAGCAGGCCAAAAACTGGCAATCTATGTACCCAAAAACCAATATTCCCACTACAAAAAAATCAACTCGATGACTTTTGCTCAAAAGCAAAAAACAATAGGTGAAGGTATTACAGCCCCAACCGCCCAAACCAAGACCACAAAAGACGGAAAATACATTTACTATAAAGTAAAACGAGGAGACAATTTCTGGACAATCGCCAAAAAATTTCCGGGAGTATCCAATTACGACATTATGAAATTGAACGGCATCAAAGATGAAAGAAGCTTACGTCCGGGACAAATACTCAAAATCAAGAAAATAGATTAATGAAGCCTCATAAAGTTTTATTATTTATCTATTCGGTCTTTTTTATTTTGTTTGTCATCGCACTAACTTTCCCGAAAGATGGTATTGACTTGGGATGCTGCCAATTAAAATTTGCCACCATAGACGAAATCTTTTCCCTACCGAAAAAAAAAGAATTGTCGGAATCCGTAAAAAAAGAAGTAAAAATAGCCGAACAACTCATCCAAGAAGCAGAAAAGACACTCGCTTCTGACACTATTCCAAGCGACACCCTTGCAGAACCCGACAAAGAAAATATCGCCCCTCCTAAAAAAGTAGAAGCCGAAGAATTGAAAAAAAACATAACACCCATTGAATTTGCCAACGAAAAAGCACGACAGTTTTTCAACCGTTTTTTTACAAAACTGCACCAAGCCCGGAAAAAAAATGTACGCATATTATATTATGGCGACTCGCAAATAGAAGCCGACAGAATCACTTCATTTATCCGATACAAATTACAAAGCAAATTCGGGGGATATGGCCCCGGTATGATTCCTCCCGTAAATTTCGTCAACTTTTTTTCCATAAAACAAGCACACGACGATTCGTGGAACCGGTACAGCGTTATGCAAATACATAAAAACGGTATAGAACATAACCGGTACGGCATACTAGCCAGTTTTGCCAGATACCAACCCGACACCACCGGTCAGCCACACACCTTAACCTTCGAAAAAGCCCGGTATTCTTATTCCAACACCAAACGCTTCGACCAACTTACCCTCTATTACGGGCATGTAATAGACAATGTGGTATTGCAAGTATTCGCAAACGACAACATATTGGATTTCACCACTTTGCAACAGGGAGATTTCGGAGTATATACCCTTTCGCTACCGAAAGGTACCGAAAAAGTGGAACTTAAATTCTCCGGCAATACCTCACCCGACCTGTACGCCGTTTCGTTCGATTCGCACAAAGGTGTCAGCGTTGACAATATTGCCATACGCGGATGCTCGGGCACATTTTTTACCAAAATAGACGCAACCCACCTGAAAAAATTTTTTGACCATATCAACATAGGCCTAATCGTGTTGGAATTCGGAGGAAATGTAATGCCGTATCTCAAAAACGAAGAAGATTGCAAACGCTACGGACAGCATTTTGAAGCACAACTGAGGGTATTAAAAAAGATAGCTCCGGGCATACCTGTTTTGGTCGTTGGCCCCGCCGACATGTCCATCAAAGACGGAACGGAATTGGTTACTTACCCGTTGCTGGAAAAAGTAATAGAGGCCATGAAAACTGCGGCTTTCAACCAAAATGCAGGATTCTGGAACATGTACCAAGCCATGGGCGGCAAAAATTCCATGCCGGCATGGGTAGAAGCAGGACTTGCAACCACAGACTATACCCATTTTACTTCCAAAGGTGCCGTAGTAATAGCCAACATGCTTAATAATGCCATAATGAACGAATACGAAAGCTTTTTGCAAAAAAAATGAAACCCCGTAAGCCACATTTCGCCCGACTGCTCTTCCCAGAAATCATAACTACTTGTCCATCTGGTATTGCCGTTACTTTTGACGACGGACCGTCATCCGACACGCTGAAAATCCTAGAACTACTCGACCAACTACAAATCAAAGCCACCTTTTTTATAACAGGTTACAAATTAACACAATACACCAATGAATACCAAACCATATTGCAACACAACCACACCATAGGAAACCATTCTTACTACCATGCTAGTGCCTTCAAAGTATCACACCGTTTTTATCTCGCTTCAGCCCGAATAAATGCACACCTCACCGGCAGCCAATTATTCCGCCCCCCTTACGGACACTTGACCCCTAAAATTTATAAAGCCCTAAAAAAAGATTTCAAAATCGTATTATGGAGTTATATGACTTACGATTTTGCAGGCAATACCATTATACATCCCGGATATCTAAAAAACGGAACCATCATTGTAATGCACGACCAAAAAGGACTATTTCCCATCATAAAAAAACAATTGCACCAAATCAAAAGTATCGTTTCGGACAACAATCTACACTTTACCCCTTTGTAACATTTGGAATAAAAGAAAACTTCACAGTACCCCAAATGCTTTCAATAACAAAATAAATAATTAAAACCCAACCGTCACCATTTTTCCCAGTCATACTACCAAAAATTATTTTTTAGTTCAAATAAAATTAGTCTTGTTTCACAAAAAATATTTATATTTACCCTCAATTTTGAAAAAACTGTTTCACAAAATTAACATAAAACCATGAAAATCATCAAGTATCTTTTATTTTTCACAGCCGGTTTTTTAATGATAGAATCTGCGGCATTCGCCCAAAAAAAAAGTAAAGAAGAAATAAAAGGGGACGAAGCCTACGAAC
>CAYMVE010000105.1:0-7423 GCA_964393715.1 uncultured Bacteroidales bacterium | reverse complement strand
ACCTCAATGCTAACATGTACTATTTTGATTATCACATGATTGATAAGAAACATCCGGATGGAATACTTCCTTCCGATTTAAAGAAATTGGGCAAGAAGAAATAACCAATAAAAAAAGGGGGCTGGAGGAAAAAGCCCCCTTTTTTATTTTTCTACTTATCTGTTTATTTTTTTACTTTGTAAGGTCCTATCATCTTTGAAGGATCCACCCATTCGTCAAATTGTTCTTCCGTCAGCAATTCGAGCTCTACGGCTGCTTGCCTCAATGTTTTGTTTTCGGCATAAGCTTTTTTGGCAATTTTTGCTGCATTTTCATATCCGATATGCGTGTTCAAGGCGGTTACCAACATCAATGAGTTGTCCAAATGCTTTTTAATGTTTTCCGTATTCGGCTTAATGCCCACTACTGCCTTTTCGGTAAACGATACGCAAGCATCACCGAGCAACCTTGCGGATTCCAGCACATTTCTGGCTATCAGTGGTTTGAATACATTAAGTTGGAAGTGTCCTTGCATACCGCCTGTGGTTACCGCTACATCGTTACCGATAACTTGCGCGGCTACCATTGTAATGGCTTCGTTTTGAGTTGGATTTACTTTGCCCGGCATAATAGACGAACCGGGTTCGTTAGCCGGCAGAATAATTTCGCCGATACCGCATCTTGGGCCGGAAGCTAACAGTCGGATATCATTGGCAATTTTCATAATGGATACTGCCAATTTTTTCAACGCTCCCGAAACTCCTACCATTGCGTCGTGAGCTGCCAATGATTCGAATTTGTTAGGAGCCGTTACAAAGGGAAGTCCCGTAAACTCGCTTATTTTTCGGGCTACCAACTCCGCATAACCTTCCGGAGTATTCAAACCGGTACCAACTGCCGTACCGCCCAAAGCCAATTCCGACAAATGTTTCAAAGAGTCTTTCAAGGCCGTTAATCCATGATCCAATTGTGCCACATAAGCACTGAACTCTTGTCCCAATGTCAGAGGTGTAGCATCCATCAAGTGGGTGCGGCCAGTCTTGATGATATCCTTAAATTCTTCCGCTTTTTGAGCAAGGGCATTTCTCAATTTTTCAACTCCGGGAATGGTTACTTCTACAAGCATTTTGTAGGTGGCAATGTGCATGGCCGTAGGGAAAGTATCGTTTGAAGATTGGGATTTGTTTACATCATCGTTAGGATGCAGCACTTTTTTCGCATCTGTCAATTTTCCGCCCGAAAGCACATGAGCACGGTTTGCAATTACTTCATTTACATTCATGTTGGATTGTGTGCCGGAACCCGTTTGCCAGATTACCAGCGGGAAGTGTTCGTCCAGTTTTCCTTCTATTATTTCATCTGCAACTTGGGATATCAATTCCATTTTTTCTTTGGGTAGCACTCCCAATTCGTAATTGGCATGAGCCGCTGCTTTTTTTAAATATCCGAATGCCTTGATGATTTCTTTAGGCATGGAAGCCGGTTCTCCGATTTTGAAATTGTCTTTTGACCTTTGGGTTTGAGCGCCCCAATATTTATCGGCGGGCACTTTAACTTCACCCATGGTGTCGTGTTCAATTCTGTATTCCATAGTTTTATGTTTTTATAATTTCTCTTTGCAAAAATATTAAAGTGAAAATAAAAAAAGTTGTTCAACAACATTTTTTTGTAAAAACCTCCGAAAAATCTGCCTCAACACATAAAAATTTTACTTATTTTTGTGAAGGACAACTACAAAAAATCTTTTTATGGAAAATACCAACCTGCAACAGAACGAACAAAACATACAACAAACAGTTAGTCAAGGCAATAATATTATTTTAACCCAAGCGGATATGGAAGAGCTGCACACCGCGGCAAAATGGTCCTCGTTTTTAGGAATCTTAACCATGGTACTTGCCTCTATTTTTGGTATTTCCGCTTTATTCGTGATGTTCTTCAATCCGCTTATGGCCTTGTTCTATATTTTGGGGGTCATGTTTTATGTATTTATTGGTCTTTATCTACTCAGATTTGCCAACGGCATCAAATCGGCTTACCGGTTCGGTAACCGGGAATCATTATCCAAATCATTTACAGCACTCAAAAACTTTTTCACTTTCAATGGAGTCATCGCAATTATAGTTTTGGTTATTTACATATTGGCAATCATTGGTATCATCATAGGAGCATTTGCCTTTTCAACCATGTTCAACGGTTTTGGACACATGTAATGAAAAACAAATTTTTCACCTTTTTCATTTTATACCTAACATTTTCACTTCCGGCTGTGTCACAGCAGAATAATAGCCTTTTGACTACTTATAAAAGCAAAGAAGTTCCGCTGGAACAGCCTTCCATAATATTAAAAACCAATCCCGGCACCATGTTAATAGGTCCTATTGCCTACACTTCGGAATATAGAATTGCTTTCGAAATACCTACTTATCTCTATTACGGAATACAAATAGGCGTATCTTATTTGGGAGAAAACCTTTTTTTGGGACTTATGGAAAAAGATACCACAACGGTGTACGGACTTCCGGCCAAACCTTATGATTTGGTGGTGCGTGGATTCAGACTACAATTTACCTACAAGCGATATGTTTTTCAAAAAACATTCGGCTATGCCCCCTATGGAATATATATTGCCTTACATTATTCATTTTCAAAAGCTTATATTACTTTTCGACCTTTAAATATGTACAAAGAATACATTTTTGCCGTACACGAAAACTATGATTTGATAGCGGGTTATCAATTCAAAATATCCCGTTTTGTTTTTGATTTGTTTTCCGGTGTCGGCTACAAAAATAATTTTTGGGGTGTCAAATCCGGGGGACAAGTGCAAGAAATAGAAGGATTATACCTGAAAATACCGGTGAAATTGGTGCTCGGTTTTAATTTGGGCTATGAGTTCTGATTTTTTACGCAAAAAATGAAATGGAATAACAATTTTAACAAGTGATTAACTTATATTTGTAAACCGAAAACCTGATTTTATCAAAAAAAATAAAAGATATGGAAATCTTAAAAACCCGAAACACTCCGATAAATGCGGAGATTGTTTCTGAAAAAATTAAAAATTTGGGCATCGATGACCTTGGGACAGCCACTATAAGGGAACTGGTGCGTCTTGTAAACGAAATAGAAGAAGCTACCGGAGATAAATTTGTAAGAATGGAGATGGGGGTACCGGGACTCCCTCCCTCAAAAGTAGGGGTGGAGGCCGAAATAGAAGCACTGAAAAAAGGAGTGGCCGCCAAATATCCCATGATAGAAGGAGTAAAAGACCTGAAAAATGAGATAGCACGCTTTGTCAAATTGTTTCTGAATGTGGATGTGGCTCCTGCTCATTGTGTGCCTACGGTGGGTAGTATGCAGGGTGCTTTCGCGGCTTTTATGGTTTCGTGTCGCAGAGACCAACAAAAGGATACCACTTTGTTTATTGATCCGGGATTTCCCGTGCAAAAGCAACAGCATCATGTGTTAGGCCTCAAATACGAAACTTTTGATGTGTATAATTATCGTGGCGAAAAACTACGGGAAAAACTGGAAAGTTATCTGAGCAAAGGCAATATTTCCACTATTATATACTCCAATCCCAACAATCCCTCATGGATTTGTTTTACCGAAAAAGAATTGCAAATCATAGGAGAATTGGCCAACAAGTATGATGTAGTCGTACTTGAAGATTTGGCTTATTTTGCCATGGATTTCAGGCGGGACCTTTATCATCCGGGACAACCGCCTTATCAAGTCAGCGTAGCCCATTATACGGACAACTATATCTTGCTGATTTCCAGTTCCAAGGTATTCAGTTATGCCGGACAACGGATTGGCACCATGGTTATTTCGGATAAGTTGTTCGAAAGACAATTCGAGGACCTGAAACGCTATTTTCATACCGCCGGCTTCGGATATTCCATCATCTACGGAGCATTATATACTTTGTCGTCCGGAGTAGCCCATTCGGCACAGTATGCTTTGGCGGCTATGCTAAAAGCAGCCAACGACGGCCAATACAACTTTATAGAAGAAGTAAAAGAATATGGCGAAAGAGCCAAAATCTTAAAAAAGATATTTACGGAAAACGGATTCGAAATCGTATATGACAAAGATGAAAACGAACCCATTGCCGACGGATTTTACTTCACCTTTGCTTATCCGGGAATGACAGCTTCACAACTGTTGGAACGACTGCTTTATTACGGTATAAGTGCCATATCGTTGAAGATTACCGGAAGCGAACGAGAAGGATTAAGAGCTTGTATGTCACAAATATCCAGAGAACAAATTCCGGTATTGGAAGAAAGACTTAAAAAATTTAACGAACATTACGGAAAAAATTAAAAAAATGTTATTGAAAAGCAGTTTTTGATTAAAAAAAACTTATTACTTTTGAAAATGAACAAACAAAAATAAAAAGAGATGGCAAAAAAAGTTCAAGGTTATATTGAAATCGACATCGAAAAATGCAAGGGCTGTGAGCTATGTGTAGTGGCATGCCCCAAGGACATCATAAGGATGTCAAAAAATGTAAACGGCAAAGGTTATCATTATGCGGAATTCTTTAACCCCGAACCATGTGTCGGTTGTGCGGACTGTGCAGTAGTTTGTCCCGATGGAGTAATAACGGTTTACAGAACAAGAATTGAAGTTTAACGAACAATAAAAATTAAGATATTATGGGAGAATTAAGACTAATGAAAGGAAACGAAGCGTTTGCCGAAGCCCTTATTAGAGCCGGAGCAGACGGATACTTCGGTTATCCGATTACACCACAATCCGAAGTGATTGAATATTTAATGGCCGAAAAGCCACACGAAAGAACCGGAATGGTTGTACTACAAGCGGAAAGCGAATTGGCTTCTATCAATATGCTTTACGGAGGAGCTGGAGCCGGTAAAAAAGTGGCTACCTCATCCTCATCACCGGGTATCAGCCTGATGCTTGAAGGTATTTCCTATATGGCAGGTGCAGAACTTCCCTGTGTACTATTGAATGTGCAAAGAGGAGGTCCCGGTTTGGGAACCATTCAACCTTCCCAATCGGACTACTTCCAAGCCACAAAAGGTGGCGGTCACGGTGATTACAGATTACTGGTACTGGCACCGGCATCCGTTCAGGAAATGAGCGATTTTGTGCCACTGGCATTCGATTTGGCCTTCAAATACAGAAACCCCGTGATGATACTCAGCGACGGTGTCATCGGACAAATGATGGAAAAGGTAGAACTTTTCGATCCGATACCCAGATGGACCGACGAAGAAGTTATCGAAAAAAACGGCGACTGGGCTACGGTAGGCAAACGCCCCGGAAAAGAAAGAAACATCATAACTTCTCTCGACCTTGACCCGTACAGCATGGAAAAACACAATCATGATTTGTTTGCCAAATATAAAAAGATGGAAGAAGAAGAGGTGCGTTGGGAAGAAATAAACACCGAAGATGCGGAATATTTTATCGTAGCTTTCGGTTCGGCAGCCAGAATCTCGCAAAAAGCCATCGATTTGGCAAGAGAAGAAGGCATCAAAGTAGGTCTTATCAGACCGATAACCTTGTATCCGTTCCCGTACCAAGTACTTAGAGACAAAGTGGCCAACGGAGCCAAAGGTTTCTTGTCGGTAGAACTCAACATGGGACAAATGATAGAAGATGTGCAACTTGCTGTCGGAGACAAAACCAAAGTAGAATTCTTTGGCCATGTAGGTGGTGTAATACCTACTCCGGAAGAAGTAGTAGAAGTATTAAAAACTAAAATTATCGGAGGATAAAATATGGAACTTACAGCAGACAAAATAAAAGAATTGGTAGTAAAGCCCGAAAATAAAGTTTACGCCAAAACTCCGCTACTCACTGATAAAACATTATCTTACTGTCCGGGATGTGGACACGGAGTAACACACAGAATCCTGATGGAACTGATAGAAGAAATGGGCTTGGAACATGATACCATAGGAATAGCACCCGTAGGATGTTCCGTGCTGGCTTACGAATTTATGAATGTAGATATGCAAGAAGCCGCTCACGGTAGAGCACCGGCATTGGCTACGGCTATTAAAAGATTGTGGCCGGGCAAATTCGTATTTACCTACCAAGGTGACGGCGACTTGGCTGCTATCGGCGGTAACGAAACATTGCACGCATGCAACCGTGGCGAAAACATCACCATCATATTCATTAACAATGGTATTTACGGAATGACCGGAGGCCAAATGGCTCCTACCTCATTACCCGGAATGAGAACTTCTACCTCTCCTTATGGGCGTGATGTGCAAATGATGGGGAATCCATTGAAAATGACCGAATTGGTGGCAATGTTACCCGGCACCCATTATGTAACCCGACAAGCCGTACATACCGCCAAACTGGTAAGAAAAGCCAAAAAAGCCATCAAAAAAGCTATCGAAACTCAATTGGAAGGCAAAGGAACCGCCTTCGTGGAAATCGTATCCAACTGTAACTCCGGTTGGAAAATGACGCCGGTAAAAGCCAATCAATGGCTCGAAGAAAATATGTTGAAATATTATGAGCTCGGCGATATTAAAGTGGACGGTAAACTTGTAAAGGAAATCAAATAATCTTAAAACACCGAAAATTATGACTGAAGAAATAATAATAGCAGGATTCGGAGGACAAGGAGTCCTTTCAATGGGTAAAATTCTTGCCTATTCCGGTATAATGCAAGGGCAAGAAGTGTCGTGGATGCCCTCTTATGGTCCCGAAATGCGGGGTGGTACCGCCAATGTTACCGTGATATTGTCGGACGAAAGAATCAGCTCGCCGATACTTACCAAATTTGATACGGCAATTATTTTGAACCAACAGTCGTTGGACAAATTCGAAAAATCGGTAAAACCCGGCGGTATTTTGCTGTACGACCCAAACGGAATTACAAGGCATCCGGAACGGGATGACATTAATATCTATACAATAGATGCCAGTAAGATAGCCAGCGAATTGGGAAACCCCAAAGTATATAACATGGTGGTATTGGGAGCTTATCTGAAAGTAAATCCCATCGTAAAAATGGAAAATGTACGGGAAGGGCTGAAAAAATCACTCCCCGAACGCTACCACCACTTGCTGCCTCTCAACGAAAATGCCATAACGGAAGGTACCAAGCATGTAGAGGTTGTAAAAGAAGTAAAATAAAATTTTTCCCCAAAAAGGGCGTCCGAAACGACGCCCTTTTTTGATAGGTGGGAGAGGTGTACTCCTCCTAAAAAATCTTTTTGTTTTGTAATTGGGTTCAAAAAAATAGTATTACTTTTGCACTGCTTTTTTGACGAGCCCGGATGGCGGAACTGGTAGACGCGCATGGTTGAGGGCCATGTGGACATTAGTCCGTGCAGGTTCGAGTCCTGTTCCGGGCACAGGGTAGAGGAGGTAAGATTTCCCCTTTTTAGTTCTTTGCCCGGGTGGCGGAATTGGTAGACGCGCATGATTCAGGGTCATGTGC
>CAYMVE010000104.1:0-7434 GCA_964393715.1 uncultured Bacteroidales bacterium | reverse complement strand
TGACTTTGGCAAAAATCATGAGCCGGCAATCGTTTTCCATAAAGCGTTTCAAAGATTTATTGCTAGTTGCCGTGGTTATTTTGTTGCCTATGCTTTTGATTCTTTTGCAAAATGATACCGGCTCGGCTTTGGTATATGTTTCTTTCATAATATTGTTTTACCGTAACGGATTGAATGCTTTGGTTGTTGTTTTATTTTTGGCCGCGATAGCTTTGTTTTTTCTCATTCTTGTTTTACCGAAATTGCATGTTTTTGTTGCTCTTTCTCTTATTTTCTTTGTCGTTTTGTACGGGATCGTAAAAAATAAAAAAGAGTTGGCAATATGGTTGGGAGTGTATCTGGTGTTGATGATTGCGGGGTTTGCCGGAGTGCGATTAACCGGCATTACAGTTGAGCCCTATTTGGTGTATGCCATGGTGACGCTGCTGTTTTTTTTGATTTTTATTCCGGTTACCCTATTCAATTTGCGTACTTCTTATGCGGTTTTGGCTTTGGTTTTTGCTGGTTTGTTCGTTTATTCTCTGTCGATAGATTTTGTGTACAACAAGGTGTTGGAGCCTCATCAGCGTAAACGGATAGATGTCTTGTTGGGAATTGACGAAGACCCTTTGGGGGCGGGCTATAATGTGATGCAGTCTAAAATCTCTATTGGTTCCGGAGGTTTTTGGGGTAAGGGATTTTTGGAGGGTACGCAAACGAAATACGATTTTGTACCGGAACAAAGCACCGATTTTATTTTTTGTACCATAGGAGAGGAGTATGGCTTTGCCGGTAGTTTTTTGTTTTTGGTTTTCTATTTGCTTTTTGTTGTCAGAATTATATGGGTGGCAGAGCGTCAGCGTTCGGAGTTTAGTAAGATGTATGGATATGCCGTAGTATCCGTATTGTTTTTCCATTTTATGCTTAATGTGGGAATGACTTTGGGGGTGATGCCGGTAATCGGTATTCCGCTTCCTTTTATTAGTTACGGTGGTTCGTCATTGTGGGCATTTACTATTATGATTGCCATATTGTTAAGGCTTGACTTGAACAGAAACGAAATTATTACATAATCGGGGGTAGCTTATTCTATTCTTTCACTATTATTGAGTGTTTGGTTTTCCGGTGCTTAAGAATTGTGGATTTTTAATTTAAACCTTTTCTTTTGCTTTGTGTCAAAATTTTGAAACTAAAAAAGGAAAGTTATGAAAACAAGAATTTTTACCACGGCGATTATGATGTTCCTAATTTCTTTGGCATCTTTCGGTCAACCGGGTATGGGATACGGTCCATGTCACGATATGAACAAAGACAGTTTGAAAATGGCTGGAATGACCGGTATTCCGAATTTGACAGATGAACAAATGGAACAAATCAAAACTTTGCGTACCGAACACCTGAAAACGGTTACAAAAAAAAGAAATTTGCTGAAAGAAAAAAGAGCACATCTTACGGTATTGATGACGCAAGATCATCCGGACCAAAAAGCAATAGACAAAACGATTGGAGAAATCAATTTGATTCGTGGGGAATTGCTGAAAGAAAGAGTTGGTATGCAGTTGAAAATCAGAAATCTGCTTACCGATGAGCAAAAAGTGTATTTTGACAAAAAATTGTCCGGAATGGGCATGCATAAAAAAGGAAAAAGGCATGGTAAACATCCCAAACGAAGTATGAGGTAAAACTGCTATAACGAGGCGTTTTTAGTAAAGCGGGCTGTCGAGCCCGCTTTTTTTTATTGTTCGTTTCTTATCAAATGTGAAGTATTGGCTTGTGCAGTGGGCATAATCAGCATATCGTTGATGGTTACATGTTCCGGACGGGTTACAACATATTCTACGGCATCTGCAATGTCGTCGGCGTGTAGCGGTTCAAATCCCCTGTAAACCCTGTCGGCTTTTTCCTTGTCTCCTTTGTATCGGACTATGGAAAATTCGGTATCTACCATTCCGGGAGCTATATTGGTAACTTTGATGTTGTAGGGGAGTAAATCGATTCTCATTGCTTTGCTCAAGGCATCTACTGCATGCTTGGTGGCACAATATACATTTCCGTGATAGTACACTTCTTTACCTGCCACAGAGGCAATGTTGATGATATGTCCTTTTTGGCGGGCAATCATGTTTTGCATTACCACCTTGCTTACATACAGCAGTCCTTTTATGTTGGTGTCAATCATGGTATCCCAGTCTTTGGGATCTCCTTCGTTGATAGGTCCAAATCCTACGGCAAGCCCTGCATTGTTTACCAAAACATCTATATCTTTCCATTTTCCTTCCAAATGTCCCAAAAATTTTTCCACTTCTTCGTATTTTCGCACATCAAAGTTCAACGCAAGTACATCCGTTTGGTATTTTGTTTTGATTTCTTTTTTCAACGCTTCCAGTCTTTCTTTACGCCTTCCGGTGATTATTACATCGTATCCAATGGATGCCAGTCTTTTGGCAGTGGATCTTCCTATTCCCGAGGTTGCTCCTGTTATTAATGCTGTTTTCATGGTATGAAGTTTTTTGCAAAAATACAAAACTTACTAAAAAAACACCCGGATAATATTATAAACCTCGTGCAGATATGATTTTGCGGATAGTTTTTTTATACCTTTGCAGAAAAAGGACAAACGCTTGTTATTATTATGCATTTATATCTCGAAAGATTGGAACTTCGCAATTTTAAAAATTATAAGGCTTTTGAGGCTGTTTTTTCTTCCGGGATAAACTTTATTACAGGCTTCAACGCTTCGGGAAAAACCAATATACTGGATGCTATTTATCTGTTGTCGTTTACCAAGAGTTATTTTAATATAAACGACTCACAGTTGGTAAATACCGGTGCCACGGATGGTTTTTATTTTGTAAAAGGCTTGTATAAAACCGGAGAATCGGCAGAAGAATTGCAAGTAACTTACCGCAAAAATTCACGAAAAGTATTCAAAAGAAACGGAAAGGAATACGAACGGCTTGTCGATCATATAGGGCTTATCCCTTTGATAATGATTACTCCGGGCGATACGGTATTGATTTCCGAAGGGAGTGAAGTGAGACGACGATTTTTGGATATGTTAATTTCCCAATTTGACAAAGAATATTTGTACAATCTGGTGCAATACAATAAAGCGCTGAAGCAACGTAATGCTTTGTTAAAACAGTTGCAGGCAATGCCGTATGCCGGTTCGGGTATGTTTGATCCGTGGAATGAAAAACTTTCCGGATACGGTGATTATATTTACCGGAAAAGAAAGGAAATTACGGAATGGCTGACTAAATACTTCAATGAATTTTATTACAACATAGCAGACGATAAATACCAGTTAGCAATAAGGTACCGTAGTCAGCTTTCGGAAAAAAGCATGCATGAATTGCTTGAGGAATCGTTTGAGTCCGACAAGGTTTTGCAATATACTACGAAAGGAATACATAAGGATGACCTTGTTTTTACAATAAATGGTTTGAAAGTCAAGAAGATTGCTTCGCAAGGACAACAAAAGACCTTATTGTTGGCTTTGAAATTGGCAGAAAAACAAATCATTGAAAATTTTTCTGGGAAGCATCCGTTATTGCTGTTGGATGATGTGTTTGACAAACTGGATGAAGTGCGTGTGACAAACATGATTCAAACTCTTGCGGAAAATAATAGCAATCAGATATTTATAACCGATACCCATACGCAAAGGATGTTGGATATAAGAAGTAAATTGAAGATAAATTCCCAATTGATGGAAATAGCGGATTCTCAAATAATGAAAGTGTATGACTGATAAAAAATTTGATAAGCGTAATTACATTGCCAATTTGACAAACAACACTTCCAAAATTGATGAGTTGATGAAGCAACTTTTTGTCGATTCGAAAAGCGGCAAGTTGCTGAAAAATATTAATCTACGCAAAATATGGAAAGAGACTGCCGGTGAAGCGATAGATAGAGAAACCGTAAAAATATACGAAAGGGATGGCAAGTTGTTTGTAAAACTTCGTTCGGCAGCTGCCAAGTCGGAAATTATGTTGATAAAAGAAAATCTCCTGACCCGGTTTAATGAGCAATACGAAGGTTTCGGAATCATAAAAAACATTGTATTGCTTTGAAAGACGGAAAATTATATATAGTATCAATAGTTTTTTTAGTGCTGGTTTTGGCCGGATGTAAGTCCACCCTGTTGGTCAGTATTTACTTTCTGCAAATAAAATTACCATAACAAGCGATGACAAAACATCCGTTTCGTCATCGGATTTGGAAGGATATATAAGACAAAATCCCAACCGAAAAATATTGCTTTTTTTCCCATTGCGATTATGGATATACAACTGGTCGCATTATGGCAAAGAACGAAAATGGAAAAAAGTGCTTTTCATATACAAACTTGGAGATATAATCGGAGAGCCACCCGTAATCTATGATGATTACCTTACCGGAAAAACCATAAATCAAATGCAAATATTTTTGCGTAACAACGGCTACTTTAATGCCCGAGTAGATACTCATTTGTATTATAAGAAGAAAAAAGTAAAAGTGGAATATGCTGTCCGGTTGTATAAACCATACAGGTTGTCGGAAATAAAATACAAAATAACCGATTCCCATATCGGTAAATTAATATTGGCGGATACTGCCCGATCTCTGTTGAAGTCTGGAAAGATTTTTAATACCGAACTGCTTGATAAAGAGCGAAAAAGGATTGTGTATGTTTTGAAAAAACACGGTTACTATACTTTCAACAAAAATTATGTGGAATATTTGGCGGATACCACAGGTTATCAGGTAAATATAACCGTTCTAATAAAAAACAGGGGGATTAGCAAAAGACATCCTTTCGGCACTCAACCGCATATTCAATACACCATTGGAAATGTTACCTATTTTACTAACGGGGAGGCTATCAAACATTCTTTGGCATCCGATACGCTTACTATCAACGGTATAACATTTGTGACGACACGAACCGATTTTGTTTCTCCGAAAATTCTGGCAAAAGGCAACTATATTTTTCCCGGCCAACTTTACAACATCGAAGATGTAAAAGCTACTTATAATTATTTGTGGAAACTTAATACCTTCAAAATCATAAATATATATTTCAAGCAAGATTCGCTTCGGAATGATGTGTTGAATTGTTATGTGGAACTTATGCCGCTTAAAAAATATGCGGTATCGGCCGAGATAGAAGGGACAAATACTTCGGGTAATCTCGGGGCACAAGGTAATTTGCAATTTTCGGATCGGAGTCTGTTCGGTAGGGCCGAAAACTTTACCATGAATATCAAGGGAGCCATTCAACGCCAAACAGTGTTTTCCGTACAAACCGAAGATGAAGTGATTGATTATTTACCGTTTAATACGGTAGAAACCGGAGGAAATGCCAAAATATCCATACCGCATTTTTGGTTGCCGGTAAATTCCGAAAATTTTGTGAAAAAATACAGTCCGAAAACCGTGATTCAAACTACCTTCAACTACCAAAAACGGCCGGATTACGAAAACGAGATTTTGAAAGGTTCGTTTGGGTATTCGTGGAAGTTTAACAGAAATTTGTATAGTTCGTTTAACTTGTTGGAAATCAATTCAGTAAAAGTTTTTAATATTACTCCGGAGTTTAAGGACCGTATAAACGGTACTTTTTTGGAATACAGTTTTGTGAATCATATTATCAGTGCTACAAATTATATGTTGGGCTTTAATACGCCGTTGTCTCGAAGAAATGCTTACTCTTTTTTTGGGAAGGTGGAGTCTTCGGGAAATATTTTGAGCCTTGTCAATGCTAAGAAAGGACTTTCTCCACAAAATGAAGAGGGACAATATCTGTTGTTTGGGTTGCCGTATTCGCAATATGTTAAGTTTGACTTGGATTTGCGTTATTACCGCAATTTAGATGCCAGCAACCAGTTGGCATACCGTTTTTTTGCCGGGGTGGCTTTCCCGTACGGAAACATGAAGATATTGCCATTTGAAAAAAGATATTATGCCGGTGGAGCCAACGGTATAAGAGCGTGGGAGATAAGGACCCTGGGACCCGGGAATTACCGCGATACTACTTCCGTATATCCGAATCAGTCGGGAGATATGAAGTTGTTGTTTTCTTGGGAGTACCGGTTTCATTTGTTTTGGCTGTTGAATGCTGCTTTTTTTGTGGATGCGGGCAATATCTGGGCGGTTACTTCGGATGACCCGCGTCCGTATGTACATTTTTATCTGAACAATTTCTATAAACAGATTGCCGTAGGTTCCGGTATCGGGTTTCGTTTTGATTTTACGATATTTATTTTCCGGTTGGATTTTGCTATGAAAGTGCGTGATCCGTCTTTGCCCGAAGGGAAAAGATGGCTTCCGTTGCGTCGGACACCCTCCTTGTCCAACTTCAACTTTAATTTGGGGATAGGGTATCCGTTTTGACGGTATGTGGGAATGAGTGGGTTATAGGCTACCCCAAAGTTTTTTGGCCAACCATTCGGCAGACAGCAGCAACACTATTGTCAGTAAGATCAAAGGCAAAGATGCAAGTGGTTGGGTTTTTTCCGTGATTTTTATGGTGGAGGTGATGCTGTTGTCTTTGAGTATGGCTTTGATGAGGCTGTCCGGCGAATAATACAATTTTCCGCCGTATTTGTCGGCAATTTTTTCCAATATGACGGGGTTGGCAACGGTATTGAGATATTCTATGTTTACCGGTTCTACGGAGAAATATCCTTTTTTTTCAAACTTTTTGCCTTTGTACGACAAAGTTGCTTTGTAGGTATAATCACCGGGTGGTAATGAATTGATTTTGAGTTTGTAACCATTGTTGGTTCTGACAAACACATAACCTTGTTTTGTGCCGGTTTTTTGGTTTTTTATTTCCAAGTTTAGGTCGGGTGTGTTGATATTTTCATACACGCTGTTGAAAAATTGGGCATTAAATATTACGGGTTGATATTGCTTGATAAGTTTGTCCACCATTATGTTAAGGTTGTCCCTTTTTACTCTTAGTGCCAAATACTTTGCTAAATTGTTGATTAGTGATACAAAGAAGTCAAAGTTGTTGTTGTTCAGGTAGTTATAGTTTTTCCACCGCCAAATGTTTTCTCCGACAATAATTCCTGCTTTTAGGTTGCCGTTTGTACCGATAAGTATCAACGGCTTGGAGGTGGTTACGGTTTTAATTTTTTGGTAAAAAATCACTTCGCTTGCCGGATTGACTTGGTATTCGCCGAAAAATGTTTTCAACGGGGGCAACTTGTCACATAGTTCCGGACATCCGGAGAGGGTGAACGATTCGAAATTTTTGTTGAGGGAGGGTAAGGCGTCTTCGTATGTTTTTAGATTTGTTTTTAGGGTAATCAAGTCTTGAACGGTATTGAATTTTTCGGGGTCGGTTTGTGTGCCGGTGATAAACCATAGCGGTATTTTGCGTTTGCGGGCCATATTGACCAGGTCATTGGCGGTATGGGTAGCCGAAGGTAAATTGTGGAGGATGATTAGGTTGTATTT
>CAYMVE010000103.1:0-7484 GCA_964393715.1 uncultured Bacteroidales bacterium | reverse complement strand
ACACACTTGCGGAGAACTGAGATTAACCGACAAAGGCCAACAGGTTACATTGGCAGGATGGGTACAACGCATCCGTAACAAAGGAAAAATGATATGGATAGACCTGCGCGACCGCTACGGAATAACACAATTGGTTTTTGAAGAAGGAAAAACCGATACCACCGTATTTGAAAACGCCAAAAAATTAGGACGCGAATATGTGATTCAAGCCACTGGCGAAGTCATCGAACGCTACTCTAAAAACCCCGATTTGCCAACCGGAGAAATAGAACTTTTCGTAAAAGAACTCAACATACTGAATTCCTCCAAAGTACCGCCGTTTACCATAGAAGAACATACTGACGGCGGAGAAGAATTGCGATACAAATACCGTTATCTCGATTTGAGACGTGCTCCGTTACAAAAAAACATCATGCTTCGCCATCAGGTAACTAAAGAAGTAAGAAACTATTTCGACCAACACGGATTCCTCGAAATAGAAACTCCGTATTTGATAAAATCCACACCCGAAGGTGCCAGAGACTTTATTGTACCGTCCAGAATGCACCCCGGTAGTTTTTATGCCCTTCCGCAATCACCGCAAACCTTCAAGCAACTACTAATGATAGCTGGCTACGACCGTTATTTCCAAATAGTAAAATGCTTCCGAGACGAAGATTTCAGAGCGGATCGCCAACCGGAATTTACGCAAATAGACTGCGAAATGGCATTTGTGGAACAAGAAGACATCTTGAACATGTTTGAAGGAATGCTACGGCATTTGCTTCAATCCGTACTGGGAATAACCACCGGAAAATTCCCGCGTATCTCTTACGACGAAGCCATGTCCCGGTACGGAACCGACAAGCCGGATATACGGTTCGATATGCACATAAACGACCTCACCGGGATAATAAAAGGGCGTAATTTCAATGTATTCGACCAAAGCGAATATATAGGCGGCATAGTGGTCAAAGGCAAAGCAGGAGTATCCCGTAAAATATTGGACAAATTTACCGAATTTGTTAAGCAACCGCAAGTGGGCGCCAAAGGTTTGGTATATGTCAAATATAACGAAGACGGCACCATAAAAAGCAGTATTGACAAGTTCTACACCAATGACGACTGGAAAGCCATTGCCGGAAAAATGGACGACCAACCGCAAGCAGGCGACTTATTGTTAATTTTGTCCGGACATAGAAACGAGACACTCGTCCAACTCGGCAAATTACGATTGCATGTAGCCGAAAAATTCGACCTCATAGACCACAGCCGGTTTGCCCCCTTGTGGGTAGTCAATTTCCCGCTGTTTGATTGGGACGAAGAAGAACAACGGTTTGTGGCTATGCACCACCCTTTTACTTCCCCCGTACCGGAAGACATCGACTTGTTTGAAAAAGACCCCGGCAAGATGAGAGCCAATGCTTACGACATGGTACTTAACGGAGTAGAAATAGGCGGCGGTTCCATAAGGATACACGATGCCGAAATCCAAAAGCGGATGTTCAAAACCTTGAACCTTGACGACAAGGAAATAGAAGAAAAATTCGGTTTTATCATCAACGCCTTCCGGTACGGAGCTCCTCCACACGGAGGTATTGCCTTCGGTCTGGATCGGATTGTGGCACTTTTTGCCGGCACACATAGCATCCGTGATGTAATAGCCTTTCCGAAAAACAATGCCGGACGCGATATCATGTTAGATTCTCCGGCTCCGGTAAGTCCACAACAGTTAGACGAACTTGGCTTGGAAATCAAGAAAGCATAACCTCAAAAAGCAGGAGCGATCTCCTGCTTTTTGCCTCCATCATCTACCGTTATTGCTTGCGGATAAGCAATTTGTATTCCAATATCGAAGCGTTGTTTTTCCGTTTGAGCTCGGCATTCCTCCAAGTATAAAGATACCGGCCTATTACGGTATCTTTGTCGTCAACATGACGCTGTACATAATAATCTATCATCTTTTCGGCAAACCGGTGAATCGAATCCAACTCATGCATTCCCTTTTGTTTCAAATCCGGGAAAGAAGCTCGACCGCTCCCACGGCATACAATCTCTTTTTTACCATTGTGTGCCTTTAACACTACCGAAAAATATCCGAAATCTCCCGATTTTTCATTGTACCGGGCACCTTGCTTTACAATCTTGATTTCCTGTGTGGCGGTACAACCGGCCAACCACAAAAATACAAACACTACTATCGGTATCCGTTGGTTCATCATTCCTCGCAATTTACTAAGGCAAATAACTTTTTGTATGTTGTCTGTCTTAATGCTTCCATTTTCTAAGCTAAAGATAGTAATTTTTCGGAGAATTTAATAAAAACATGCTTGCCTGTTTTTGGTGATAAGATCATAAAAAATAATTTAATCCTTGCATTTACTAATTGAATTTACGCAACATTATATAGCCCAATTTCCCGCTATTTGTTATTCTCGGCCAGAGAGAAAATCCCGTTTTTTATCCTGTATCTCCGCTTAAACGGGTATATTTGCAATAGCTAAACCGGAACAATGCACCCCGACGAAAAAAACATACAATCGGTAAAGAGCTATAAAATTTTGCTTCCGATAATTATCGGTCTTGCGGTAGCCGCTTTTCTTTTTTACAGGGAATATCATCCCGGCATGTTCTCTTCCATAGTCATTAACCGGCAAGTGATTGTTTATGTATTGCTGGCTTTTCTGATGATGGTTTTGCGGGATTTCGGCTATATGTTACGCATCAAGATACTGGCAGGAGGCCAATACAATTGGAAAAATGCTTTCCAAGTCATTATGCTATGGGAATTTACCTCTGCCATTACGCCATCGGCGGTAGGAGGTACGAGTGTAGCCGTATTGTATGTACACAAAGAAGGCATCCGGTTAGGTAAAAGCACTGCCATAGTACTGGCCACCTCATTTTTGGACGAACTATATTTCATTCTGTTTTTTCCTATGGTCTTTTTGGTAATTACTCCGGACAGATTGTTCGGTCTTCACTCCGCAGCTATTTCTTTTTCGTCCGAATACTTTTATTTCGCCGTTACCGGGTACCTCATCAAGTTGCTTTATATTCTTCTGGTATTTTACGGTCTTTTCATCAATCCGTCCGTTCTCAGACGCATCCTTACCGGCATATTCCGGCTAAAATTCCTGAAAAAGTGGCAATTACAAGCCGAAAAAGTTGGCTCAGACATCGTAACAAGTTCCGGAATATTAAAGCGGGAAAAACCAGCATTTTGGTTAGGTGCTTTCTTAGCAACGGTTATCTCTTGGAGTGCCCGGTATCTGGTGGTCAATTTTCTATTGCTGGCTTTGTATGCGGCTATCGAACCGGACAAAATCCTGAGTATATCCGACCACATCCTGTTGTTTGCCCGTCAATTGGCTATGTGGATTATGTTGCTGGTAATGCCGTCTCCCGGAGGCAGCGGTTTTGCCGAAGCCATATTTTCCGATTTCCTGTCGGACTTTATTCCTGTAGGATTTGTGTCTATATTGGCATTTTCGTGGCGAGTAATTACTTATTACCCGTATTTGATAATAGGGTCCGTTTTGTTTCCGAGTTGGCTCAACAAACATTTTGTAAAAAAAGAAAAAAATGATTGATACCGAAATATTTAACATACAATCGCCCCAACAATTCAAAAACATTGCCTTAAAGATTTTTAAGTATCAGGCCCAAAACAATGAGGTTTACAAACGCTACCTGTCGCTATTGAAAGTAAATCCGTCCGAAATTACCGAACTGACACAGATTCCTTTTTTGCCCATTTCGTTTTTCAAATACCACAAAATCATCACCGGAAGTCACAAAATTACCCAAGCGGTTTTCAAAAGCAGCGGAACTTCTACATCGGTACGGAGCCATCATTTTGTCACCGACCTGAAACTGTACGAAAACAGTTTTATCAACGGGTTTAACCATTTTTTCGGCGACTTTTCCGGGTATTGTTTTTTGGCACTGCTCCCCTCCTACTTGGAACAAGGCAACTCATCGCTGGTATATATGATAAACCATTTCATCAAACATTCCCGATGTAAAGACAGCGGTTTTTATCTGTACGATTTCGAGAAACTCAAAAACAAAATCGAAAAACTCACCACCGAAGGTAAAAAGACGATTCTTTTCGGTGTATCCTATGCACTAATGGACTTTGCAGGATATTGCAATTTTTCCTCAACAGACAATTTATATGTATTTGAAACAGGAGGCATGAAAGGCAGACGCAAAGAATTGCCCAAAGAAGAATTGCATGCGATTCTGAAAAAAGGATTTGGTGTAAACACCATATTTTCGGAATACGGTATGACCGAATTGCTCTCGCAAGCCTATTCCAAAGGACAAGGGCTGTACTCTCCCGTACCGTGGATGAAAGTACTCATCCGGGACCGGTATGATCCGTTCAGTTATCTGCCTCCAGGAAGAATCGGAGGAATAAACATTATTGACTTGGCTAACATAAACAGCTGCTCATTCATCGAAACCGAAGATTTGGGTAGAAAACATCCCAACGGACAATTTGAGATATTGGGCAGATTCGACACTGTCGACATAAGAGGCTGCAACCTGATGATTGGCGAATAAACTTTTTTTACTAATTTTGAAAAAAATAAAAGCATATACCGGCACTAACGGTCTATGTGGCTGAATGTTAAAATGAAAAAAAACGCAAAACCATGAAAACATTGCTTATAAAAAATATCAAATCACTATTGCAAGTAAGGCCGGAAGCTCCCGAATATGTAGCGGGTAAAGACATGAAAGATTTACCGACCATAGACAATGCCTTTTTGCTCATTAAAGACGGTCTGATAGAAGATTTCGGCCCTATGAATAATTGTCCCGAAAAGGCCGACCAAATTATAGACGCCCGAGGCAGTTATGTATTCCCAACCTTTGTTGATTCGCACACCCACATCGTATATGCCGGCAGCAGGGAGAAAGAATACATATTGAAAATCAAAGGATTATCTTACGAAGAAATAGCCCGTCAAGGCGGCGGCATACTCAATTCCGCCCAACTGCTACATCAAACTAGCGAAGAGGAACTTTTCGAACAATCACTTCCCCGGGTTTACGAAGTAATGAGCCAAGGAACAGGAGCATTGGAAATCAAAAGCGGTTACGGGCTTAACACCGAAGACGAATTGAAAATGCTACGGGTCATCAAAAAAATCAAGCAAACCGTACCTATCGACATAAAAGCCACATTTTTGGGAGCGCATGCCTTCCCTGCCGAATACAAAGCGAATCCCGACCGGTATGTAGACATCATCATCCATGAAATGATTCCCCAAGTAGCCGAAGAAAAACTGGCCGATTACATAGATGTTTTCTGCGACAGAGGTTTCTTTACGGTACAGCAGACCGAACGCATACTCGAAGCTGGTGTTTCACACGGTTTGATTCCCAAAATCCACGCCAACGAACTGGACTACTCCGGTGGCATACAAGCCGGTGTAAAATACGGAGCCTTATCCGTCGATCACTTGGAATATACAGGAGCGGACGAGATAGAGACTTTGAAAAATTCTCGCACCATGCCGACAGTGCTTCCCGGAGCCTCATTTTTTCTGAATTTGATTTACGCTCCGGCACGGAAAATGATAGACGCCGGATTACCTGTCGCGATTGCCTCCGACTACAACCCCGGATCCTCACCATCCGGCAATATGAAGTTTATGATGTCGCTGGCTCTCATCAACATGAAACTACTGCCGGAAGAAGTGTTCAATGCCGTAACAATCAATACCGCTTATGCACTTGGCTTGGAAAACCGATACGGTTCCATAACCAAAGGTAAATACGGTAGTGTTATCATTACCCAACCTATCCCCTCTTACGAATTTTTTCCGTACGCATACGGTAGCCACCTGATACAAAAAGTAATTATCAAAGGGAAAGAAATAGTATGAGTAAACGGATAAGAACCCAACTTTACGAAATCATTTTTGGCACCGAAACCTTTGGAGGCAAATTGTTTGATTTGCTTTTACTGGTTGTCATCCTTATCAGCGTATTTACCGTAATGCTCGAAACCGTACCAAGCATCGGCAACCGGTACAAACAACTATTTGACACCATAGAATGGACGGTTACCATCCTTTTTTCCATAGAATACCTTATCCGCATCTGGATAGTACCCAAGCCATTCCAATACATTTTTAGCTTTTACGGAATTATCGACCTACTCTCACTATCTCCCACCTATTTGGGGGTATTTTTCAGAGTAGAACACAGCCTAATGATTGTCAGGAGTTTACGACTCATAAGAATTTTCCGGATACTCAACTTGCCCAGTTACTCGGTAGCCGGTAAGATTATATGGTCATCGCTCAAATCGGCCAGACAAAAAATAATTGTCTTTTTGGTAGCCGTTATCACCATCGTATTTGTGATAGGAACACTTATGTACCTCATAGAAGGTCCAGAAAACGGTTTTACCAGCATTCCGGAAAGCATATACTGGGCTGTAGTAACTATTACTACGGTAGGATACGGCGATATCGCCCCCCATACCCCTTTGGGCAAATTCTTGTCCACCCTGCTAATGCTCACCGGTTATTCGGTAATAGCCGTTCCTACCGGCATTGTAACGGTGGCATTGTCCAAAGAAAAACCGGATACCAAAACATGCCCACATTGCCATACGGAAAATGATGCCGATGCCAATTTTTGCAAAATTTGCGGACAAAAGTTGAATCCGTAACTTCACGGTGCCGGCTGCTACCAAAATAACATGACAAACTGATTGTAGCACCACATATTTACCCTAATTATTCACAACTTCCGGACACAGTTTACATTAATACGGTATTTATACCTACCCGTCACGGAAAGTGTGAAAAAGTAAATGTTGAACAGCATAAAAAGCCTAAATAAATTTATCAAAGAAAAACCACTTTACACACTTTATGAAACCGTACTCAGACAAAGTCCCCCAATAGAGATAAGGCCTATACTTTTTCACTAACCATCCTAAGTAAGATAAGCTACGGAAGGAAGCATCGTTTGGGAGCGTTTTCTTTGGTTCGTTTCTTTGTCGCCACAAGGCAAGGAGCGGAAAACAATCAAAGTCTTGACTTCGCTTACTTGAACTTGCCCCTAAAACTACCCACAAAAAGTCAAAATTACTAAAAAATGCACCATGCGACAATAGAAGTTGTTGTTCCTCACGGCTTTAACCTAAAAAAATTCCGTCAGGATTTTTGGCGGGCTGGCCATCCCAAACGGCGGGCTGGCGTGGACTACCCTATGCCAAGCAATAAAAAAAGCAAAAGAATACCTCACTTGCCGGTAACCTCCCGAAACCTTGCCGCCAAGCGGGCGGAAGCATCGTTTGGGAGCGTTTTCTTTGGTTCGTTTCTTTGTCGCCACAAAGAAATGAACAATAGCATCCTACTTTCGCTGGAATAACGACTCTGACAAGGGCAAAGGTTAATGCACAGGCAGGTTAGTCCTGGTCTTAATCCTACTTTCGCTGGAATAACGACTCTGACAGCCACATCCGTTTTTCG
>CAYMVE010000102.1:5246-7533 GCA_964393715.1 uncultured Bacteroidales bacterium | reverse complement strand
CCTCTTGCCAAGGTTTCCGTTTCAATTTTTCCGTCGGCTTCCAATTGATCCAAATATTTATTCAGTTCATTTACATGCAAACCCGTTATCTCCGAAAGGTCGTCAATAGTACAAGGACGCCTGGAAATGGTTTGCCATATCGTATTTTCCACATTGGAATTATAAGCCTTGTTAGATTTTCTGGAATGATTTTTCGCGATAATTTCCACCGGCAAAGGCTGCCATTGTTCGGCAATGTTTTCCAACAGTTCGATAGGTGCCGGCTTTAATTCCGGAACCGTACCCGGCCTGTCCAATGTATTGAGTTGTACCGAATCCGGTTGTATCCGCATAATGGCATTTTTTAAGGCTTCCAAATTTTCGGCGTCGTCATTATATCCGGGCAGAATAAACACTTCCAGCCAAATTTTACCCTTGTATTCCTTGCGGAACGCAACAAGCCCATCAATATATTTCTCTAAATTCAACTCCTTAGCCGGCCGGTTTATTTTTTCGAAAGCTTTTTCCGTAGCTGCATCCAACGATGGCAAAACCACATCCGCTTGTAGCAAGGTCTTTCGCACACTTGTATCGTACAACAAAGTTCCGTTAGTCAGCACCGCGACAGGGATACCGGAATAGCGGGTTTTGATATACCTGATAATCTCTTCCGTTGCCATATTTAAGGTCGGCTCTCCGGAGCCCGAAAAAGTGATAAAGTCGGGTTTAGGTTTTTTTCTCATGAAGTCATCCAGCTCTTGTAAAATCTTATAGGTTTTTATGTATTCCCTCCGGGTGGTTGTCAGATGAGTGGTCTTTCCCACTTCGCAATACACACAATCAAGCGTGCAAAACTTTTTAGGTATCAAATCTATCCCCAAAGAAATACCCAATCTTCTTGACGGCACCGGACCAAAAATATATCTGTACATAATTATTCTCGTTTTATATTCATACTGCAAAATTGGCTTAATTTTTTCTTATAATTTGTTCTTTCCGAACCTTTCTTTGAAAAAAGTTTCATTCGCAGCAACCTTTCTCGTGGCTAAAATCTTACCGTTACAGTTTCCTCATACAGGTCAAACGGATTCAGTTTATGCAAGTTTATATTAAACGACACCAACACATCGGTTTGGTATCCGCCCAACAAGTTGTCGCTGTACACCAAAGGAATACGAACATCGGCCACTCCGTTCAGAATATTTATCAATATGCCGGCTTCGTACCTTGTCATTTTCGTGACACTGTTTTCGAAATAATCATGTACCGGTATGTAAGCACCGGAAAAGTATCCGGCTACAAGTTTCAAAGGCGACGAAACAATCAGGCTGGCTCCCGCTATCATATCGGAAGACCTGAAATATTGCGGATAACCTGCTATGTAAAGAAAATTGTCCGTAGCATTCCTGTTCATGTAAGTGGAAGCATACAAATAATCGCTCCCCGGGTCGTTTCCGTTCAGTTTGAAATCGGTAAACACATCGGGCGTTTTATTAAACAAAAATTTTCCCGCATACAATTTGAAAGCCACATAATGCTTGCTGCGGTCATAGTTTACCCTCTGATAGAAAGTCAAATATACTTTGGAATAATCACCGGCGTTCTCTATGGCCATGTTCAACTCACGAGGGAATAAAGTATGAAAACTTTTGTACTTTGCCTCAAAAATATTTACATACACCGGCTTATTGATACCGCTTTTCAAATATTCTTCCAGTCCGGTAAGCCAAATATTATTATCGGTTAGCTTCCAATAAGCCTTATTAAACCGGTACTTGTTTTTCAATTTTATGCCGGCATTCCAGTTTATTTTCAAATAATTTTCGTTATGATGAAACGGCAAACGGAACGAGTTGAACGATAAGCCCGAAAATACATAATGTACATTCCGCGAAGCATAAGTAAACCAATAACGGGTCAGCTTGGCACTTCCGGACATCAAAGTTCCTTTGGAAAAATTAATCATAGGCATCAGCAAATATTGCCATTTCTTGAAATAAACGGAGGTATTATACAAAGCCATGCCGGCAGATAAACCTTTATCGTAAGAATAATACAAAACCGGAAAATAATTGACATAATTGTAGTCCGGAGTTTGCAACGAAAACAAAGGCTCAAATTTTACAGGTTCAAACTTTTTGAATAGTTTTCTGTTATAAATGGTGTTGTTGGCCCAAGGCATTTCCATAAAATCGTGCTGTTCTCCTATGGTAACTTTTTCCGGAGGCGGCAAAGAATTTACCCCCATACTTGCAGCATAAAAAGAAGCGCAAGAAGTATCCCTGTTTTTACGACTTACATAATTATC
>CAYMVE010000102.1:0-5236 GCA_964393715.1 uncultured Bacteroidales bacterium | reverse complement strand
ACAAGATGTAAACCAAATCTTTGCTCCTGGAAACCGTAGCATATACGGGAGCTGCTATCCTTCCGTTCCTTTTGTATGAAAAGCACACGGTATCAACAAAATCTCCGGTAGATTTACCCGTAGCATACCACATGCGACTAATTTTGTAATCTTGCACAAAAGGTGTTCCCAAAAGGGTATCAAAAAACCAAGACAAATCTTCTCCATACGATTCATTAAAACACTTTTTCACATCTTCCGGATAAGGATGCTTAAAAGCAAAACGCTCAAACAAATGATGCATGGCACTATCGTAAGCATCATCAGACATATACTGGCGCAAAGCATAAAAAGCATAAGCCGTTTTCGAGTAAGCATCTATTCCGTAAGCTATCGGCGAAAATGCTTCCGACCTGCTATTCACCGGAATATGGCAACCGAACGATTCCAACAGGGTGGACGAAAACCTAAAATCATCCAAATACGACAAATGTTTGAACCTCTTCCATGGAAGCATGCCAAAATAGGAACTTTTTTTATCGGGATACATTTCCAACATGTACCTCAATTGATTCGAAGTGTTTATTCCCTCGTCAAGAAACGGATACTCACGCTCGTTAAATCCAAGAATACCGTAAAACCATTTATGACCTATTTCATGAAAAACCACTTCATCATATCCCGAAATATCCACCGGATAAGAAGTATCCGAAGGAACATAAGGCTTATCGATTATGGTAATTGTCGGATATTCCATGCCTCCGCCTGTTGTGCCGCCAAAAACCACCTTGCAGGTGGAATACGGATACGGAAAATTCCATTGCGATAAATATTTTACGCTTCTTTTGGCTATTTTCAAAAACCGGTCTTTCCAATATTTATCCGCGTACAACAAGTCGAAAGTCCATATTTCCACCACTTTTCCGTTCGACAATTTTAAAGTGTCAAAACGCGGCACAAAATACTCGGAAACAAACCACGCAAAATCATGTACCCTATCCTGAGTAAACCTCAATGTTTTGTACCCCCTGTTTTTTACCGGATAATCCATATATTTACCCGCCGAGGCAGAATCAGCCATTTGTCTGTATATGCCGTATTCCTCCGGAGTTTTCAGCTCTCCCGTAGCTGCTACAATGTATTTTTCCGGAACGGTAAGTTCCACATCAAAATTGCCGAACTCCGAATAAAACTCACCAAGGTCCAAATACGGGAAATAATGCCAACCGCGACTGTCATATACGGCAGGCTTGGGATACCATTGCGTAAATGCCGCCATTTCTTTATCCACCCCCATACGCGAAAACAGGTTAGGCATTTTCACCCGGAAAGGTGTTGATATTTCTACCGAATGCCCCGGAAGCAACGGTTCATTAAGCACCAATTTTACGATTTCCCCGTCCGCTATCACATCTTCCGCTTTCACAGCGCTGCCGTTTACCCTAAAATCCAAACTGTCGCACCAACCTCTGTCCTCTTCTTTTGCAAAATAAAAATGCAAATCCTCATGCATTACTTTTTGTTTTGCGTATGGAGTTTTACGGTTTTTGTAAGCATTAGCCCACACATGAAAATAAATATAGCGAAGTGTATCCGGCGAATGGTTGGTATATTTTATTTTCTCGTAAGCACTCAGAACTTTCGTTTCCGGATTATATCGGGCTTTTATTTTGTATTCCGTTTGCTGCTGAAAATAATTTACTTGGGAAATTACCGGAAATATTCCGCACATCCCGATTATAAAAAGTAGCCATTTCTTCATAACTTGTTTTTTACAATTCAATGGTTTTGTATTCCAAGGCAAACTTTTTTCCTATTCTTCCCACCGCATCAAAATTTATATGCATTCGTTCCTTATCGGTAATAATCGAATCATCCAAATATACGGCCTCTATTTGGTATATCAACGGTATGGTACTGCCACCGATATCCACTTTCCTGAAAAAATCACAAAAATATGCCACCTGCACTCCTTTTATCATGGGAGGATAATTTTCCTTTACCTTCCATGTTTCTATTCCAAACTTTACGGCTTCACTCTCTGCCAAAGGCAAAACCTCCGAAGTAGCAAACATTTTTTCCACCATCGAAGGAGGCGTTATACAAATGGTTGCCTTTCCGGTATCAAGAGTGTTTCTCAGCGTATCCTTAGGTGTACCGTCCTTTTTATGCCCTACCGAAACCAATAAAGTAGGCGGTTCGGAACTTAATGCCATAAAGTAACTGAACGGAGCAATGTTTACAATTCCGTTATTTTCCGTAACAACCCACGCAATCGGTCTTGGTATTACGGTCTGCGACATAATCTTATACCTCATAAGTTTGTCTAATTCAGAAAATTTAATGTTCATAATCCGCTTATTTTGTAACATCAAATATAATCAAAATACCGGAGACTCTTACCTGAAAACCGGTGTTTTACCAATAAATCTCCTCGTTTTCAAATACTTTTCGGTGTTTTTTAATTTTTTATACGGTTAATTCTGTTTTTACAAAAATGATTTTATACCTTTGAGCAAAAATTTTACAATCATCTGTTTTGATGGAAAATAATTTTAATCCGCGGGATAATTTTCGCCGTACCCAACAAGAAGCCGGCTATGTCCCGCTCAATGAAGCAACCCCGGAAACTTATGAAAAAGTAGGTTTTATGTCGGGGTTGGAAGTTCATCAACAATTGCTGACCAAAGAAAAACTCTTCTGTCACTGCCCCGCGGGCATATACAACGATGACGATGATTTTGATGCAGAAATCATCAGACACATGAGGCCAACCCTAAGCGAAATGGGTGAATACGACGGTACGGCACTCATGGAATTCAAAACCCGGAAAACCATCATCTACCGCATCAACAACGAAAATGCATGCACTTACGAAATTGACGACACCCCACCGTTCCCCATGAACAGGGAAGCATTGGAAATCGCGTTGGAAATATCTTTGCTTTGCAAATTTAATATTGTGGGAGAAGTGCATATTACCAGAAAGCAATATCTGGACGGAAGCATCCCGACAGGATTTCAGCGTACGGCCATCTTGGGAACCGACGGGGAAATACAATTGAAAAACAAAAAAATACGACTCATACAACTGAGTATAGAGGAAGACTCTGCCCGCGAAATTTCCGACATAGGTCACACCCGGATTTACAAAACCGACCGCTTGGGAATGCCCCTTATAGAAACGGTAACCTACCCGGACATGAAAACGCCCTACGAAGTAAAAGAAGCTTGCGACTTCATACGGTTTATCAACCGTAGTACAGGAAAAGTCCGTACTGGAATAGGAGCCTCACGCCAAGATGTAAATGTCAGCTGCAAAGGAGGCACCAGAATAGAAATAAAAGGCGTAGCCCATACCAAATGGATACCGGCACTTACCCACAACGAAGTATTCCGCCAATGGTCTTTGCTTAAAATAAAAGACAAACTCAATTCAAGGACACACAAAGAAAATTGGAAACAAACCGCCCAAAAAGTGGACATCGGGAAATACAAATTAAGAAACAAAACCATAAAAAAAGCACTGGAAAACGGCTATGAATTTTATGTAGTCAACCTCCCCTATTTCAAAGGGTTGCTTTCTCATTTTACGCAACCCGGAAAGCCTTTTGCCGACGAATTTGCAGGGCGACTCAAAGTAATAGCATGCCTGGAAAGACCCAACATGTTTCATTCCGAACAATTTGACAAAGCAGCCTTACCGAAAGATTTTTGGAACGACATGGCCAAACTTACCGGAGCCAAAGCCGAAGATGCACAAATATTGGTATTCGGGCCGGCAGAAGATATGCCTACGGCATTGGAAACCATCGAAGAACGTGCACTAATGGCATTTGACGGTGTACCCAAGGAAACAAGAAAAGCCCTTGAAGACGGGACCACAACTTTTGAAAGGGTATTGCCCGGAGCCGACAGAATGTATCCCGATACCGACTCGGCACCTATCCCATTGGAAGACGAATACATAGATAAACTGGCTGAAAATATACCGGAAGAACTGATAAAACGCTATGAACAACTACAAAAATGGGAAATACCGGAAAACCATTACACCTACATTTTTAGCAAAAATTTGTATCCGGTCATTAAAAAAATCATCGACGACCTCGGTTACAACCCCAAATTCATAGGCACATTTGTAGGGCAACGGCTGAAATTTACCGAAGGGCATTACAAACCACATTCCCCGTTTGACTATTGGCGTATATACGATATGTTCAAGTTTATCAAAAACAACGGCCTTGTGGAAAACATTGCTCCCGCCATGCTACCGCTGGTATATACCTATCCGCAAATGGATTTTGACTCAATATTGAACTTGCTTAAATTCAAAAAAAGAAGCAAGGAAGAAATTACGGCTCCTATCCGGTTTCTGAAAGAAAAATACAAAGAAATAGGCAAAAAACTTACGGACGAAGCTACCGTAAAATGGGTAATGGGAGAACTCCATAACCAAGCAATCGGAAATATGAATCTGAAAGAATTGTACGAAATTGTAAAAAACACTTGAAATGAACAACGATATTTTTCAAGGATATAAAGGCGAAGCTCTTGATGTACTGAAAAAATACAATGTAAGAGTATGGAGCCATGCCAAAATTGAAACGACAAGGGGTAATTTTGAAGGAACAATATTGCCCAGATCGGAACATCAGGACGACAAACACATCGTGATTAAACTTGCCACGGGATACAACATAGGCATTACAGCCAAAAACATTACCAACATAAAAGAACTGGGTTACAAAAAAGCCCATTACGGCATACCCGAAAAAGAATTTCCCTACACTCCGGGGTTGCCCAAAGTAAAACTATTCGGAACGGGAGGCACTATAGCCTCACGCCTTGATTATAGAACAGGTGCCGTTATACCGGCTTTCACCCCCGGCGAATTATACGGTGCGGTACCCGAACTTGCCGATATTGTAAACCTCGAAACGGAAAAGGTATTCGCCGTTTTTAGTGAAAATATGGGACCGGAACAATATATAGCCCTTGCCAAAGCCGTAGCCAAAGAAATAGAAAAAGGAGTGGACGGCATAGTAATAGGACACGGTACCGACACCATGCACCATACGGCAGCAGCACTCACTTTCATGGTACAAAACCCGCCCGTCCCCATAGTATTTGTAGGCTCACAGCGTTCGTCCGACCGCCCCAGTTCCGATGCAGCCCTCAACCTGATGCATGCCATGAAAGCAGCCGGACATTCGGACATTGCAGAAGTAATGGTATGTATGTTCGGACCTACTTC
>CAYMVE010000101.1:0-7662 GCA_964393715.1 uncultured Bacteroidales bacterium | reverse complement strand
AGGAGATAGACAAGATACTGGCAGATATGGCTGCGAAAGAAAAGTTGGAAAAAGAATATCAGGCAGCAATCAAAGAGGCAGATAATGCCTATGCATCTAACGATTATATGAAGGCAAAAGACCTTTACACGAAAGCTTCTTCTATAAAGCCGGAAGAACAGTATCCGAAAGATAAATTGAAAGAAATAGAAGAAAAATTAAACCAATTGGCTCGTGAGAAAAAATATAAGAAGTTGAAAGCGGAAGCGGATAAGTTGTACGGTAATCGTGAGTTTGAGGCGGCACTTGAAAAATATAAAGCCGCCAAAGAAATGAAACCGGGCTCTCAATATGTAAACGACCGAATAAAAGAAATAGAAGATTATCTGGCACAACTGGCCAAAGAAAAAGAAGCCAAACAAAAACGGGAAAAAGCTTATCAAGAGGCTGTTGCACAAGCAGACAAATATTTTGCCCAAAAGGATTACATGAACGCTTTGAAGTATTATAAAAAGGCCAAAGACATAAAACCCAAAGAATCGTATCCGAAGCAACAAATATCCAAAATAAACTCGTTGCTGGCACAGAATACTACAAAACCGGCAAGTGACAGGAAAGACGAAGAAATTTTGAAAAAATTGAATGCTGTTGACTTTACCAAAAAAGAAGAAGTTAAAAAATATTTGTCCGAACTGGCACGAAAATATCCGGAGGGAAAGACCGTGGAAAATTATGAGTTAAAAGACCAAAAAATCACCCGTATCATTATTAACCACAACGGAGTAGCTAACGAGTTCCGAAAAGTGGAACACTCTTGGGGAGGCGTTTTCTACTTTAAAAACGGACAAAGTATCTCCAAAACCATTTTTTATAGCGAAACAAAAGAATAACTGTCATGAAGACATTTAAAATTTTCCTGCTTGTTGCAATAATGATTCCGGCAGGATTAAAGGCTCAAAACAAAAAATATTTGAAAGAATACCTTTCGGTAATTGCATCGGATTCTTTGGAAGGAAGAAAGCCGGGCAAGCCCGGAGGAGAAAAAGCGGCAGCTTATATTGTGAACATTTTGAAACAAAACGGCATACAACCGTTGGGTGGAGCATCATATTATCAACCGTTCGATGTGGTAACGGATATTGAATTGGCCAAATCCAATTATTTGAATTTTGACGGACAAAAAGATTTTGCGGTAGGAAAAGATTATACGCCTTTGTCTTTTTCGGCAAACGGAACTTTTGAAGGGAGTGTGGTTTTTGTTTGGTATGGGTTTGATTTTGAAGATAAAGGGAAAAGCGTTAATGATTACAACGGTGTAGATGCCAAAGGGAAATGGGTAATCATGCTTACCGATGAGCCTGAATTAGGTGACGGAGAAAAAGACATTTATGCACCCTACGCCCAATTGAGAATGAAAGCACTTACCGCCAAAGATCATGGTGCCGTAGGTGTCATATTTGTAAAAGGCAAATTGTCTGATGAAAATGATGATTTGATTCCGCTTTTGTATGACAAATCATCTGCCGATGCCGGTATTGGTGTGATTAATATGACCCGGAAAGCCGTAAATCGTATTTTGAAATCTACCGGAAAGAGCATAGAAGAATTGGAGAAAATCTATAACCAAACAAAAAACGAAGCACATCAGGCTTTGAATATCAATAAAAAGATGTTGGTGAGCATTGGAGTAATGCAAAAAAAGACCAAGACGGAAAATATTATTGCCGTATTGCCCGGAGAGGATAAAAAATTGAAAGACGAATGGATAGTGATAGGAGCTCACTACGATCATTTGGGGTACGGAGGCGAAGGTTCCGGATCCAGGATGCCCGATACAATGGCAGTGCATAATGGGGCGGATGATAATGGTTCCGGCACGGTAGCCTTGTTGGAGATTGCCAAAGCGATGAAGAACCGACCGCATAAACGCAGTATCATGTTTATCTGGTTCGGTGCCGAAGAAATGGGATTGCTGGGTTCAAAATATTTTACGGAACATCCGCTGATTAAATTGGACCACATCGTAGGAATGATTAACATGGATATGATGGGAAGGTTACGCGATAATAAATTTTATGCCGGAGGAGTGGGAACATCGAAGGGAGCCAAAGATTTGTTGCAAAAAGTAAATCAAAAATACAAATTTGATTTGATCCTGTCGGAGAGCGGTTACGGACCGTCCGACCATGCTTCGTTTTACATGAAGAATATTCCGGTTCTTTATTTTAACACAGGCATCCACGACGACTATCACACTCCGTTTGACGATGTGGAAAAAATCAATTTCAAAGGCTTGGAAAAAACCGCCAGGTTTGTAACCGATGTGTTGTTGGAATGGGCAAATACGGATAATAAACCGGTGTTCCAAGAAGCCGGCGACAAATTTGCCGGCTCAAAAAGATACCGCTACAAAGTAACCTTAGGCATCATTCCCGACTTTGCCGGACAAGAAAAAAGAGGATTACGAGTAGATGGAGTTCGTAAAGGCGGACCGGCCGAAAAAGGCGGTATGAAAAAAGGAGATATTATTGTAGCCGTAAACGGCAAACCGGTAAAAAACATTTATGATTACATGGGACGCTTGACCCAATTGCACAAAGGACAGGTTATCACGGTTGATGTACTCAGAAACGGCAAGAAAAAAGTATTACTCATCAATCTTTAAAAATTATTTTAACATGAAAAAAATTTGGCTTTTTATCATAGCGTTTTTAATTACCATAGGAGCTGCCGTTTACCAAAAAATGACGGGGCCCACTTATCCTAAAAAAGTAAAGATAACCCTGAACGAAAAACCTTATAAGTTCAAATTGCCAAGAAGTTGCGAAGGAAGCGACAGCTGTCTTATTGAATTGAATATCGCAGATCCGTCGGTTTCCGGATTCATATTTTTCAAGCGTTACAAAGTGGACGAAGCTTATACGGCTTTACCACTATTAAGAAAAAACAACCGTTTGACAGGGAAACTGCCGGGACAACCACCTGCCGGAAAATTGGAGTATTATATTGAGTTTGACACGCCCGCAGGGAAAATAACCATGCCGGATGACAATGCCGTAGTAATTCGCTACAAAGGAGTGGTGCCAAAATTGATTCTGGCATTCCACATCTTTTTTATGTTTTTTGCCATGTTGTGGGCCAACTATGCCGGACTATTGGCCATATTCAACAAACAAGGCTATTTCAAGGCAGGACTTATTACGCTATTATTAATTTTTATCGGAGGCATCATTTTAGGACCCATTGTGCAAAAATTTGCATTCGGCGAATATTGGGCAGGTATCCCCTATGGATGGGACCTGACCGATAATAAAACATTGATAGCGTTTGTAGCTTGGATTATCGCCATCGTGTTTAACAAATACAAACAAAACCGGTGGTGGATAGTAGCGGCGGCAATCGTCACGATAATTATTTTCAGTATTCCACATAGCATGTACGGGTCGGAACTTAATTATCATACGGGAGTGATTCAACAAGGTTAGGTAAAAAAACATAAAACAATGGACGAAAAATACGATATACATCCCTACAAACACCGTCAGCACGATTTTGACAAGCAATATATGCGGATGGCCTATATATGGGCGCAAAACTCCTATTGTAAGCGGAAAAAAGTAGGGGCTATCATTGTAAAGGGCAAAATGATTATCTCTGACGGATATAACGGTACACCGTCCGGTTTTGAGAATGTGTGCGAAGACGAGCATTTTAAAACAAAGCCTTATGTATTACATGCCGAAGCCAATGCCATAACCAAAGTAGCCAAATCCAATTACAGCAGCGAAGGCGCTACCCTATATGTTACCACTTCGCCCTGTATGGAGTGCTCCAAACTTATCATTCAAGCCGGTATCCGGCGAGTAGTTTTTACGGAAAAATACCACGATACCTCCGGTCTCGACTTGCTGAAAAAGGTGGGCGTGGAAGTGGTACAAATCAATTTGGATGATGAGTAATTCCGGAAAGGTAGTAATATACACCGACGGATCTTCTTTGGGAAATCCGGGACCGGGCGGACTGGGCATTGTAATGCTTTATATCAAGGACGGTGCCGTACTGAAAAAAAAAGAGCATTCGGAAGGCTATAAACTTACCACCAACAATAGAATGGAGCTACTGGCTGTAATCAGGGCCTTGCAGATGCTTAACGAAAACGCTTTGGATATGCCTGTCGAAATCTATACCGATTCGCAATATGTAAGTAATGCTATTAATAAAAATTGGCTGGATAAATGGGTGAAGACAGGATATAAAAAAGTGAAAAATCCGGATTTGTGGCAGTTGTTAGTCCCCCTATTAAACAAGTTCAAAAATGTAAAATTTGTGTGGATAAAAGGGCACAACAACGACTTCTACAACGAGCGTTGCGATGTACTTGCCAAAAATGCGGCAAACGGAGCAACCGCCGAAGATGAGGGCTATGTTTTGTCGAAAACAAAAAACGGACTATGAAAAAAACTTCCGGTTTTGATAAAGCGGATTTAAGAGGTATCACACTGCTGTTGCTTATTCTTGGGTTATTGCTATTTTATAGACATTATTTTTTACACCGGGCTACCGAAAAGCAGCTCGAAAGTGCCGCTTTGTTTGAAAAAGAAATCAAAGATTTTGAAAGAAGCGCAAAGCCTTTGCGGAAAGAGCAAAAAAAAGTTTTTAGGTCTGTCGAACAAAATGCACCGGAAAAAATACCCGTTACTAAAAGAGGGGGTAGGCGGGAAATGATTAGGAAGAAGCAAGAGGATTTTGTAATAGAAATCAATAGTGCTACTCGCAAAGAATTTGAAAAATTAAAGGGAATAGGAGAAAAACTTTCGGAAAGAATAGTGAAGTACAGGCAAAAATTGGGAGGATTTTGTTCCGTGGAACAAATAAAAGAGGTGTACGGCATAAAGCCGGAAGTGTATGAAAGTATCAAAGTTCACTTAAAATGTAATGGTACGGTGAAAAAGTTGAATGTAAATTCTGCGACTTTTAAAGATTTGGTACATCATCCGTACCTAAACTACGAAGAAGTGAAAAAGATTTTCAGGTACAAGGATAAAAACGGAAATATCGGTTCGATGGAAGTGCTCGACAGTATTTTGGGAACCCGGAAATTTAATAAGGTAAAGGCATATTTAACCATAGAGTAACTTTTGGTACACAGTTTGATTTGTTGGCAGTTATGTTTTTAATTATTCCATTCATATTGTTTCTCTTGTTGTTGCCTGCTGGTAAGGTGGAGGCCCAAACTATAATGTATCTTAATGGTAAGAAGGTGTATGTATTACCGGCAATCAAACTGGGTGCCGATACCTTGCCGCTTATAAGGCTGCGAACTGTTTATATTATTCCCGCACGTAAGTTTAAGAACGAGAGGGAACGCAAACGATATTCCCGCCTTGTGCGTGATATAAAAAAGGTATATCCTTTGGCTGTAGAAGCCAGAAATCGATTTTATTATATTCAGTCCGAACTGGAAAAAATAAAAGACCCTGTAAAGCAAAAAAAATTTTTGAAAGAACAAGAGCAGTTGTTGCGAGAAGAGTTTGAGGACGACATCCGGCATTTGACCATAAGACAAGGACGCTTGCTTATAAAACTTATTGACCGGGAAACCGATAAAACTTCGTACGAACTTATTAAAGAATTGAAAGGGTCTTTTAGTGCTTTCTTTTGGCAAACGGTGGCAAGATTTTTCGGAGAAAATTTGAAAGATCAGTATGATCCGGCTCAAGAAGACAAATATATTGAAGAGATTGTGCACCGGATTGAAAACGGACAGCTGTGATGGAAAATTATGCAAGATTGAATTTCGGTATCGAATGCTAAAAAACGGGAATAAGGTTGTTATCTTTCAAAATATTTGATTATATTGCAGGCAAAATTTATCCGGTATGAAAGAAAAGATTCAACTTGAATATGTGATAAATTCTTCACCCAAGGTTTTATATGATCATGTAAGTACTCCGGGAGGACTTTCCAAATGGTTTGCCGACGATGTGAATGTAAATGGCAATGAATATGTTTTTATTTGGGAAGGAGAAGAACAAAAAGCGATTGTAACCGGAAGGAAAATAGGTAGTTATATACGATTTCGGTGGCAAGATGAAGATGATGAAGATGAAAAATATTTTTTTGAATTTAAGGTGGTTAAGGATGATTTGACGGGCGATATTGTTTTGTTGATTACCGATTTTGCGGAAGAGGACGAAAAAGAAGAGGTAATAGAATTGTGGGATTCTCAAGTAGAAGATTTGATGCAGGTTTTGGGTGTGTAATTGTGCCGTGTGGAAAATGAAAAAGCTTCATGTTTTTGTAATAAAGTCGTATATCGGCCCTTTATTACTGACCTTTTTTATAGTACTCTTCCTTTTGGTGATGCAGTTTTTGTGGAAGTATATCGACGATTTGGTCGGTAAAGGGTTGGAGTGGTACATTATTGCGGAACTGATTTTTTATGCTTCTACCGTTTTGGTGCCTATGGCACTTCCATTGGCTATCTTACTGGCTTCGCTCATGACTTTCGGCAATTTGGGCGAAAGCTCGGAACTTACGGCTATCAAGGCCTCCGGTATTTCGTTGCAAAGAATTATGCAGCCTCTTATTGTTTTGTCTATTCTCATAAGTGTATTGGCTTTTGTTTTTGCCAATAATGTAATGCCGGTTGCCAATCTTAAAATGCAATCGTTGTTGTATGATATCAGAAACAAACAACCTGCATTCAACATCAAGGAAAACACTTTCTATAACGGACTTCAGGGGTACAGCATAAGAGTCTTAAAGAAAGATCCGAAGAGGAATATGCTATACAAGGTTATGATTTATGACTTTTCGGAGAATATGGGAAACAAAGGGGTAATTGTAGCCGATTCGGCCAAAATGGCTTTTTCTCCGGATAAAATGTATTTGTTACTTACTTTATATCATGGCAAGAAATACGAAGATGTGGACGATGATAAACGAAAACCTACTTTCCCGTTTGAGAAAGATTTTTTTGAAGAAGAAACCATCAGTTTTGATATGTCCGGATTCAACTTTAAGAGAACCGATGAGTCGCTATGGAAACAAAACTACCAGATGCTGAATCTTGCCCAACTTGATTTCGCCATAGATTCATTAAAAAAAGATTATATAAACAAGAAAAACGAATTTGCGGTTTTATTGTATCAAACCAGCTATTTAATCCGTTATCCGCATATAAAAGACAGCACTTTTTTTGTGTCGTCCCTCCCCATCAAAAAGTATATTGATATGGATAGCCTGTACAACACACTGACTCCTACGCAAAAAATGAGAACGGTTGATGTGGCTTTGAATTATGCTCGCAGTGCAAGAGCATTGGTAGAGACCAATATGGAGGATTTCTTGTACCGTTACAAATGGATTATAAAGCATGAGATAGAATGGCACAAGAAATTTACTTTGTCTATTGCTTGTTTTATTTTGTTTTTTATTGGAGCTCCTTTAGGAGCCATAATTCGTAAAGGTGGTTTCGGAATGCCGGTAGTTATTTCCATTTTGTTTTTTGTGTTTTATTATGTCCTCTCTATTACAGGTGAACGATTAGCCAAAGAATTGGTAATTCCGCCTTATTGGGGGATGTGGATGCCGGCAGTCGTTTTGTTGCCGATTGGAATATTTCTAACATACAAGGCTACAAATGATGCCATCATGTTGAACATAAAAGACGGCTTCTTT
>CAYMVE010000100.1:0-7671 GCA_964393715.1 uncultured Bacteroidales bacterium | reverse complement strand
GATAAGCGCTGAAAGCATCTAAGCGCGAAGCTCGCCCCAAGATGAGGATTCCTTTAAGGGCCGTCGTAGACTACGACGTTGATAGGCCGCAGGTGTAAAGGCAGCGATGTCAAAGCCGAGCGGTACTAATTGCCCGAAAGTTTCTTGAAGTATCTATCAGCATGTCATACGATCTTATGGTGGTTATAGCGGTGGGGAAACACCTCTTCCCATTCCGAACAGAGAAGTTAAGCCCACCAGCGCCGATGGTACTGCGTTTAGCGGGAGAGTAGGTCGCCGCCTATCTTTTTTTACTTGAAAAGGCTGTCCGGTTTACCGGATGGCCTTTTTTTGTATGCATTACAAAGAACTTTTGGCGAAGATTTCTAAAAAGTCAATAGCCTTAGAAAAGAAAATAGTATGGCACAAGCTCTATTATTGCCTAATTGACCGTTTTTTATCTTGAAAAGTGTTTGGGACATTATTGATAGCCTCCTAATCAAATCTTCTACCTAATCTATTGTTGGGTTACTATTCTCGATAAACATTCTTGTTTGTTTCATTGGGCAATTTTTTGATTTCCGATAAGTTGGTCCTTTGTACCCTTAATGTTTATTTGACATTAAAAATATTCCGGCAAATTTCATTACCTTTGGAAAATAAAAAATTTAACCAGATGAAACGCTTTTTTCTTTTTCTGCTGATATTATTGGGTTTATCATTTAATTTTTACGGACAGGTTGTATATTGGCCGTTAACTTCCGATAGTTTACCTTTTATTGTGGATGACAGAATGGAGGGCGGAATATTTTGGCATGGAAGTGGTACCGGCAATATGACTTTCGGCTCTACGGGGGCTTATTGTAACGGTTGGACTACTGATTCACAAATAGATACTTCCGATTATTTTTATTTTTCTTTCGGTGTGGATACCGGATATTCTTTTACGCTTGATTCTTTGGAAATATCTTATCGGCGATCTTTATCCGGTATTACAAGGTTTGCTGTTTATTATTCATTAAGTCAAGATTTTTCAAATCCGGTATTGGTTGATTCCTTTATGGTCAGCGATGATGATAACGAGCATGTGGTTACCTTGAAAAATTTTTCATTGACCATTAGTTCTTCTGATACCGTATATTTTAGACTGTATGGTTATTGGGCCGAAAGTGCTGCAGGTACTTGGCGGATAAACGATAACGGAATACAAGTGTTCGGTAAAATAGAAATTGAAAATACAAACGATTTGACGAGTTATGTAACCGACCCGGTACAGCAACCTGCTAATCCTGTAATAACGCCGAATAATAGCGATGCTTTGCATGCTGTGGAGGTCTTTAAGTTTAAGATGATTGACGGCGGCACTAGTGACGGCATTCCGACTTATGTAAAGCAAATAAAAATTTTTAATGCTTATCCGGCAAATGGAGCTTTTTGGGAACAAACGCTGGAAGGAGTGGCTTTGACTACGCAAAGCGGTCCGGTAACGATAACTTCATTATCCATTACCAATGATTGTATTTTGGCAAGTGTCGATTCGTCCACCCTTATTATACCGGATAATAGCAGTATAGAAGTCAGCCTATCAGTTTATGTTAAGCAGACCGGTATTACGGATCACAGTACTTTACAATTCAAAATAGACAGTACCAATCACGGTTTTTCGGCTTCGCCGTCAGGTTCCGGATTCATGCAGGATTTTCCTTCAAGCGTAATATCCCCTGTAAGTACTATTCAGGTGGAAGCGGAAAAATTGGTTTTTACTTCTGTTCCGGAAGTTGTTTGGTCAAACCAGCCTTTTGACATAGAGATTGCTGCCACCGACAATTTTGATAATCCTGATGTGGATTTTTCCGGACAAGTTCAGCTAACTGTTTTTCAAGGAAACGGTACATTGACACCGACAACCCCGATAGCAACCATATCCAATGGAACAGCCGTATTTTCAGCGATCTCTTATAATGGCGCAGGAGCTTTCTACCTGAAAGCGGAGGAGAATACACAAACATTGCAACCTGCCCTATCAGCATCTATCACTTCTGCCGTAACATACGATTCTATCTACGAAACTTTTTCGGACGGAGATCTCACCAATACTTACCTTTGGTTGGGCGATATCAACGCTTTTTCCGTAACTACGGATACTCTTAAAGAGCTTGTATTGTTTACCTATACGGCATCTGCCGATACTTCTTATATTTCCATTCCTTTTCACTCGAACTTTGACAGTCTGGAATGGTCGTTAAAAGTCCGAATGGCCTTGGCTCCTTCTTCTAATAATTATGTCCGTTATTTCTTGATAGCTCCGCAATCCGATTTAAAATATACTCCCGCTAATTCTTATTACTTGCAATTGGGTGAAACCGGAACAAATGATGCTATCACTTTGATAAAAACGGACAGTAGCGGGAATCAAACGATATTGTGTCGTACAATAGACGGCGATATAGCAGATAACCCAAATGTTAGGATAAAAACCGTATATAATACTACCGATGCTCAATGGCGCATTTATGCAGATTATACGGGAAGCAACAATTTTGAGCAAGTGGCACAAGCTTCCGATACTTTGAACTTGCTAGACAATAATTTTTTTGCCGGTATTTCCGTAAGATATTCATCTACCAACGATGAAAATAAATTTTTCTTTGATGACTTTTACCTTGGTAGGGTTCGTATTGACACAACGGCTCCCGCTATTTCTTTTGTGGACGTTATCGACAGTGTTACGCTTGATATTCATTTTACCGAAGGAGTGAAAGGAGCCGAAATTAATGATGTTAATAATTATTTTATATCCGGAGGGATAGGTAATCCTGCTCTTGCTAATCGGGATACCAATGACTATTCTGTTGTACATTTGCTTTTGCCTTTTGCTTTGACCAGTCAGCAAGAGTACACTTTGACCGTGACCATGGCAAAAGACTTTGCCGGGAATGTTGCTACGGATTTGCAATACGATTTTATGTATTATTTGCCTGTACTCAACGATATAACCATAAATGAAATAATGGCGGATCCGGCTCCGCAGGTTGAATTGCCCGAATACGAATATGTGGAAATTTATAATACTTCTGAGTATGCTATTTCCTTGAGAGGATGGACACTTCAGATAGGTTCCCACACTTATGGTTTTCCGGCTACTTCCATTGATTCCAACGAATATATTATATTGTCCACTTCCGACGGTTGTTATTACTTGTCTCAATATGGCAGGTGTCTTGATGTAATAGGCTCGTCAACGGCTCTTACCAATTCCGGCCAAACGGTAACCGTTAGTGACCAATTCGGCAGAGTAATATCTTCGGTAACTTATTCCGACGATTGGTATGGCAATAAGACCAAAGCGGAAGGTGGCTGGTCTTTGGAAAAAATAGATCCGGACAATGCTTGTCAAGGATCCGGTAATTGGACGGCATCCGAAGACCGAAAAGGTGGTACTCCCGGAGAACGCAATTCGGTTTTTGCAACTCATCCGGATAATGCTGCACCGTATGTTTACGGTTTGGGGACTCCTCAAAATGATACGATTATTGTTTATTTTTCGGAAACCATGGATAGTTTGTCCATAAAAGATCCTCAAAACTATTCCATAAATTATGGCATAGGAATGCCCTCTCAGGTGTGGGTGAACAAACCACATTACAACAAGGCTGTGCTGGCGCTGAATCAACCTCTTTCGCAAGGAGTGACTTATACACTGACATTTATTGGGAATCAGAAAGATTGTAGCGGAAATGCACTTTCTACCGAACAAGTATCTTTTTCGCTGCCTGTAGAAGCCATGAAGGGCGATGTGGTCATAAACGAAGTATTGTATAATCCCGAAGACGATTGTGCCGAGTATATAGAACTTTATAATGCATCCAATCATTCTGTGGATTTGAAAAATTTGCGTTTGGCTAATAAAGATGAAGATGATACATCCGGGTATGACCATGTTACCATATTTACGGATGAAAGTTTTCTGATGATGCCCGGCACATTTTGGGTGGCTACTCCCAATCCGGAGACCGTAAAATCTTGTTATTATGCCCAAAATCCAGGGAATTTTATAAAAACTGCTTCATTTCCGTCTTTGCCGACATCACGGGGTAATATTGCTTTGATCAACAAGTGGCTTGAGCCGGTAGATTATTTTGAATATTCCGACAACATGCAATTTTATCTACTGACTACCACCAAAGGAGTGGCACTGGAAAGAATCAATTACTACTTGCCGACCAATGATCCGGATAATTGGCATTCGGCAGCCCAGTCTTGCGGATACGGAACGCCCACTTATGTTAATTCGCAATACATAGAAAATCCACTTGACAATAATTCCGAAGTATGGTTGTCGGCAGATATGTTTTCTCCGGATAATGACGGTTATCAAGATGTGTTGCATATCAATTACAAATTTTCTTCTGCAGGTTATACCTGTACGGTTATCATTTTTGATGCAACGGGACGACCTGTCAAAACCATTGCCCAAAAAGAATCCGTAAGTACGGAAGGTGCTTTTTCGTGGGACGGAACAAATGAATATGGAATAAAAACTCAATCCGGAATATACATTGTGTATGTGGAAACAGTTAGTGGCAAGGGAGAAGTAAATTCGTACAAAATGAATGTGGTAGTGGGATACAAACATTAAGGATATGGATTTTGCAAAAGTATATTGCAAAAAGGGTAAAGAAAAAGTACTGCAATCTCGCAATTCGTGGTTATATACCGGAGCCATTGCCAAACGCGTGGATATTGCTCCGGGCAAAATAACGGAAGTATATGATTATGACGGTAATTTGTCCGGTTATGGCTTTTATTACGGTGGGCGGAATATAGAAGTTTATCTGTTTGATTTTACTTCCGTACCTCAAAATCCTGCCACCAAAGAGTATTGGGAGGTTAAAATATCCAAGGCTTTTGAATTAAGAAAAAAATATACACTACCGAAAACATCGGCTTATAGACTGATACATTCCGAAGGTGACGGAATGCCCGGTCTTACGATAGACATTTACAACGATATTGCAGTGGTTGATTTCAAAATATACGGTATGGAAAGCGTAGCCGGGTATATCTTTGATGCTTTGCAAGCACTCGGTTATCATAAAATAAAGGTGAATAAAAGTGTAAGCGGAAAATACGAAAATTACACAAGGGGGGATGTGCCGGCCGAAACAGTAATAACGGAATACGGACTGAAATTTGCTGTAGATATTGCAACCGGGCAGAAGACAGGGTTTTACATTGACCAGAGAGAAAACCGTAACTTATTGAAAAAATATTCCGAAGGTCGCACCGTGCTGAATATGTTTTCGTACACAGGTGGTTTTTCCGTATATGCGCTGGCAGGAGGTGCCAAACAAGTGTGGTCGGCCGATATATCGAAGCAAGCCCTTGAAATTGCTGACAAGAATAGGCAACTCAATGCTTTTGAGTCTGAGCGTCATATTATCCTCAATGAAGATGCTTTTGATACCTTATCGAAGTTGGAACCCAATATGTTTGATTTAATTGTGTTGGATCCTCCTGCTTTTGCTAAAAAAGATAAGGATGTTCCGAACGCTGTAAAGGCTTATCGCGAGTTAAATTATGAAGCCATAAAGAAAATAAAAAAGGGAGGAATCGTATTTACCTTTTCCTGTTCGCAAAAAATAGACAAGGACTTGTTTCGAAAGATAGTATTTACTGCTGCCGCAAAAGCCCAAAGGCCTGTGCGAATATTGCACCAACTTACACAACCTGAAGATCATCCCATAGATATTTTTCAGCCGAAATCAGAATACCTGAAAGGTTTTGTGTTGTATGTCGAATAAAAAGCAATTATGAGAGAAATTCAAGAAATAATAGCCGCATTGATAAAGTTCCGAGACGAGAGGAATTGGAAACAATTTCACGACAGCAAAAACCTGGCATTGGCGCTATTTATCGAGGCTGCCGAACTGAACGAACTTTTCTTGTGGAAAAACAATCCGGAAGATTTTGATATGGACCGCTTAAAAGAAGAATTGGCAGATGTGCTTGCTTATGCCTTTTTGCTGGCCGAAAAACACGGGTTGGATATCAAGCAAATCATGCTGGATAAAATAGAAAAAAACGCAGCTAAATATCCGGTGGAAAAAGCGAAAGGCTCTTCAAAAAAATATACGGAATTGTAATATGAAAAAATATTGGGTTATATTCTTTTTGTTTTTGTTACCTTCTTTTGTGAATGCTCAAAACGATACCGCTGTTGCCGGTGTTTTGCATCGATTGACCGAATTGTCAAAACAAGGACAAACCGACAAAGCCCTAACTCTTATCGATAGCCTGAATGAAGTGTCGGCTTATCAATACGATCCACGTTTTTATGTGCTCAAAGCCGTGCTGTATCTCACCGTTTATGAAAACAAGGCTCCCGACCAAAAAGACAATTTCCTCTTGACCAAAGCTTCCGATGCCCTATTCAAAGCAAGAGTGCTGAACAATTCTTCGTCTCTTGATACTTCTATAAAAGAATTGTTAATCCGAGTGGCATCGCATTATTTGTATCAGGGAACTTATGATTTCAACAAAAAAAGATACCAACAAGCTCTCAAAGAATTTATGAAAGCGGAATATATCAACCGACAACCCTTTGTCAATCTGGAAGATACCATTCTTTATTTTACAATAGGACAAACGGCTTTGTTGCTTAAAGATACGGTACTAGCCAAAAAATATCTCAAACTGTCTTTTGAGCACGATTATGCATCTCCCGGTATGGTCATGGATTTGTATGATATGTATGCTGCTACGGGAGACAAAGATTCCGCCGTTATTTTTCTGAAAAAAGGATTGCTTATGTTTCCCGGTAATGCGAATATCTTGAACGAACTGGCCAATTATTATCTGTCTGTGAAAGATTATGCAGCAGCCAAGCCGTTGCTGGAGCAACTTGCCAAACAAAAACAAGACTTTGGCATTTTATATAATCTGGCGGCTATTTGTCAGCAAACCAAAAACTATGAATGTGCCAACAATTATTATTACAAAGCATTGAAAATAAAAAAAGACGCTCCTGATGTGCTGTTTAACCTTTCGTTGTCGTTATATACCCTGTCTATTGATGCTATTAGAAAAGAGCCTTCTTCCCTGAAAAGCAAAAAAATAAAACGCCAACTTACAACAGCTCGGAAATTGCTGAAAAAATATTTGCGGCAAAATCCCCACGACAAAGATGCGCTTCAAATCTTGCAAAGCATTTATAAGCTGACCGGTAAGAAAAGAAAAGCAACTTGTGTTAGGCGTCAAATACAAAAGATAGGAGCATAGAAAATAAATAATGAAGTTGATTGTTTGAATCCGACGATACAATAAAAGTGCTGCCGGAACAAATCCAAGCAGCACTTTTATTGTATCTACACTTCTATTGCACTATTACTTTTAGCCGTTTTTGTTGGGTAGCCGTGCTTATTTTTACAAAGTAAATACCTTTGCGAGTTCCAAAATCATAGGAGAATTGACTTTCGGCACAAGCCGGTTGCTTGTAAATAACTTTTCCGGTTATATCCGTAATCTGTATGGCTACCGGCAATTGTTCTCCCAAAGCAATATGTAATATTCCTGTTGTAGGATTCGGATAAGCTACAATGGTATTCAAATTTGGTTCATTGAGAGCGGTAGTAGTGATATTTACATGATAGCAAGCCGATGTGTCCGAACAACCATCTATTGTGAGCACTA
>CAYMVE010000099.1:0-7711 GCA_964393715.1 uncultured Bacteroidales bacterium | reverse complement strand
TTTTTCGAGCAGTACGATGTCTTTATCCAATATGCGCGGATATTTTTTCAAATCGTCTGGGTTATTAAATTGTACGGGATTTACAAAAATGCTTACTACGGTAATGTCGTTTTCTTCTTTCGATTTCCGTATCAATGTCAAATGTCCTTCGTGCAACGCTCCCATAGTGGGCACAAAGCCTATTGAACGCCCGTGATTTTTTAATTCGCTAATTCTGTCTGTGAGTGCTGTTTTCGTTTTAAAAATTTCCATTTTTGGGGTATTTTAGGTTATATCATAAAAATTTCCCGGCAAACTTTTTATAATGTTTTTCATTTCAAGGTTTAGCAAATGTAAAGATAAATTTGACAGGTCTATTCCTGTGATTTTTGCCAGTGTATTGATGTTGGTTTTTCCTTGTGCTTCAATGGTTTCCACAATTAGTTTTTCTTCTTTGGAAAGGTTTACCGGTTGGGACTTTACAGTGGTCGGTTGCATGAGGTCCCAATTCATGAGTCGGAGAATATCTTCGGCATTTTCAACGAGGGCGGCTTTGTTGTGTTTGATTAGCATGTTGCAGCCTTCGGAATGGTTGTCGCCTATTCTGCCGGGGAATGCCATTACTTCTCTGTTGTAAGAAACAGCCAAGTTGGCCGTTATCAACGAGCCACCTTTTATGCCGCTTTCCACCACCAAGGTTCCCAGAGCCATGCCTGCTATTATCCGGTTTCGTCTTACAAAGTTAAAGCCGTCGGGTGTGGTGTCTTTGGGGTATTCTGAGATTAAGGCTCCTCCTTTTTCTATGATTTCCCGTGCCAGATTTTTGTTGCGTGCCGGATAAAAGTGTGCAAATCCGTGTCCCAATACGGCGATGGTGGGGATTTCATTCTCCAAAGCGCTTTTGTGAGCACAAGTATCAATGCCGAGTGCCAGTCCGCTTATGATACTTATACCTGTTAGGTTTTTTAGTCCGGCAATGGTGTGATTGCAGGATGATTTGCCGTATTGTGTGGCTTTACGCGTGCCTACGATGGCCAGCGGTTTGGAAAAATTGTTCAGATGGGGATTTCCCTTGACATATAGGACATAAGGTGGGTCATATGTTTCACGCAACAATTGCGGATAATTTTTGTCGTTAACGGTTAAGATTTCTATGCCGTTTTTTTTGCAGAAATTTATTTCTTGTTCGGCCAATGTCAGCAATTGGTCTTTGAACCCTTTTACAGGATGGTTTTTGATGACGAAAGGTGCGGAAAAAATTTCTTTTTCTTTTTGTGAAAAGAAGTTCCGGGCAGTGCCGAATACCGCCAATGTTTTTTTAATGGTTACCGGTCCGAATCCGGGTACCATGGTCAAAGCAATATCGTATAGCAAATCTTCTTGGTGTGTCATCGTATCAGTAAGTTATCGTTAGTTTTCCCGTATCGTTTTGCGGACAATATACTTCTTGCTGGTGTTGGGATATTTCACCGTTTATGTTGGTTGTCCATTTGACGGTGTAAGTTTGTTTTCCATATACCTTGCCCAAAATCATTGTGTTTACATCGGCACCTTCGTAAGTAGTATTTCCACTTTGCAGGCAGGTAGGGCATTCGGAAGTTCCCAAATCGAGCGTAACGGTTAATTGGTCGTTATCGTTTGCTGGAAATTCGTTGGTGATTTTAATCATAAGATAAGCCTTCGGGTAGATATTCATATTGACTTGATAGGCTTCTCCGGGCACCAGTTTTTCGCTGTCTATTTCTTTTTCCGTTTCAATATATCCGTTTTTGGATGCTACCAGTTTTAATCCGCCTGTTTTTACTTTTTCGTGTTCAATGTGGTATTTCCCACTTGCATCGGTATTTACTTGGGTAATGGTATTGTAATTCGGATTCCATGTGTTGTTGTCATACAGTTGTCCTTTCAATTTGATTTCGGCATTGGCTATATATTTCTTTTCCGGCGGGGAATAGACATATCCGCTTAGTATTAGGTTGTTGGAACTTTTGTGGCAAGCATGGAATATCAAAGCCATACTCAATACTGCAAGGATACGGCTCATGAGGTTTGTTTTTTTCGCAAATTTAATAAAATGTTTATTCCCGATTTGGGTTTCTTGTCCTGTCTTTTATTTACAAATCCTTGAATATCCTTGCCAGCGAATATCCGGGAGCATCTACTTTTATGTCCAGAAAATACCCGAACGGTGTTTGTTCACATTCATAATCGGCATTATGCAGCCGTTGTTCCACTTTGTCAAATATTTCTTTGGAAAATTCCGGAGTAGCCTTACTTTCCGATAGATGTGCAAAAGAATGTAGAACGATTTTTCGGGTATTGTTTTTCTTCGCCCCCCATTTCAGGTTTTTCAACAATTTGTCTTCGGTACTTTTGGGATTCTCACTGTCCTTTTCTTCCACTTGAATAAATCCGACAAGAACATCCCGGAAAGTTTTACTTTCCGAATGGTTTTCGTATCCGTCCAAAGTTTTTACTTTGGGGGTGTACGAAAATTCGTTGCAATATATCATCAGAAGTTTCATGGCTTATTTTCTTTTTGGCGGATTATATCCTCGTTGTTTGGCCATTTCTTCCAATCGTTGTTGGAATTTGGATTTTTTTACGGGTCTTTGTTTGTTTTTTTCTATTTGAGCCAATATGGCTTTGTCGTCCACTTTTTTTCTGAAATAATACATTTGTAAGAAGGTAATCACATTGGCAAGGAAATAATAATAACTCAATGCCGCTGAATAATTGTTGAGGAATCCCATGAAGAAAATGGGCATCAGGTACATCATGGTTTTCATTCCGGGCATGTTCTGGTTGGACGGGTTCATGTCTTGTTGCATCTTGGTATAGATTATCATGGAGATAGCCATAAGTAGGGCAAATAAACTGACATGGTCGCCATAAAACGGTATTTTAAATGGAAGGTCAAGTATCGAGTCGTATGAGGATAGGTCGTCTGCCCATAAAAATGATTGTTGCCTTAATTCTATGGATGTGGGGAAAAACATGAACATAGCGTATAAAATAGGCAACTGAAACAGCATGGGCAAACATCCGCCCATAGGATTTACGCCGGCTTTTTTATACAGTGCCATCATGGCTTGTTGGCGTTCCAGATTTTTTTCTTTGGGAATTTTTTTGTTTATTTCTTCTATTTGAGGTTTGAGTACCCGCATTTTAGCCGTTGACAGGTACGATTTGTAAGTAAAAGGCATGAGCATCATTTTGATGATAATGGTTAGGAGTAATATAATGAGCCCGTAATTGTGAATAAAAGTGCTCAAAAAGTTGAAAATAGGAATGATTAAAAATTTGTTTACCCAGCCGAATATTCCCCAGCCTAAGTTAAGCAGTTTGTCCAGTTTGATGTCGTTGCCGGCTTCGTAATTTTTACTTATTTTTCGTAGCAAATTGTATTTGTTCGGGCCGAAAAAGAAATTGCTTTTGAAAGTATAATTGCTGGCGCTTGTGGTGGCGTAGGCCAACATAATGTTAGCGTGGAAATCTTTTAAATACCCTTCTTCCTCAATAGCTTTTTGTTCTACCAATGTGTTTTCAAAACTTGATTTGGCTATTAATACTGCCGAAAAAAATTGTTGCTTGAATGCTACCCATTTTACTTTGGTGGGAATTTCTTCTTTGTCGTCTCCGGTAAAGGACAGATGGTCCACATCGTCTTTGTAGTGTTTGTAATAAATGGCGGTATATTTATTTTCGTTTTGTTTGCCTTTTTCAAATTGTTTGGCTTTATATTTCCAGTCAAACATAATTGTGCCGGAATTGTTGGCTATAATTTTGTTTAAGTTGTTGATTTTTATGTTGAAATCTATTAAAAACGAATCGGGATAAATGGTATATTCATAAGCAATTTTTCTGTTATTGTCCAAGTCAAGAGACATAGTAAGGGTGAGTTTTTGATTTTTCACCTTTATCGTATCATCGATAGTGTTCAATGAAGGGGTAAAATATAAATCATCGGTAACGATATTTTTGTTGTTTGCAAAAAAGTTTAGTCCGAAAACGGTAGAATCTCCGTTCATCAATACTATCGGATTTCCGTCATAGGTCTTGTATCCCTTTATTGTTACACTGTGAATTTTGCCTCCTTTGGTGGAAAAGGTTATTCTAAGTTTTTTATTTTCAATTGTTAGGTATTTTTGTTCCCCTTGAGTTGCTTTTGCAAAAATTCCGTATTTGTTTTCTAATTTTATTTTAAGGAGGGAGTCGTTTGCCGATGTGTCCGGTTGAAAATTTTTAACGGAATCAAGACCAGATGTATGAGGTGATTGTGTTTCTGCTTGCTGGGTATTGGTAGCCTCTATTCTTGCCAAAGAGTCTTGTTGTGCCCTCATCCTTTCCAATTGTTCTTTGGGGGGGGTTGTCCACTGGTAATAAAGTACTAAAACCAATGCCATTAATACCAATCCTATTATTGAATTTCTATCCATTTTTTGTTAGATTTTTGGAAGCACAAATATACTGTATAATTGTTTAGCACATAAGAAAAAACGGTATAAAACCTTAATTGGTTGGTTATTAGATTGTTATGCGTTGTTTTGTTTTTGGTCAAGGAAAAGTTTTGTTTGATGTATAATATGCTTCGGTTTGTCAATTTGTTAGTGTTGTTTAGTTGTGAGGTTCGTATTTAAGAGCGGATTTGTAAAGCAGATGTAGCCATGGTAAAAAGAATTATTTTCCTCTCTTTTTTGATTTTATTTCCTTTCGTTCAAAATGCACAAGATTGGATTTGGGCTTTGCAATTGGCCGGTACGGAAAATTTGAAACCCGAGGCTATAAAAATTGATAATAACGGTAATTTGATTGTATTGATGGAACTTGTTGGGCAAGCTTCTTTTGCAGGCCAATCTTTTGCTTCCATAACGGAAGACAAAAAAGATATGTTGTTGGCAAAACTGGATAAGTATGGACATCTATTGTGGTCTTTAAGGATTGGAAATACTTTGTTTGATGATCCGAAGAATATTTATGTAGATGGTATGGGAAACATTTACATTACCGGTAGTTTTGGAGATCAAATAACCTTGGGTGATTATACCATTTCTGCCATGGATGAAAAAGATGCTTTTTTGGCTAAAATTTCAAAAGACGGGGAAGTAGTTTGGGTGAAGAATATGGGAACTAACGAAGGGATACAAAAGAGTCGCGCAATTACTTCAGACGGTACTTACCTTTATGTAGTAGGTCATTATTATAACAGCATACACCTTTCAAAATCTGCAGATACTACCTTAGAAGGCTCTACTACAAAAAATTATTTTTTGGCGAAGTATGATATGGACGGGAATCTGATTTTTGCAAGGCGTTTTTATTCTACGGGTAATGCCGGTATTCACATCCCCAACATTTTATATCTCAATGGTGCATTGTATTTGTCCGGATATTTTTCCGACACCTTGATTTATGCCGGTGATACTTTGCTGAGTGTGAACAGAAGCAGGGATTTTTTGTTTATGAAACTGGATTCGGATGGCAATCCGGTATGGGCAAAAGGTTGGGGTGGTTATGGTGTGGATGCTATCTGGGATATGGCTTCCGATGGAGAAAATATTTATTTAGCCGGATTTTTCCATTACAGTTTTGATGTGGATAATTATCATCTAGAAACAGCTGGGGGCGATGAAGATATGTTTATTGGGAAGTTTGATTCGGATGGCAATCCGGTATGGGTGCTTACTAGACAGTCTTCCGGTGAAGATAGGGCGATAGGGTGTGCTTATGATAATTTGAATAATAAACTTATGATAACCGGTTGGTTCTCTGATACATTAGATTGGGGAAATACTACATTGATAGCCAATGCCAATAGAGAACCGTTTGTAGGTGCTATAACTTCGGGCGGTAATTTTTCCGGAGCATGGAAAATGGATGTGTCGGATGTCGGAGTAAATGCCGGTTATAGGATTGTAGATGATAACAACAATCATTTTTTTGTAATAGGGTATTTTAATTCATCCCAAGTGGTATTCAAAGGAAATCTTTCTTTGGATAATACCAATCCCGGAAAATCCGATGTATTTATTGCCAAGTACGGATGTTTTGAAGGGATTTCGGTTGATGTACATGATGCGGGATGTACGGGAGAGAACGACGGAGAAATAACCGTAACGCCCAACGAAGGTGTAGGTCCTTTCTATTATGAATGGTCCACGGGAGATAAAACTCAAACCGTTTCCGGACTCGGTGAAGGAGACTATACCGTTACCGTATCCGATGCAAGTGGTTGTCGTGTGGTGGAAACCGTACATATAAATTATCATCCGCCTCTTTCGGTTGCTTTGCAACAAGATAGCGATATTTTGTGTTACGGTGATAGTACTGCGCAAGTAACCGCTATGGCAAGTGATGGTTTTCCTCCTTATACATATCAATGGTCAAATGGGGAAACTACAGCTACCATAACTAATTTGCCGGTAGGTGATTATACGGTTACCGTAACGGATGGATGTCCCAATCAGGTTTCCGGAACAATTACCGTAACACAGCCTGATTCGTTGGATGTAACATTACACGGGCAGTGGTACACTTTGTTCGGTCTTTGTATTGTGCATGTGACGGCGGAAGCTAGTGGTGGAACGCCGGATTATCAATACGAATGGTATGATACGGATGGTAATCAATTGGGAACCGATGATAATGTGTGGGTGCTAGCAGATGATTATTACATAATTATTGTAAGGGATGCCAACGGATGTGCTGCCGGATGGTATTTTTATGTCCCCTCTTGCTACAACCGAAAAGATGATAATGAGGGATTTAATCCGGATAGTGCAGGATTTTTTGAAGCGGATATAAACATGCAGGCTACGGTTACTAATGTAACACCTCATGTAAATACAACTCATTCATTCGGCCCGGGCAATTTGGCCGGACACATAGAACAAGTTGGTAATGAAGACGATAGAGAAGCCATACCGCGTCGATTTATCGAAGATTTGGTAAGGAGAGGAGTTGTAAAACCTCATATCGATGTTTCTCCCAATCCGGTTAATAGCATGGCATCCGTATCGGTAATGTTCCCTCTGGAAACGGTATATGATGCTTACATAGTGAATACTATGGGACAGGTTGTTAAAGAACTTGCCCACAGTCAATTGGGCAATCAATTAAATAGCAGGGTGGATGTAAGTAATTTGCCGGACGGTATCTATTACCTTATTGTGAATACGGATACGGGATCGTATAAAGAAAAAGTAGTTATAGTGCATTCTATAAAGTTATAACATCGGCTGTCATCTGCTTTATTTATCCGAAGAAACGGGTACCTGTGTGGTGCCCGTTTTTTTGTGGGGGCAAACATAAAGTCGGGTTGGAAATTTATGTAACTTTGCGGCAAACTAAATTTGATTTACTATGAAATTTAAAATCAGTGTGGATGTGATGCCCTTGAAAACCCTACTGGATCCGCAAGGTAAAGCCGTACAAAACATAATGAAAAATCAAGGTTACGAAAACGTGGATCAGGTTCGTATTGGGAAACATATCATTTTCGAGATAGAAGCTTCGGATGAAACGGAAGCTGAAACCGTGAGCAAAGAGATTGCGGAAAAAATACTTATAAATCCTGTTATTGAAGAATATCAAATCAAACTGGAAAAAGCGGAATAATTATGGAAAGGGAAGTGAGAGTAAGATTTGCACCGAGTCCGACCGGACCGTTACATATAGGAGGGGTAAGGACAGCTTTGTTTAACTATTTGTTTGCTAAAAAGAACAGAGGAAC
>CAYMVE010000098.1:0-7733 GCA_964393715.1 uncultured Bacteroidales bacterium | reverse complement strand
TAGCATTATATTTGTGCTAACTTAAAAGTTTTTTGGTATGGCAGAAGAATACAAAGCAACAGACAATCAAGAAAATTTACCCGACAGTAACCATTCTACCGATCAAGAAGATCAAAAAGTTAAGGCTGAAAAAGTTATTTCTTCGGAAGAAGTTGAACAATTGGAAACAGCCGAAATCCCACCTAATGAATATAAAAGATATAATTTGGAGGACGAACTGAAAAAATTGGAAAAACTTGATGTAGAAGGCATACTTGATTATTTTGAAAACGATATTTTAGCCAATCTTTCCCAAAGGTCTAATGCCGGGTTAATTGCCAAAATCGTTAGGGAACTGAAAGATTATTTTGAAAAAAAATATCAAGAATACATTGCCGGAAAAAAACAACAATTTGTTGATGAAGGTGGAAGAGCAGAAGATTTCAAACCGGAGCCGGACGATTCGTATTACAAAGAAAAATTTGACGCTTTGGTAAATAAGTTCAATGAAGAACTGAAAGAATATTATCGCAGAAGAGCCGAATACCAAAAAAACAATTTGGTGAGAAAACTGGAAATTATAGAACAAATAAAAGAACTCTCGCAAAGTGCCGAAAATCCCGGAACGGTTTACAGAAAATTTAAGGAATTGGAGTCCGAATGGCGGAAGATTGGCAGTGTGCCGTCCAATAAGTATAAGGACCTGATGGAGAGTTACAACATTGCGGTTGAAATGGTGTACGATTACCTTGAAATAAGCCGCGAATTGATGGAGATAGACCGGCAAAAGAATTATGAAGAAAAAGTAAAAATCATAAAAATTGCAGAGTCATTGCCCTATGAGACTTTGCCTATCAAGTCGTTTAACGAACTGCAAGATTTGCACAAAAAGTGGAAAGAAATAGGTCCCGTTCCCAAAGACAAAAAAGACGAGCTATGGGAAAAATTCAGAACCATATCTAAAAAGATTAACGAAGCCTATTCTTCATTCTTCAAAGAAAAACGCCGAAAAGAAAACGAAAACCTGAAAAAGAAATCGGAACTGGTTAAAGAAGCCGAAAAAATAGCCAACGGTGAATATACAAAACCCAGAGAATGGAAAGCCCAAAAAGACAAGTTGCTGGAACTTGACCAAATATGGAGGACCATAGGCAGGGTACCGAAAAAATACAACGATTCCATTTACGAACAATTCAGAGCGGCTTTCGACAAGTTTTTTGACAAGAAAAGAGCCTTTTTTGAAAACTATGACGAAATTTTGAAGCAAAACCTCGAAAAGAAATTAAAACTCATAGAAAGAGTAGAAGCCATAAAAGACAGTACCGATTGGAAAAAGACGACCCACGAAATTATTAAAATTCAAAACGAATGGAAAGAAATAGGTCCTGTACCGCAAGAAGAATCAGATAAGATTTGGCAAAAGTTCAGGGAAGTTTGCAATTATTTCTTTGACAGAAGAGCTGAATATTACGATTCTCTTAAAGCCAAGGAAAAAGAAAATCTCGATTTGAAAAAAGCCCTGATAGAAGAAATGAAATCATTTGAACCTTCCGGAAATATGGAAGCGGATATTAGTAAAATCGATGAGTTTACAAGCAAGTGGAACGAAATAGGTTTTGTGCCTATTGAAAACAAAGACGAAATAAACAAGGCGTATTCCGAAGCGTTGAAAGAACTTTACGAAAAAGCCCAAATAGACGAAGATAAAAAAGCCTTGTTTTTCTATGAAGAAAAAGTGCGTGAACGCCAAAATTCAAAAGGATTTGACCATTTCTTACAGAATGAAATGACCGCTATAAACAAAAGAATCAGGGAGTTGGAAAAACAAATCATCAAATATGAAAACAATCTGGCATTCTTTTCCGATTCCGACAATGAATTTTTGCAACAGATCAGAGACAAAATAGAAGCCAAAAAATCAAAAATTGATTTTCTAACGAAGAAATTAAACATATTAAGAAGATTTTTACAAAAATAAGACCTGAGTCAGATGGATAAGCTTATGAGGTTTATACTGATTTTCCCGCTTCTGGCGGGAAATCTTTTTTATGGATTTTCGCAAGACGGAGCAATACGCGGTTTCGTGTATGACAAAAACAACGGAGAGCCGCTAATGTTTGTTAATATCGTCCTTAAAAATACTCCTTACGGTGCATCTACCGATGTCAACGGTTTTTTCAACATAACCAAAGTACCGGCCGGAAATTATACAATGCTTATCCAGTATATGGGCTACGAAAAAAAGGAAATTCCCGTAAAGGTCGAAAAGAATAAAATAGTAAACAAGAAAATCTATTTGGCACCTTCTTCAATCAAGTTGAAAACGGTACAAGTCTCGGCCGAAAAACAAGAAATGAAAACGGAAGTGAAAGCCTCCATTATTAAAATTGCTCCCAAACAACTCAAACAATTACCTACCATTGGAGCAACACCCGATTTGGCCCAATACCTGCAAGTATTGCCCGGTGTCGTATTTACCGGAGACCAAGGTGGACAGCTGTATATTCGTGGCGGATCCCCCATTCAAAACAAAGTGATTCTGGACGGAATGACCATTTACAATCCGTTTCACAGCATCGGGCTCTTTTCGGTAATTGATGCCGATATTATCAGGAATGTAGATGTTTATACCGGCGGATTTGGTGCTGAATACGGAGATAGGATTTCCTCTATCATGGATATTACCATGCGAGACGGAAACCGCAAAAAATTCGGAGGAAAAGTAAGTATGAGTACTTTTGGTGCCAAAGCCATGTTGGAAGGGCCTATTGTCAGAGACAACGACGACGGGAAGGCCAGTGCATCTTACATATTTTCAGCCAAAACCTCTTACTTGGAACAATCGTCAAAACTGCTATATACCTACATTGATACAGGCGGGCTGCCGTTTAATTATACCGATTTGTACGGAAAGATAACCATAAATGCCGGTCGCGGGAACAAGATAAGCGTTTTCGGATTCAATTATTCGGACAGGGTGAATTATAACGCCCTTTCGAACCTCAACTGGCAAGAATCCGGTTTAGGAACCAGTTTCCTTATTGTTCCAGCCGCTTCCAATGCTCTGATGAAAGCCCATTTTTCCGTATCAAATTATCACATAGCCCTCGACGATGTGGATAATTATCCTCGCGAAAGCAGTATCGGCGGGTTTAATTTAGCTATGGAATACAAATATTTTTTTGGTAAAAACCAATTTAGATACGGATTTGATATTCAGGGGTTTAAGACAAATTTTTTATTTTACAATGTATTGGGGATTCCTATAAAACAAGAAGAAAATACCACGGAACTGGGATTTTTCATGTCGTACAAAGCTAATTTAAAGAAATTTATAATAGAGCCGGGAATGAGATTGCAATATTATGCTTCTCTTTCGGAAATGTCTCCGGAACCTCGTTTGGGCATCAAATACAAAGTTAATGACCGTTTAAGGCTAAAAACCGCTATGGGAATGTATTCTCAAAACCTTATAAGTGCTACTTCCGATAGAGATGTGGTAAACTTGTTTTACGGATTTCTTTCCGGTCCCGAAAATTTGCCCGCCACTTTTAATGGAAAACCCGTTAAAACCAAATTGCAAAAAGCCAAACATTTCGTGCTGGGCTTTGAATATGATTTGACCCAAAAAATCATGGTGAATGTGGAAGGATACTACAAACATTTTGACCAACTGACCAATATTAACAGAGATAAGATATACGAAGATTCCGAAAACAATGCGGACATTCCCGACTATATGAAAAAAGATTTTATAATTGAAAACGGCAACGCTTACGGTGTCGATTTTCTCACAAAATACGATTATGACAGATTGTATATTTGGTTGGTATATTCCTTGGGTTTTTCACACAGATTTGACGGAGTACAGGAATATGTACCACACTTTGACAGGCGCCATAATGTAAATTTCATTGCTACTTACAAATTAGGTGAAATAAAGAATTGGGAAGTGAGTTTCCGTTGGAACTTCGGATCCGGATTTCCGTTTACACAAACACAGGGCAATTTTGAACAACCGATATTTAATTCCATTACCACCGATTATGTAAGCGAAAACGGACAAATAGGATTTATTTACGGAGAACTTAACGGCGAACGGTTACCCGATTATCATCGACTGGATTTCACGCTGAAACATTGGATAGAATTTGTAAATAGTTCCCGTATGGAATTTGTATTTACCATAACTAATGTCTATAACCGAAAAAATATTTTCTATTTTGATAGAATAGGGCACAGAGAAGTGTATCAATTACCGTTTATGCCAAGTTTCGGAATGAGTTATAAATTTTAATATAGCTATGACAAATACAAAGTATATATTCATTACCGGAGGAGTTACCTCTTCATTAGGCAAGGGAATTGTAACGGCTTCGTTAGCCAAGCTGTTACAAGCTCGGGGGTATTCGGTTACTATTCAGAAGTTAGACCCTTATTTGAATGTGGACCCCGGAACCCTCAACCCTTATGAACACGGAGAATGTTATGTTACCGACGATGGAGCCGAAACGGACCTTGACCTCGGCCACTACGAACGATTCCTAAATGTGCCCACATCCAAAGCTAATAATGTAACTACCGGAAAAGTATATAAGACGGTTATTGAAAAAGAAAGACGAGGAGACTATCTGGGTAAAACCGTTCAAATAATTCCGCATATAACCGACGAGATTAAGCGAAGAATAAAATTGTTGGGTGCCAAATACAAATATGAAATTGTTTTGGTTGAAATAGGCGGTACGGTAGGCGATATCGAGTCATTACCGTTTATCGAGGCGGTAAGACAAATGAAATGGGAATTGGGACACGAAAATGTGCTGGTGGTACATCTTACCCTTGTGCCGTTTTTATCAACTTCTAAAGAATTGAAAACCAAACCAACACAGCATTCTGTTAAAGAATTGCTTAAACTTGGTGTGCAGCCCAATATCATCGTGTTGCGTACCGAAAAATCTTTGTCAAACGAAATCAGAGACAAGGTAGCTTTATTCTGTAATGTCAATCGCGATTCGGTTGTGGAAGCTATCGATGCTTCCTCTATCTACGAAGTTCCCATGCTCATGAAAAAAGAAAAACTGGACTTGGTGGCATTGTACAAATTGAATTTACCGGTAAAATCGGATGCCGAATTGTCCGATTGGCACAAGTTTCTTGAAAAATTGAAAAATTACAAGCATACGGTTAAAATTGCATTGGTCGGAAAGTATATCCAATTGCCCGATGCTTACAAATCCATCAACGAATCGTTTATTCATGCCGGAGCAGCAAACGATTGCAAGGTAGAAGTTGCCTATGTCAATTCCGAAGAAATCACTTACGACAATGTCAGTGAAAAATTGGCAGGATACGACGGTATTCTCATTGCACCCGGATTTGGACACCGGGGGATTGAAGGTAAAATAATTGCCGCCAATTTCGGACGCAAAAACAATGTACCTACATTGGGAATATGTTTGGGGATGCAATGTATGGTGATAGAGTTTGCCAGAAATGAATTAGGCATGGAAAATGCCGATTCCACCGAATTTAATTCGCATACTCCTTATCCGGTTATCGATTTGATGGAAGACCAAAAACATATTATTGAAAAAGGCGGTACCATGAGATTGGGGGCCTATGAATGTAAACTTGACAAGAATTCTTATTTATACAAGGAGGTTTACCGTAAGGAAATCGTAAGAGAACGCCACCGTCACAGATACGAATTTAACAATAAGTATTTGAAAGAGTTTGAAGATAAAGGATTGAAAGCCGTAGGGAAAAATCCGGATACCAATTTGGTGGAAATTGTACAATTACAAAACCACTCCTGGTATATCGGTGTTCAGTTTCATCCGGAATACAAAAGTACGGTTTTGAAGCCACATCCGTTATTTGTGGATTTTGTCCGTAATGTGATAAAAAACAAAAATAAAGCGTAAAATGAAGATTTATTCGTACAATCTGAACGGTATAAGGGCTGCCATAAAAAAAGGCCTGCTGGAATGGATGAAACAGGAAAATCCTGATATTCTTTGCGTGCAGGAAACCAAAGCACAAGAAGACCAGATAGACAAAGCCACTTTTGAAGAGTTGGGATACCATACCTATTGGCATAGTGCCGTAAAAAAAGGATACAGCGGAGTTGGCATCTTGACCAAAGTAAAGCCCGACAAGGTAGTATATGGCATAGGTGAGGAAAAATACGACAACGAAGGCCGGGTTATTAGAGCCGACTATGGAGACATAACACTTATCAACATTTATCATCCTTCGGGAACTTCGGGACAAGAGAGGCAAGATTTCAAAATGGAGTGGTTGGAATTTTTCCTTGGATGGGTAAACGATTTACGAAAAGAACGCCCCTATCTAATTGTTACGGGTGACCTTAATATTGCCCATAAGGAAATAGACATCCACGATCCGGTTGGTAATGCCAAAAATTCCGGTTTCTTGCCGGAAGAAAGAGAATGGGTCGATCGATTTTTGGCAACGGGTTTTGTGGATACCTTCCGATTATTCCACACGGAACCGCACCGTTACAGTTGGTGGACCTATCGGTTCAAAGCCCGTGAAAGAAACAAAGGCTGGCGGATAGATTACTTTTTTGTTACGGAAAATCTGGTGGAAAAAGTAAAAGATGCCGACATCTTGGATAATGTGGTACATTCCGACCATTGTCCCATAATGCTCGAAATAGATTTTTGACAATATGCAGGAGCCGTCTTTTTTAAGAAAAGGAGATAAAATAGCCATAATAGCCCCTGCCCGTAAAATCAGTGTGGAGGAAGTAGCGCCTGCAATTGAGATTTTGGAATCGTGGGGGCTTGAAGCTGTAATGGGAAAGAATTTACATGCCGCATGCCATCAATTTGCCGGTACCGATGAGCAAAGGGCGGAAGATTTAATAAATGCCTTTGCAGACGAAAGCATAAAGGCCGTTTTATGTGCACGGGGCGGTTACGGAACTATCAGGACATTGAGCACGGCATTGCGACAGAAGCCCTCATTTGTCACACCCAAGTGGCTGATAGGTTACAGCGATATTACCGTTTTGCATTCGTACCTGAACAAAACGGGGATTATGTCGCTACATGCTACCATGCCTGTAAATTTTGAAATCAATACACCGGATACTTTGAATCACCTGAAAAAGCTCCTTTTCGGACAAGGTCCCGTTACTTATGAATTTGAAGGTAACAATTTAAATGTGCCCGGTTATGTAGAAGCCGAAATTGCCGGAGGCAATTTATCCGTTATTTACAGTTTGAGAGGCACTGCTTATGAAACGAATTACGACGGAAAAATTTTGTTTATAGAAGATTTGGACGAGTACTTGTATCATATAGACCGGATGATGATGAATTTGAAAACCGGTGGTGTTTTGAACCGTATATCCGGAATGCTTGTAGGAGATATGCCGGATATGCACGACAATACCGTACCTTTTGGCAAAGATGCCTGTGAAATTATTTATGAACATGTTGCCGAACTAGGAATTCCGGTTGGGTTTATAAAAGGCATAGGACATCTTAAAAAAAATCTACCGCTTGTTTTGGGACGTTCCGTTAAAATGAGTGTGGAGAAAGAAAAAACCGTTTTGTTTTTATAAAAAATTGTTATCTTTGCAAAGTTAAAGAGGCCGTTCCATGAAAAAAGTGGTTTTGATATTGCTGGCGGTATTCGTGTTGGAAACCGGTTGTAAAAAAACACAACCACCCAAAGCCATAATTTATGTTGTGGACGAATCCCGCAAAGCGGTAGAGGGGGCT
>CAYMVE010000097.1:0-7747 GCA_964393715.1 uncultured Bacteroidales bacterium | reverse complement strand
GTTACTATTACATGAGGAGCATTTGCAAAATCATATGGGAAATAGATTGTTACAGTTTTGACACCATTTCCAGAGTTAGTTCCTGCATTGAAACTTCCGTGTTGTACTTTTTTTATGGTGTTTCCTACTCCTATACGGATTCCGTCATTGTTGATAGAAAGTTGTGGGATAGTAGTTGGACCATTATAAAAATTCAGGGAATTCCCTGTATTATTGGGACCCCATCCTCCTGAATTGTAAAGGATTTTGGCTAATTGGTCGGTTGCTCCTTGGGCGTCGTTTATGATAATACCCGATTCCGTTTCGTCGGTATTGGAAATTTCTATGTTAGGAGATACTCCATAAACATGCAATAATTCACCGGGTTGTGTTGTTCCTATTCCTACTTTTCCGTTTTTAAGCACAGTAACGGCATTGTGTCTTGTTCCGGTTGTGTCCCAAGGGTTCCAGTCTCCGTTTCCAATCACGAATAACGGGTCTGTGTCTACCCATGAGGTTATGCTGGTATTCCCGAGGGTATCATTGCTTCTTCCTACTACTATTTCATTGTAAGACCTTGCGATAGTAAATTGTCCTAGGGAGGTGGCATTTATTCCTCTGGCAGTTGCCCAGTATCCCATTGCTATTCCATTTGTGGCTTCCATATCTGTTAAGGTGTTCGTGCCTGCTGAAAACGAATAACCTCCGTAAGCTTTGGCATCTGCGCCCAAAGCAATTCCTCCTTCGTCATATAATCCGGCAATACAATGATCGCCGACAGCCATACTCCAATTTGTTCTTGCAATGGATTGGTCTCCAAAAGCAAAAGAAGTGAGACCAAAGGCTTTACTTTCCCAACCACCTGCAAAAGAAAAATTACCGGTTACTTGCGTACCAGCTCCTATGGCTATGGCACTGTGTCCGGTAACATAAGTATTGCGTCCCATTGCGAATGAATATGCTCCGGTGGCTATAGTTGCTGTTCCTATTGAAAAGGCACCACGAGATGTAGCTTGTGCCCCCATACCGAAGGCATAGCTGTAATCTCCGCTCGCAATCGTGGCTCCGGTATTATTCCCGGCTGAATCAATACCTGTAGAACCAATTGCAAAACTGTATTTCCCTCCGGCTTCTGCACCTGATCCAATCGCATAACTACCACTATCCAATACCGTAGCGTTGTTACCAAAAGCATAAGATAACGGAGACAACGCTTTGGCATTATTTCCAATTGCCGTGGAATTATTACCTCTTGCAATGGCTTTATATCCCATTGCTTGCGAGTATTCTCCTATGGCCTTGCTTTCATAACCTGCCGAAAAAGAATTGGTGCCTACACTATCGGGACTTTCGATGAGTACTTGTCCGGTGAGGAAAGCGTTTTTGTTTGGATACCAATATACTCTTGGCTGACTGGGATTGATAATGTTGGCTGTGTCTTCGGGACTTACCACAAAATAATCGTTACTGCTGCTTTTGGAGTTATTTCTTCCAATAACGGCGAAACCGCTTTCCGGCGAATTGTTGTTGTCTTCTTCGAAGCTGATATGAGTACATCCCTGAGTTACTTGTAGGTAAGGTTGGGAAGTCCCTTTTTGGCTAACTCTACCACTGACGGCAAAATGGCTTACACAGTGAGCAGAAGAAGATTTAGCACTATCTTCCGATAAGAATACATGTACGCTATCAGGATAAACGACGAATACGGGGTCACCGTTTTTATCTTTGACTTCAAAGAGAGGCAATGAATCGGGAGCATCCGGGTCTTGTTGTATCACGACTCTACCTTGTGGTGTGTTGGTACCGATACCGAGTCGTTCTTTGGTGATGTCCCAGTAGAGGGAAGGGGAGGCATCCAATTGTCCGTTGTGATTGAATTGAACTTCACCGTTGTTACCGGCAGCCGCCATGCTATTCAGATAAACGCTGTTGGCATTGCTCAGATAAAGCGTGTCGTTGGATATGTTCAGGCTTTGTAATTCGTTGGTGGGGTCTGCATCGGCGTCATCCACATTGTCGGTAGAAGATATGGTAAAGTTGGGATAGGTACCTGTTACGGAAGTTGCCCCTTGTCCTGTAATGTTTACGACTTGGTCGGGAGCTGTGTTTTCAATGGTATTGCCGTTGATGGCAATGCCGTTACCGGCAGTATAATTGTTGGCATTACCGGCTTCTTTGGCATACAGGGCATAAGGCACGCTGACTATTTGCTGGGTGCCAAGTTCCTGGAGGCCGTTTCCGTCGAGCAAATCGACGGAAGTTTTGAGGAAATAAGGTCCTGCTGCCCAGTCGATAGCATCGAAGCTTCCTGTGTTAGGAGTACCTTCGCCGATATTGACATTTACCAATCCGTATGAGTTGGTGGTGACATTGTGCCATTCGGAATAGACCACGGTACCGGTTTGGCTACCTTGCAAGATGTCGATTTGGAGTATGATGTTTTGGTTTTGCAACACATTTCCACTGGCATCTCTGATGATGGCTTGATAAGAAATTTTGTTAGGTTGTGCCAGTGTGAGTGTTGGCAATAAGATGCTGATTAGCAACATTATGAATCCTATTCTTTTCATGGCTGAAAACTTTTTTATTTTTTACTAAATTACACTAAAAAGACTACCGAAACAAATAATAGTTATTTGATGTGGTTGTTTCTTATTGAATGATGTTAAAAAATGATTTTGGGAGGAAAGTATTGAGTTGTGATTATTTTTTGCACGAAAGTTGCGATTGTGTTTGTTGTTTATATGTTTGACTGGTTTGTTGAAAAAAGTGTATATTTGAACAGAAAAATATAAGACAAATGGATATTATTTCGGATTTCGATTCTTTTCATAAATTTATAAAAGGTACTAAGGAGGGCGTTATTATTGATTATGCAGCCGTTCCTTTTCGTATGCAATTGCAGTTGTATTCCATATTTTTGAAGTTAAAAGCATCTGAATGGAAGTTTGAAAATGAAGATAAAGAAAGCTTGTTGAAATCTGTAGAAAAATTATATTCTCCAGATGTTCCCTTGCCGGAGAAAAAAGAATTGCTGGTCAAAATGGCTTTTATGGATGATGTCAGATTTTATAAGGCCTTGAAAGAGTTTGAAAAGCATGCCGGAGAAGAATTAAAAGAGTGGGTGAAGATTGTATTGCGTCAGAGTCAAGTCGTTATGGAAAATCTCTTGGGAGACGAAAACAAAATTTTGGTTTTTACCGGTTTAGGTGGAAAGGATGAGAAAATAAGGTATTTTGGAGTTTTTGCGCATAGAGATAACGAGTTGTTGTCTGATTATCAGCGGTTGGTGATAAAAAACGAGCTATATGACGGCTTAAAATCTAATGGAGGGATTTTGGAGAAATTGTATTTTGAAGATTTTTTTGCAGCATTTTTGTTTTTGACCGAGTTTGGGAGTGATGTGAAAGCATTGCTTCGTAACATACTAAAAGAAATTAATGTGTACGGAAATTTTTTAAGAGGAGATTTCTTGGTTACCAATATAAAAATTTTGTCAAAAGAAGAAATAGTTCAGCAATTTATGTATAACGAATAAAAGCATGTGGTTATGAAAAAGAAAATTTTATTTTTTGTGTGGTTTCTGCCAGCGGTTATCGGTTATACCCAGGAGCTGAAAAAAGGGGCTATTACCAATGATATTTTGAAAGAGTTGAAACAAAGTTACAAGGAGAGTAATTATTACAAAGCCGTAGAGCATGCCGTACAACATAATCCCGTAAACAAACTTGCTTATACGGGCGATAACGATAATATTGACGATAATTTTAAGTACAAGGTGAAAACCAAAGGAATAACCAACCAAAAACAATCCGGAAGGTGTTGGATGTTTGCGAGCCTTAATACTATCAGGCCTATCATTATTGAAAAATTAAATTTACCTTCTTTTGAATTTTCTACGAATTATTTATATTTTTATGACCAGTTGGAAAAATCCAATTTGTTTTTGGAAGGAATTATTCAAACAGGGAAGGCTGATTTTTCCGATAGAACGGTTGATTGGTTGTTTAGCAATCCTATTGGCGATGGCGGGGTATGGAATTTGTTTGTCAACTTGGTGAAGAAATATGGGGTGGTACCCAAAGAAGTGATGCCAGAGACCTATAACAGCGAAAATACGCGGAGTCTTGCTAAAATATTGTCCTATAAATTGAGAGAATACGGATACCGGTTGAAAGAAAAAGCCCAAAAAGGAGCAAAATACGACGATCTTGAAAAGGAAAAGGTAGAAATGTTGAAAGACATATACAAAATTTTGGTCATGATGTTGGGAGAACCGCCTACGGAATTTGAATGGAGGTATAAAGATGCCGACGGTAAAGTGAGTGAGTGGAAAAAATATACGCCGAAATCCTTTTATGACGAATATATCGGTTTGAATATGGACGATTATGTGTTGATAATGGACGATCCGAGCAGGGAGTATTACAAAGTTTACGAAATAGAGTTTGACCGCAATTTGTACGAAGGTATTAATTGGTGGTTTATCAATTTGCCGGCATCCGAATTTAAAAATGCGGCACTCGAATCCATTAAAAACAATGAAGCCATGTATTTTTCTTGTGATGTGGGTAAGGAATTGAGCAGAGACAAAGGCATTTTGGCCATGGGAAATTACGATTACGAAAGTTTGTTCGATACAAAATTCGGGATGGACAAAAAGGCCAGAATATTGACGCATCAGAGTGGTTCTACCCATGGTATGGCATTGGTTGGAGTGGATGTGGACAAAAACGGAAAAATTACCAAATGGTTGTTGGAAAACAGTTGGGGGGCTAATAACGGGCATAACGGTTATTTGATTATGACCGACGAGTGGTTTGACAATTATATGTTTAGAATCGTGATCAATAAAAAATATTTGAGCAAAAAAATATTAGACCAATTAAATCAAAAGAAAATCAAATTACCGCCTTGGGACCCAATGTTCGAGTATGATAATTAAAAACAGTTTGTTTGTGCGAAAGGTATAAAAGAATAAAAATTAGTTAACTTTGTTTGCGTAAAACAATAAAAAAATAACGAGATGAAAAGAGACGAAACCGTTTTCAGTTTTATTGAGAAAGAACATCAACGACAGTTGAACGGAATAGAATTGATTGCTTCCGAAAATTTTGTAAGTGACCAAGTTATGCAGGCCATGGGCTCATGGCTTACCAACAAATATGCCGAAGGATATCCCGGAAAGAGATATTACGGAGGATGTCAATATGTTGATGAAGTAGAGACCATAGCCATAGAAAGAGCCAAACAATTGTTTGGTGCCGTATGGGCTAATGTACAGCCACATTCAGGAGCTCAGGCTAATGCTGCCGTAATGCTTGCAGCTTTAAAGCCCGGAGATAAATTTATGGGATTGGATTTGGCTCATGGAGGGCATTTGACCCACGGTTCTCATGTAAATTATTCCGGTATATTGTTCCAGCCCATACCGTATCATGTAGGAGAGGACGGGTATATTGATTATGATGAAATGGAAGAAATTGCCCTGAGAGAAAAGCCGAAACTCATAATAGCCGGTGCATCTGCTTATTCCAGAGATTGGGATTACGAAAGAATGCGAAAAATTGCCGACAGTGTAGGGGCTATTTTGATGGCGGACATTTCACACCCCTCAGGTTTGATTGCAAGAGGATTGCTCAAAAATCCGTTTCCTCATTGCCATATAGTTACGACCACTACGCATAAAACATTGAGAGGTCCGAGAGGCGGTATGATACTTATAGCCGAAGACATAGAAAATCCGTGGGGTTATACGACACCCAAAGGAAAAGTCAAAACGCTTTCTCAAGTGTTGGATTCTGCCGTATTCCCCGGTACCCAAGGAGGACCTCTGGAACATGTAATTGCGGCCAAAGCCGTTGCCTTTGGAGAAGCGCTTACGGATGAATACGGAGAATATGTGAACCAAGTTAGAAAGAATGCCGAATCGATGGCCAAAGCCTTTAACGATAAAGGATATAAAATTGTCTCCGGAGGAACGGACAATCATCTTATGCTGATAGATTTGAGAACCAAATATCCGGAAATTACGGGTAAACAAGTGGAAAAGGCATTGGAAAAAGCACATATTACCATTAATAAAAACATGGTGCCGTTTGATTCTCGTTCTCCGTTCCAAACTTCGGGAATCAGAGTGGGAACTTCGGCTGTTACCACCAGAGGCATGAAAGAAGATACAATGCCGCTTATTGTGGAATTGATTGATGAAGTAATAAACAGCATAGGCACGGATAAAGAAGAGGCTACTATTGAAAAAGTAGGGCAAAAAGTGAAAGAAATGATGAAGGATTATCCGCTGTTTGCCTATTAAAGAACAAGGCAATGTATGATGGAGGAAAAAGGGGGGGATGTTGTCCGCCCCTTTTTTGGTTTGTGTAAAATCAGTTAAATTTGCAAAAAACAAATCCTATGAAAAAAATATTATTTCTGTTTGTTTCCGTGATTACGGTAAACATATTTGCCCAAAACAATGCTGCTTTTGTTTCACAAAATGTGCCGACAGCGGTTTTGCCTGGACAAACTTTTTCGGTAAGTATCACCATGCAAAATACGGGAACTACTACATGGACCGATGCAGATAATTATCATTTGGGCTCACAAAGTCCGCAAGACAACCTAAATTGGGGGCTCAATAGGGTTTACCTGAACAGTGATGTAAATCCGGGCGATCAATATACTTTTACTTTTGATGCTACGGCCCCTACTACTCCCGGAGTATATGATTTTCAGTGGAAAATGCTACAAGACGGTGTGGGGTGGTTTGGAGAATACACTTTGCTTATTCACATAACTGTAGGTTCCATAAACAATGCCGCTTTTGTTTCGCAGAATGTACCAACAGCAGTTTTACCCGGACAGACTTTTACCGTAAGTATTACTATGCAAAATACGGGTACTACGGTATGGACAGATGCCGATAATTATTATTTGGGTTCCCAAAGTCCGCAAGACAACTTGAATTGGGGCTTGAACAGAGTTTATCTGAACAACAATGTAAATCCGGGGGATCAATACACCTTTACTTTTAATGCGACGGCCCCTAACACCCCCGGAGTATATGATTTTCAGTGGCAAATGCTACAAGAAAATGTGGGGTGGTTTGGAGACTATACTCCGGTGATTCATATAACCGTAGATTCTATAAATAATGCTGAATTTGTCTCTTTCTCTGGGGTTCCATCCTCGTTATATACGGGAGAATACTTTTCCGTGTCTATTACGATGAAAAATACTGGAACAACAACATGGACGACTACGGATAATTATTATTTAGGTTCTCAAAGTCCTCAAGATAACTTGAATTGGGGTTTGAACAGAGTTTATCTGAACAATAATGTAAATCCGGGCGATCAATATACCTTTACTTTTGATGCTATTGCACCTAATACACCTGGGATATATGATTTTCAATGGAGAATGGTAAAAGAGGATTTGGAGTGGTTTGGCGAATATACTCCTATTGTGCAAATATCTGTAGAACCAATAAACCGTGCCGAGTTTGTTTCTTTTTCGGGACTTCCGTCCTCGTTGCATCCTGGAGAACAGTTTTCTGTAACTATTACGATGAAAAATACGGGTACGACTACTTGGACCGCTTCGGATAATTACAAATTGGGAAGTTGGTATCCTGTGGATAACTTCACATGGGGCACCAACCGTATTTATTTGACTTCGGGAAGTGTGGCTCCCGGTCAAAACGCTACTTTTACGGCAACCTTGACTGCTCCCATGGAGGAAGGTCTTTATAATTTTCAATGGAAAATGG